>SVLR01000038.1 GCA_015067785.1 Oscillospiraceae bacterium
TTACCGCCGTGAAAGGGCGGTGTCTTAACCGCTTGACCAACGGGCCTGGTAGCGGCGACCTGACTTGAACAGGTGACAGACCGGGTATGAACCGGGTACTCTACCAACTGAGTTACGCCGCCATAAAGTTGTTTGCTGTAAACAGCTTTCTTATTATATGCATAAGTTCGGGATTTGTCAAGAGAAAATACGCGTATTTTTTCTATATTTTTTGGAAATCCTTTCCTTGAGGTGAGAGAAATGACTTTTTGGAAAAACTTATTCCTTTTTCTACTGGGAGGAACGGGATATGTGGTGATAGAAAATCTGTGGCGTGGGTGGAGCCATATTACAATGTTCTTTGCCGGTGGAACTTGTTTCTTGCTTTTGGGTGGTCTTGAAAACGCAAATCCCCGGCTGCCGTGGCCTTTGCGGGCGCTGACGGGAGCCGGGGTGATCACAATGGTGGAGTTTCTGTTTGGTTTGCTGTTTAACCGCAGCTACGGGGTGTGGGATTACCGAAATATGCCCGGCAATTACCATGGGCAGATATGTCTGCCTTTTTTCCTGTTATGGATCCCTTTGGGATTTGGCGGGATGAAGCTTTATCGTCTTACAGAAAAGCTTCTTGCTCTTTGGGGAAAAGCGCCGCGTTCAGCTGCCGACTGATAGCGCGCATCCGCACCGGATCTACCTTGAGTACTTCCCGGTCATAGGTCACAAGACCGTTGATCTCATCTTCTACGTCAGAAATCTGGGTAAGGATGGCAGCGCAAAGACCTTTCTTGATGGCAGGGATGATCCGAATGCGGTAAACCTCGTTCAGGGATACCTGCAGCTCCTCAGGACTTTTGCAGTTTTTGTAGCCGTAGGATTTTTCGGGATTGAAAATATGGTCTTCCACCGCATAGCAATGGCCGCCAAATTCGCTGAGCACCAAAGGCTTATCCGAAGCGCGCAGCTGACCCCAAGGACCAAAGTAGATGTGGCGGCTGTCTACGTCTGTTTCATTACGGCGGAACCAACCGGAGGTGCTGTCGATAAAGCGGGTGTTGTCGAGGGTGCGCAGTAGCCGGCAGACACTGTCGCTGTCAAACTGACCCCAGCCTTCGTTGAAAATCGTCCAGTAAACGATAGAGGGGTGGTTGCGGAGCTGCCGTACGGTAGCCTCCATTCCGCTGATAAATGCCCGCCGGGTGGCGGTGTCTTTGTGCATATTTACGTCATTTGAGCGCTGTTTACCGAAGGTGGGGAGCACGGTATCCCGAATGTAAGCATAGTCACCGTTGTTGACCATATCCTGAAAGACGATCATTCCCAAACGGTCACAGGCATAATAAAACGCCTCGGCTTCTACCTTGATGTGCTTGCGCAGGGTATTAAAGCCCATTTCTTTTGCCATCAGAATATCCCGTTCGTAGCATTCCGGGGCAGCGGGGGTGAAAAGACCGTCGCTCCAGTAGCCCTGATCTAAGAGTCCGTGGAAGAAATAGGGCTTGCCGTTAAGGCACAGACGGGGGATGCCGTCCACATTGTGAATATCCAAGGTGCGCAGGGCGAAATAGCTGTCAACCCGGTCAGAATCTGTCTCTACTGTAAATTCGTACAGATAGGGATCTTCCGGAGACCAAAGCCGGGGATTTTTCGGGGCGACCACAGCCTGCCCGTGATCCAGCGGGTAAATCTCTGCGCCGTGCGGTGTGTGGACAGTAATGACACCTGTGTTGGTATTTTCGGCAGTGATACGGACGGTGGTGCCTTCACAGCAGATATTGAGGCCTGTGATATAGTCGGTAGGTACGCTCTCCAGCCACACGGTCTGCCAAATGCCGGAGACAGGCGTGTACCACATACCACCGCGGTTCAGGGTTTGTTTACCGTAGGGGAGCGTCAGATCCTTCAGATTATCAAAAACCCGAATGACCAATTCGTTTTCCTCTTCCAAAAGACCGTCGGTAATGTCGGCGGTAAAAGCTTCATAACCACCGGTGTGGGAACACATATGACGGCCGTTAACGTATATCTCTGCCTTTTGGTCAGCAGCACCTACATGGAGCAAAACCCGGTCCTTTTGGAATCCCTCAGGGAGGGTAAAATGGGTGCGGTAAAAAAGGTTGCTCCCCGGCTTTACTTCTATATCCAGACCGGACAGAAGACTCTCCGGACAGAAAGGAACAAGGATTTCTTTATCATACATCTCCGGCAGATGTGGCATTTTGCGGACGCAAAACTCCCAAGTGCCGTTTAGATTCAAAAAACTACTGCGACGCATTTGCGGACGGGGATATACATTCCACGGTGTCTCGCCGGAGCGCAGCAGCTCCCGTCCTTCGGCAGTATATTGCTTTACAAACATAGATGCCTCTCCTTACTTACACGATCTGATATATTATACTATATGGAATGAAAAAAGTAAACCCCCACACCGCTACTTCCCGAACGGCATGGGAGGTTTTCTAATAAAAAAGAATGCCAAATCCTGCGGCGAGAACAATAAGCAAAATGGGCGAGAGCGGCTTTTTGCGAAGGCGGGGGTAAAGAATAAGTGCAGATAAAAGCAGGAAAAAGAGCAATATCGAGGCAATATCGGGAGAAAAAGCGACAGGCAGTCCTGCGAGAGCTTCCAAAGCCATATAAATTCCGGTGGCCAGGATCACGCCCATCACACAGGGCTTTACACCCTTTAAGACGGCCTGCACACTGGGGTGCTTTACCAGCTTGGTGAAAAGGACAGAGATCAGTATGATCACCACAAAGGAAGGCAGTACAACACCCAGCGTTGCTACAGCAGCGCCCAAAATACCGGCTTGAGAAGCACCGATGTAAGTGGCTGAATTGACCATAATAGGACCGGGGGTAGACTCGGAGACTGCCAAAATGTTACTGAACATCTCCTCGGTCATCCAGCCATGGGATAGGGCACTTTGGCGGATCAGAGGAATGGCGCCGTATGCGCCGCCAAAGGTGAAAAGACCGATCTTCAGAAATTCCCAAAAGAGTGAAAGCAGAATCATTTTACACCCTCCTTTCCGGGAAGACCGTAAAGGAAGAAGCCTGCCGTGCCCGCTGCTAAAAACAACCAAATGGTGGAAAGATGGAGATCAAAGAGTGAGAGGGAAAGAGAAACGGCAAAGAAAAACAGCAAAAAAAGAAGGGAGGAAACCTTTGTTTTTGTGTTTTTCAGCATTTTCTTTGCCATTTTGAAGCCAGCCTGCAGGATCAGTAAGGATACGGCAACCCGGATGCCACGGAATGCCTTGGCAACGATAGGGTAGGCAAGAATGTTTTCGAAAAACATAGAGACGAGCAGTAGGATCAAAAAGGATGGCAGTACCATACCAAGGGTCGCGGCAATAGCACCCGGAAGCCCTGCCTTTTTGTAGCCGGCATAAGTAGAGCAGTTAATAGCGATAGGACCGGGGGTGGATTCGGCAATGACGGTCAAATCGGAAAACTCGTCAGATGTGAGCCATTTTTTCTTTTCCACACAGGTGTGATCTAAAAGCGCCAGCATCGCATAGCCACCGCCGAAGGTGAACGCACCGATCTTGGCGAAGGAGAGAAATAGATCCAAAAGCAAAGCCATAGTAGCCTCCATAAGGAAAGATAACATAAGTATACTCCTGAATATGGCAAAAGTAAAGTAGGGGAGAAGAATTGACAAACGGATGGAATGGGGGTAAAATGCTTATTAACTTTTATAGAAATGTGTAGGTGTGCTATGAATAAGAAAATTAAGTGGATCACAGAAACAGCGGTTATGCTGGCGCTACTGGTCGCGCTGCAAGCGCTGACGAAACCGGCAGGACAAATGGTTACCGGCTCCTTTGTCAACGCTGTGCTGGCAGTGACGGTACTGGTAGCGGGCATATATAGCGGTGTTACCGTGGCGGTCATCTCCCCGGTGCTGGCGTATCTTTTAGGCATTGCGCCCCAAATTCTTACTGTGCCCGCCATTATGGTGGGCAATACGACTTTTGCGGTTTTACTATCCTTGATTGCAGGGAAGGATAGCCGTAAAATCGCAAGACAGGCGACTGCTTGGATTGCGGCGGCAACGGCAAAATTTGCAGTGCTGTATGCCATTGTCAATTTCCTCATTTGCGGCGTGCTGGCGGAGGGGCTTCTGTCCGCAGGACTACTGAAGGCACCGATGCTGAAAGTGCTGCCGGCTACTTTCTCTTGGCCTCAGCTCGTTACCGCCCTTATCGGTGGTGGCATTGCGCTGCTGATTACGCCTGTTCTCAGAAAAGCACTTAAGAAATAAATTAACGACCGCCGTACCGATCATCGGTACGGCGGTAAACGATTAGGTAAATTGGTATTTAGCAAACAGTCTTGCAATCAATGTAGTAGGAGCGATTACCAATCGCCCGGCGGTACTGCGTAGCAATTTCACCACTCGTTTCGGCAAATCCGTTACCACGTACTGTGCGGGCGGTTGATAACCGCACCTACATTCACGCCGGGAGTCTGTTAGACGTATTCAAATTTATCTAACTGCCGTACAAACAACATCGTAGGGGCGCACTGTGTGCGCCCGCGGACGACCAATGGTCGCCCCTACGCGTTTCCGTTCAGCTTCAAAATGCGGCGGAGATGATCAACGGCTTCATCGTAGCTACTGAAATCTATCACATAGTCGCAGAGATTGGCGTTTTGCTGTTCATAGTCAATGGCGGTAAGCCGGTTGACCTTATCCTCAATGGAGGAGTTCTTTCGCAAAATGCTTGCCATCAGCGCCTTTTTGTCCCGCTTGATATAGACGGTGGTCACATTCTTAAAATAGGTTTTCAGCGACATAGCACCGCAAATATCCATAGTGGTCAAAACCCGCTTGCCCCGGGCGAGGATCTTTTCCACATCTCCGCGCTTGGAGCCGTAGCCGTGACCGGCATACATAGTGGACTGGAGCATTTCACCGCTGTCGCACATGTTGCGAAAATCCTCCAAGGAAACGTAGTTATACCACTGGTTCTCCTCTATGGCGGTGGGGTCCTTGGTGGTATAGCTCACCAGCTTTTCAAATTCATCGGTTTTGCTCAGCAGGCGGGTAGCGATTTTGGATTTACCGGAGCCGGAGGGACCTACCAGTACCACAATATCCGGATCTTCCGGTGCCAAGGTGCCGGTCTTGGGGGAGTAACTTTCTGCAATGACCTCTACCAGCTTCAAAAACTCATCGTAATTATTGACCGCCAGCATACCCGTTGCCTCCTGATTCCAAGGACGGCGCATTAAAATGGGATATTTGGCGCCGGAGTTTAAGATGTTATGCATTGCGTCGTCGAAGAGAATATCCGTATGGATATTATCTTTCCGGGCACCCATATAGATATGATCTTGGGGAATTTCCGGAAATTCCTCCATAATTCTTTGGGCACGGATGCCCATAAACTGGGGCGGGACAGCGGTACAGATATAGACCTCGGTCATTTGGGAGAGCTTGCGGACAAATTCCTTGGCGCCTTCGTAAACCGGTTGGGTGCGGTAGAACTCCGGGTCATTGAAATAGGGGTAGATGGAGTCGGCGCGGGTGCCCATTTTTCCCCAGCTGTATTTTTCATAGATCGTCATTGGGGGATCGAATTTGTGCTTTTCGTTTGCCAAACGAATTGCATAAGAAGTGCATTCCATCAAAAGATCATCCACGTCAAGCGCGGTGGACAGTCTGTATTTTCTGCTCATAAGGGTCTCTCGCTTTCTTATAGAATGTTGGGTCAAAAAAACAGCCCTTCGTGTTTGATACAGAAACACGGAAAGCTGTCTATGGAAGGATTATACACTAAGAAACAGGAAAAATCAAGTATTTTTTGGAAAATAAATGAAATAACGCACAAAAAATGCATAAAATCTCCTTGATTTTTTGTGCAGGATATGGTATTATGTTCCAAACAAAGACATAGTATTCAGGTATAGACATATATTTGCACATATGCAAACAATATCTCAAAGCTTGTCTGCCGGTCATAGAACCTGCGGGCAGTTTTTCTTTTTTTATTGCCTGAAAGAAAGAGGAACTTATGAAAGACATAGAAGAAAAGAATGTGCCACAGCCTGAGGAGAAGGAGCCTGCGCGCCTGCAAGTTACCGATGAACAGGAACGTCAGTTTTGGTTGAATGCCAAATATTCTGACGCATCGCAAGACTCGGAGCGTTGATATTTTGATTTGCCGGAAGGAGTGCTGGATATGGAATTGAGAGAAATTACCTATTTGTCGATTGCTCTACGAATCGTATTTGCCTTTTTGATGGGCGGAGCCTTAGGCTGGGAGCGAGAGAGAAGAAGCCGCGCTGCAGGCTTGCGTACATATATGCTGGTTTGCGTGGGCGCGTGTATTATTATGCTGACTAACCAGTATATCTATCAGTTCTTTCATACCGGTGACCCGGTGCGTATGGGCGCGCAGGTCGTCAGCGGCATCGGCTTTTTAGGTGCTGGTACCATCGTTGTCACGAAGCGCAACCAAATTAAGGGACTGACTACAGCGGCAGGTCTTTGGGCAGCAGCTGCGGTGGGCTTGGCACTGGGGATTGGCTTTTATGAGGCAGCCATTGTGGGCGGTCTGCTCATTTTCCTGATTTTGACTGCTGTACATTCGCTGGACAGTCTGATCCGCAAAAACGCCCAGAGAGTTGAGCTTTATGCAGAGGTGGATAACAAGGTCAATGTAGGACAGTTGGCAAGAAGCATCCGGGCTTTGGGCGTAACCATCAGCAGCATCCAACTGGATCACGAGTATGCACCCAGTGCAGGCGTTCGGGCGCTGATGATTACAATGCGGAAAAGTAAGAAACTTAAGCGGGAAGAGCTGCTAAGCAGTATCCAGGAAATTGAGGGCATTATGTACATAGAAGAACTGTAATAAAAAGGCTTCCTCCGGGCAGCCTTTTTATAGTGCCGAATGCAAAAATTCCTATTGACAAATAGGGAAGGGTGTGCTACAATACCCCAGTAATAAAGAAGGCTATAAGTCCGCCTCACCTCCAGCATAAGCGACGAGGTCAATATTCCAAAGCTCCTTTTGGGGTCATTGTGAGTATGCGCGGATGAGTAGTCATCTGCGTTTTTTAGTTTTTGTTTTGGAGGTGCTTACCATAGCAAAGTTAGAACATCAGCTCAATGAGGAGATCCGCGATAAGGAAATCCGTGTTATTGGCGCGGAAGGCGGCCAGCTGGGCATTATGTCCGCAGAGGAAGCAAACCGCATCGCAGAGGAGCAGGGTCTGGATCTTGTGAAGATTTCTCCCAATGCCGTACCCCCTGTCTGTAAGATTATGGACTATTCCAAGTTCTGCTTCGATCAGAAGAAGAAGGAGAAGGAAGCCAAGAAGAATCAGCGTGTGGTAGAGGTTAAGGAGATTCGTATGAGCCCCAGCATTGATACCAACGATCTCAACACCAAGGTAAAGAGCGCCCTGAAGTTTTTGGGCGACGGCAACCGCGTCAAGGTAAGCGTTCGCTTCCGTGGCCGGGAAATGGCACATACCAACATTGGCGAAAAGCTGCTGATGGATTTTGCCGAGGCTTGCGCTGAGGTAGCAACTATGGAAAAGAACCCCAAGCTGGAAGGTCGCTTTATGGCGATGTTCCTGACCCCGAAAACAAGTAAGTAATTTATACCTAAAGATACGGAAGGAGAACCTATTATGCCCAAGCTGAAAACCCACAGCGGTGCTAAGAAGCGCTTTAACCTCACCAAGAGCGGTAAGGTAAAGAGAGCACACGCCTACAAGAGCCACATCCTCACCAAGAAGACCACCAAGCGGACCCGTCATCTTCGCTCCACTGCTTACGCAGACGTAACCAACGTGGATGCAATCAAGAAGATGATTCCCTACAAGTAAGCGGATAGGAGGATACAAAAAATGGCAAGAGTAAAAGGCGCAATGATGACGCGCAAGAGAAGAAATGCTACATTGAAGCTGGCTAAGGGCTACTGGGGCTCTAAGTCCAAGCACTTTAAGATGGCCAAGCAGGCCGTTATGAAGTCCGGCAACTATGCATATGTTGGCCGCAAGCTGAAAAAGCGTGATTACCGCAGACTGTGGATCACCCGTATCAGCGCTGCTGTCAAGCCCTACGGCCTGAACTACTCCACCTTTATGAACGGTGTGAAGAAGGCCGGCATCGAGATGAACCGCAAGAGCCTGTCCGAGATGGCAATTCAGGATGCAGCTGCATTCGCTGCCCTCGTTGAGAAGGCAAAGGCTGCTCTCTAAGATCGAAAATATCGCAGGTGCAAAACGCACCTGCGATTTTTTATATTGCAATCTCCGGGTGAGGGGACTATAATAAGAAAGGTGTTTTTTCACCGAGGAAAAGAGAAAGAAAAAGAGAATGAGGTGAAGTCCCTTGCATCCACAGCTATTTGGTCCTGAACATATCCTTTATATTGCGATTTCTACAGTCCTTTGCAGTGGCGCACTGCTGCTGGGAAAAAAGTATGCCAAAACGGAAAAGGCGCAAAATTGGTTTTTGAAAGGGCTTGCGGCGCTCCTTTTCGTGGCAATTATGGCAAACCGGCTTTCTCAGGTTTTCCGTTATGCGGAAGTGCGGTGGTACTGCATCATTCCTGACAGCTTCTGCGGGATGACCAGCCTTGTGCTGGCGCTTTCCGTGCTGTTTGGCAAGAAGGACAATTGTGTGTACCATTTTGTGTGGTTATTGGGCCTTTTTGGGGGCATATCCACGGTTATTTACGCTACCTTTGTGGGGCAGGGACCGACGATTTTTTACCTGCCTACTATATCCGGCCTTGTGCACCACAGCTTGTCTGCCGCTTTGGTCGTTGCGCTTTTGATGCTGGGGCAGATCCACATCACCTACCAAAAGTGGTACTGCACCTTTTTTGGCTTTACTGCCTATATGACGCTGGGTGCCTTCTTGATGGCGACTTTTCCCATCAGCGATGCGTTCCATATTGTCGAGCCGCTTCTGTCTGATACACCGCTTACCGCTTGGGTGATGGCGCCGATGTATGCGATTGCCTATGCCTTGATCTTGGGAGGCATTACGCTATACAGAAAGAAAAAGACCAAGTAATAGTTTACGACCCCGGAAATCATTTCCGGGGTCGCGTTCTCAAAGGATAACGGAGGAAAACAATGAACAAAATGAAAAGCCTTTGGCGCACCTTTGCCAAGAAAAATCCCAAGCTGTCCCAATGGGTCAGAGAGGGCGGTATGTTCCTTATTGTCAGCAATCTCGTTACCGTTTTTAAGTTTGCGATCCTGACCTTCCTGCCTGCGGCCTTTGCCTTTTTGGGCAGTCGGGATTTCGGTTTTCCCGGCTTGGATATGACGCTGTTTGGAATTACCTTTAAGTGGTACATTATCGGCTATGGCGCCCAGCAGGGAGGGCTTGCCTACTTTACTGCCTATATGATCGCAATGTTTATAGGCGAGGTGATCAATTTCTTTGTCCAAAGAAAGTATGTGTTCCGCAGCAACGGCAATATGCTCTATCAGGGACTGTGGTATTTGCTGGCTTTCTGCGTAGTGACCTGCGTGGTCAATTCTATTAACTGTATTTGGGTGGCGGTAGCACAGAGCCTTGTGCCTAACTGGATCTATAACATCGGCACCACCGTATTAAACGGCGGTATCTCCATGGTGGTGTTTTTCGCGGTCAATAAGATCGTTTTTCGCTCGGAGAAAGAAGCTTTTTGAATTTCTTGGTAGCGGAGCGGTTTTTGAAGAAATTCCGGATCAGTCGGCCCAGCCCCCGGAAGAAATGCCCGTTTGCCAAAAACACCAGATCATCTGCCATCTTATCGCTGGCAAGACCCATAGAGAGCTTGCTAAGGGCTCGGAAGGGCATATTGTAGACAAACATAATATTTAAGTTGGGTGTGCCGCTCTTTTCCGCATTGTCCTTGAGGCTTTGGAGCAGCTTGCCGAGCAATCGGGCGGGAATGCTCTTTGCGTGGGACAGTTCGCTGAAGGTATCGTTTTTACAGATGCGATCGCCGCTGTACTCCTTAGGTATATTCCGCCCCAAAAGCTGACGGAAATCTGCATCGGAGACGTTCCCGATATCTGCGGTACGGTAGCAGGCGGGAGCGGAATCGGTCTCTTTTGTGCCGGGAATGAAAACCGTCCCCTGCACACGGATATCCTGGGCGCTGGCGGCAATGAGGATCTCGTAATCGCCTTCCTCTGTTTTCCAAGCGTTGCTTGCGGTGCTATAGTAGCGGAAGGTGCGGTCATCAAAGGGAATGGTGACAGCCTTGCTTTCACCGGGCGCCAAAAAGACCTTTATGAAGCCTTTAAGCTCCTTTTTCGGGCGATAAATGCCGCTATTGGGACAGCGGACATAGAGCTGTGCTACCTCGCCACCGGCAAATTTACCGCTGTTGGTGACGGTGAAGGCAGCGCCCTTTTCGGTGATTTTCAGGTCGCTGTATGTAAATTCTGTGTAGCTCAGACCGTAGCCGAAGGGATAACGGACAGGAATACCTGCGGTGTCGTAGTAGCGGTAGCCCACAAAGAGCCCTTCCCGATATTCGCAATTTTTCTTTGTGCCGGGGAAATAGTTATGGCAGGGCGTGTCCGTTAAGCGGAGGGGCCAGCTTTCGCTCAGCTTGCCGCTGGGACAGAGCTTGCCCATCAGGGCGTCTACCATTGCTGCTGCGCCTGCCTGACCGGAAAGATACCCGTGGATGGCTGCCCGGTAGGCATTGGGGTCGGGCATTTCAAAGGGAGCACCGCCGGAGAGGACGAGTACGATATTCGGATTGGCACCGCAGACAGCGGCGATCAGCGCCTGCTGGCTGTCGCTCAGCTGCATATGGAGCCGGTCCATACCCTCGGATTCCAAAGTTTCCTCCAAGCCCACGCAAAGAAGGACAACATCTGCCGCCCTCGCCACGGTGATGGCTTCGTCGATCAGGGTTTCGTTGGGGGTGAGAGATTTCCGGTCATAGCCTTGTGCATAGCCGGAGATTTGCATACCGGCCTCCACCGCGCAGTCGTAGAGATTGTCCAGACGGGTGGGATTGACCTGAGAGGAGCCTGCACCCTGATACCTGGGTGCTTTCGCAAAGTCACCGATGATGGCAACGGTCTTATCTGCAGCAAGGGGGAGAATGCCGTCGTTGTCTAATAGCACGATGCTTTCTTCGGCACACTTCCGCGCGAGCCGGTGGTGGGCTTCGTAGTCCACGGTTTTATCCGCGTTTTTTACATTCTCGGATAGGGGGATAATGACATTTAGCAGCTCTGTCAGCCGGGCATCCAGCACGCTTTCTGCGATCCTGCCATTTCGCACATCGGCAACAAGCCCCATGGCGCAGTCTGCGCCGGGGAAGGGCATAACAAGGTTAGAGCCTGCACGGACACCTTCGGTATGGTCGTTGTCTGCACCCCAGTCGGTTACCACAAAGCCTGCAAAGCCCCATTCGCCCCGTAGGATATCGGTGATAAGATGGGTGTTTTCGTTGGCGTAGGTGCCGTTTACCATATTGTAGGAGGACATAATGGACTTGGCTTTGCCTTCCTTGACGGCAATTTCGAAGCCGGTGAGGTAGATTTCACGGAGGGTACGCTCGTCCAGTATGGAGTCGGTTGCCATCCTTTTCAGCTCCTGAGAGTTGACGGCGAAATGCTTGGGGCAGGCGGCAACACCGACCTTTTGGATGCCGCGGATATAGGCGGCTGCCATTTTGCCTGCAAGAATGGGGTCCTCAGAGAAGTATTCAAAGTTTCTGCCGCAGAGGGGACTGCGCTTGATGTTAAGACCGGGACCTAAGACCACATGGACATCGTGGGCAGCTGCTTCCTTGCCCAAGGCCTGACCCAGCTTTTCACCCAATTCAGGATTCCAGGTGTTTGCCATAGAAGCGGCAGGGGGAAAGCAGGTGGCAGGTACAGAGGCATTGAGACCCAAGTGATCGCTGGCGCCCTCCTGCTTTCGCAGTCCGTGAGGACCGTCAGCCAAAAAGATCTCGGGGATATCTGCGTGCTTTACCGCCAGGGTGGTCCAGGTGGTCCAGCCCTGCAGCAGCGCTGCCTTTTCTTCCAGGGATAATTTCGCGATTCGCGCCTGTGTGTTCATAGGATAACCTCCCGTGAAATATGTTCCCAATTTGTTATAGCAGAAAAAACAAACCTGGGGAAATAATACATAAAATGCGTGTTTTCCGACCAAACGGCAGGGAAATGTATATAACAAAATTATACCTTCTCATACTGGGAAAATCAAGGGGAAGAAAGCTTTGCCGCTGATATAGAGCTTTTGCAGGCAGCTATTGTGATGAAAGTATGAAAAAAGTGATGTTTTGCGCGGAATAGAACAAAAACGAAGTTGAAATTTTTGGCATAAAGGTATATAATTTATTAAATGGGCTTGTGTCCCTCAAGGAAATATCATTTTACCAAATGTATAGGAGGAAAATGTGTGAAACGGTCTGAAATTAACAAGGCGCTCCGTGAACTGGAGGCTATGTGCCAGAAGCATTGCTGCTATCTGCCGCCCTTCTGTCATTTTACACCTGCCGAGTGGCAGAATATTGGACATGAGTATGATGAAGTCCGGGATTGTATGTTAGGGTGGGATATTACCGACTATGGTATGGGTGATTTCGACAAGATGGGCTTCTCTCTCATTACCATCCGTAACGGCAACCGGGCTATGGAAGACAAGTATCCCAAGGTTTACGCAGAAAAGCTGCTGTACCTAAAGGAGGGTCAGTATGCGCCCAACCATTTCCATTGGTTTAAGACGGAGGATATTATCAACCGTGGCGGCGGAAATGTGCTGATTCGTGTATACAACAGCCTGCCCAATGAGGAGATCGATTACGAATCCGATGTAACTGTACATATGGACGGCCGTACCTTTACAGTGCCTGCAGGCTCTCAGGTGCGTTTGACCCCCGGCGAGAGTATCCATGTGCAGCAGTACCTCTACCACGATTTCTCCGTGGAAGAGGGAACGGGTCCCGTTCTGCTGGGTGAGGTCAGCCAGTGTAACGACGATAATACCGACAATCGCTTCAACCCCTTGCTCAACGGCAGATTCCCCGCTATAGAGGAGGACGAAGCGCCCTATCGTCTGCTGTGCAACGAGTATCCTGCAGCAAAATAAGCGTTCGGGGTACTGCTTGCGATCCAAAACGATGTATTCTGGCGTAGGCGGATACCCGAGCTTTTGTGTCCTTTTGGAGGCAGAGCGTGAAAAAAGAATTTCGCTGTAAAAGCGATAAGATCCACCTGCCTGCCGGAGAAGCTAACAAGAAAATTTGGACGATTACCGTTATTTAGGAGGTATAAAATGGTAGAAGTAATTGCTTTGGGCGAGTTGCTCATTGATTTTGCCACTGTCAGTACAGATGGGAGCGGCTATCCCACGATGGCTGCCCATCCCGGTGGCGCACCTGCCAATTTCCTGGCAGCACTGACGAAGTATGGCTTCGGCACAGCTCTTTTGGGCAAGGTCGGGACAGATACCTTTGGCAATCTGTTGATCGGCACCCTAAAGGAGGCGGGGATCGACACCCGTGGCTTGGTACGCACTGACGATGTGTTTACCACATTGGCTTTTGTTACATTTGATGCAAGCGGCGACCGGAAGTTTGCTTTTTCACGGAAGCCGGGAGCCGATACCTGCATTTCCTTTGAGGAGCTGGAGCTGAGCCTGATCGATGAAGCCAAGGTGTTCCATTTCGGTACGCTCTCTCTGACAGACGAGCCTGCCCGGACGGCGACCCAAAAGGCAGTGGCTTATGCAAAAAGCAAGGGTAAGCTCATTACCTATGATCCCAATCTTCGCAAGCCCTTGTGGAAGGATATGGAGACCGCCAAGGAGCAGCTTTTGTGGGGCTTGCAGCAGGCAGATGTGGTAAAGATCAGTGACGAAGAGGTGGCATTCCTCTTTGGCTGCACACCGGAGGAGGGTGCAGATAAGCTCCTTTCGGAGTTTGGTGTATCCCTGGCAATGGTAACGCTGGGACCTAGCGGTGCTTACCTGAAGAATAAGAATGGCAGCACCTATGTGAAGTGCCCCAAGGTAAATCCCGTCGACACCACCGGCGCCGGTGACATTTTCGGTGGCAGCGCAGTCAGCCGCTTGCTGAAGATCGGCGTTGCGCCGGACCAGCTAACGGTAGAGCAGATGTATGCGGTGGGCAGCTTCGCTTCTGCAGCAGCAAGTCTGTCTACAGAAAAGTCCGGCGGCATTCCCAGCATTCCTGAGGAAAGCACAGTATACGCATTGCTGCAAAAATGAAAACTGCAATCTTAAGCCTACATAAACACAAAGAAGATGTTGATCGATTATGAACTATTTAGGCATTTCTTATAATATGAAACATATCCCGGAGCTGGATCCCGGGTTTGTTCCCTTTGGCATTTGGATGAACGAATATGAAAAAGGAGCAACTGTGCCCATTGCCATTGCGGTAGAGCGGAATGAAGGCTCTGTTTCCGTGCGCCATGCTAAGATTTATGGCACAAAAGAAATGGCAGAGGCGGATTACCGCTTTTTGGAGCGGTATATAAAGTTCCTCCTTTGGTCTATCGGCGGCTTCCGGGTTTCCGTCTGCGGTTGCAGCGAGATCGCAAAGAAGCTGCAAAAGGCTTATAGTCCCGATGGAAAAAGAGCTTTTGACTGCGACTTTTTCCAAAAGCTCTATGAGCGTCCTTTGGAGATCGTAGATCTTCCCTTGGATCAGTGCCCGACGCCCAACGAAACACCGAAACCTATTGGCGGTCACTTAAATGGCTGTCGCATTGGCTTTGATGCCGGTGGCTCCGACCGCAAGGTTTCTGCGGTCATCGATGGGGAAGTGGTCTACTCCGAGGAAGTGGTATGGCATCCCAAAAAGAATCCCGATCCCAATTACCAGTATGAGGGTATTTTGGATTCCTTCCGCACCGCCGCATCAAAGATGCCCCGTGTAGACGGTATCGGCGTTTCCTCTGCCGGTGTGTTTATCGGCAATGCACCTATGATCTCCAGTATCTTCTACTGCGTTCCCAGAGAGCGCTGGGAGGAAGTGAAGACCGTATTTGACCGTGCCGCTGCGGCTATCGGTGAGAATATCCCCATTGTGGTAGCAAATGACGGCGATGTATCCGCACTGGCCGGCGCGATGGGTATGAATGTAGGCTCGATTATGGGCCTTGCTATGGGCACCAGTGAGGCGGTTGGCTATGTGGACAAGGATAAAAATGTCCTGGGCTGGATCAGTGAGCTGGCGTTTGCACCGGTTGATTTGAGTGAAGAGGCTATGCAGGACGAGTGGTCTACCGATTTTGGCGTTGGCTGTAAGTATTTTTCTCAGGATGCTGTCATTAAGCTGGCGCCCCGGGCAGGTATCGAGCTGGATGAAAGCCTGACCCCGGCTGAAAAGCTAAAGGTCGTCCAAAAGCTGATGGAAGCGGACGACACAAGAGCGCAGAAAGTATTTCAGGATATTGGTATCTATCTTGCCTATACGGTGGTGCAGTACAGTAAGTTTTATGATTTGGAGCACCTGATGCTGTTGGGTCGCGTGATGTCCGGCAAGGGCGGCGATACCATTCTTTCTACCTGCCAAGAGGTACTCCGCGACGAGTTCCCGGAAATTTACAATAAGGTAGAGATCATGCTCCCGGACGAAAATACCCGCCGTGTAGGTCAGTCTGCCGCAGCGGCAAGCTTGCCGCAGATTCTGTAATTGGGGAGAAGACGATGTTTTATAAAAACGCAAGAATTTATTGCGACGATTTTCAGTTCCGTATGGGCGCTTTTGAAGTAAAGGACGGCAAATTTGGTAAAATCCTGACGGAGAATATACCGGAGGATGCCATTGACCTAAATGGCGCTACCGTCATTCCAGGACTTGTGGATATTCACAGCCACGGCAATTCAGGTGCGGACTTTTCCGATGGAGATTACGAAGGGCTAAAGAAGATGGCAGCATTCTATGCAAAAGAGGGCGTTACTTCCTTTGCGCCTGCCTCTATGACCCTTCCGTATGATGTGCTTGCCAAGGCTTTTGCAAATGCAAAGCGGCTGACCGAGGAAAATATCCCCGGCTTGTCGGTGCTTCGTGGAATTCAAATGGAAGGCCCTTACTTTTCCTATAAAAAGCGAGGCGCACAAAATGCGGATTACCTGAAAGAGCCGGACTTTGAAGGCTTCAAGGCTTTGTATGACGGCTGCGACGGTCTGATCCGCATTGTGGACATTGCCCCGGAGCTGCCCGGTGCGGCAGAGTTTGCGGAGAAGGCAAGTAAGCTGTGTACGGTGTCCGTTGCCCATACCGATTCCGGTTACGACGATGCGAAAGCGGTCTTTGATGCTGGCGCTCGTCATTTGACCCATCTGTATAATGCGATGCCGCCTGTACATCACCGCAACCCCGGTGTGATCCCGGCGGCCTCGGAAAATCCGGGTGTGCAGGCAGAGATCATCTGCGATGGCTACCACATCCATCCCGCCTCTGTAAGATTGGCATTTGCTATGTTCCCGGGTAGAATGGTGCTGGTCTCCGACTCCGGTCGCTGTGCCGGTATGGAAGAGGGAAGTGCATTCGAGCTGGGCGGTCAGACCGCCTATCTTCGCGGAGGTGTGGCAAAGCTGGCAGACGGTACGATCGCTTGCTCTGCGGCCACACTGTGGCAGTGTTTAACAAACACGATTTCTTGGGGCATCTCCGAAGAAGCTGCGATCCGTGCGGCTACCTACAATCCTGCCAAGGCCATTGGCGCTGAGGGCATTGTTGGCTCTATCACGGAAGGGAAAGTCGCAGACTTTATTATCTGCAGCCCGGACTACGGCACGAAGAGAGTGTTCCTTGCAGGTATAGAAGAATAAAGAAAAGCCACCCTTCAAAAAGGGTGACTTTCTTTTTTTGGAGCAGGGTACGGGAATCGAACCCGCCTTCACGGCTTGGGAAGCCGTTGTATTACCGATATACGAACCCTGCAGTGGGAGTATTATAGCAGACAATAAATGGAAATTCAAGTCTTTTTTGTCGATATTGCAGGCGCTTGATTTTCTGTAAGCGAAAAGGTATAATTCAGTTAGATAACTTGAATTTGGCAAATAGATAAGGAGGTAGAAAATATGCAGAAAAAGACAGTAGTAGTTAGAAAGTGTAAAAGCCATCGGATAGGCATAGCGGTGTTTGCGATATTGATGTTTGTAATTCTGACCGTTATCATATTGTCTTTGCATAGTGCTGCAGCTTTACTTCTTTACATACCACCGCTGATTATTTTGATGCCTTTGACTTTGTATTATCTAACATGGAATATACGATTTGAGGAAAAGATGATAGTAAAGTGTGTGTTTTTTGCGAAGATAAGTAGATTTTCTTATTCCACGCTTCGAGAAGTAGTAAAAAGATATTATACCTCTGGGCGTAATTTTACTATCCGTATGTATTTTGTGAATAAGAAAACAATTCAATTTCGTATGGATGATGAAAATGCAGAAAAAGCAGTTAAGGTACTCCAAAAACATTGTAGCATTAAAACACCCTAACCGACAAATTCCAATTTTTCTAATTGTCTTATGATTCACGTCGTAGGGGCGGCTATTAGCCGCCCACTGCCGGGCCGTCGAGGGCACTGGTCCCTACAAATGGTTTTTGCTAAAGCACTTGCTGTGGCAGGTGCTTTTTCTGTCGTTGAAAAACGGTTTATTATCCGTTATAATAAAAGAAAAAGGAGGGAGAAAAATGCGCTTTCGGAAGGTTTATGTGGAGATCTCCAATTTATGTAATTTATCCTGCCGGTTTTGTCCCGGGACGAAGCGGCAAAAGCGAAGAATGACCGAGGCGGAGTTTGTTTCTATCCTGCCGAAGCTCCGCCCCTTTACGGACTTTTTATACTTTCATCTGATGGGTGAGCCGCTGTGCCATCCCCAGTTAGAGCGATTTTTAGAGCTGGCAGGGGAGCAGGGGTTTCGGGTGATCCTTACCACCAACGGTACATTACTGCCT
Organism: Oscillospiraceae bacterium; assembly: GCA_015067785.1. Lineage (GTDB taxonomy): Bacteria > Bacillota > Clostridia > Oscillospirales > Oscillospiraceae > Faecousia. The sequence continues at coordinate 17,916 of SVLR01000038.1, forward strand.
AAGCAGCAGTCCCTTTTATTGTGTGCCCCGGCGCTCCATAAGGTCAATATCTCTCTCCATGCCTTTGAAGCCAATGATCTAAAAACTACTTTTGACGGGTACTTAGACGGCTGTTTTGCTTATGGCAAGGCGGCGGAGGGAAAAAAGCTCACCGTATTTCGCCTTTGGAATCAGGGGGGCGCAGAGCAAATGAACGATGCGATTTTGCAAAAGCTCCATACGGCTTTCCCCTGCGAGTGGGTACAAGAACGACCCGGCATCCGCATCGGGGACAAGGTCTACTTAGAGCACGGCGATAAATTCGACTGGCCGGATCTCTCCGCGCCGGAGGGGGAGGTACACTTTTGCTACGGACTAAGAGATCAGCTTGGGGTATTGTGCGATGGCAGCGTAGTGCCGTGCTGCTTAGATCACGAGGGAGACCTTACACTGGGCAATCTCTTTACGGAGAATATGGAAGATATTTTAGCATCCCCACGGGCAAAGGCAATCTACGACGGTTTTTCCAAGGGAGAGGCGGTGGAGGAACTCTGCAAACGGTGTGGCTATGCTACCCGGTTTGCAAAAAAATAAGTGTAATTGCGGAAAAAAGGGGAAAATTGCGGTTGAATTTTTTGGGATAGTGTGTTATAGTTTATCTGTGCGACTATGGGCGCACTATGCGAAAAATTTGAGGTGAACCAAATGCCCCATACCATTGCCGTCGCCGGAAAGGGCGGCGTAGGAAAGACAACCACCTGCGGTATGATGATCGATTACCTGTGCAAAACGGGAAAAGGTCCGCTGCTTGTTGTGGATGCAGATGCCAACTCCAATCTTAATGAGGTCCTCGGTGTTGAGGTGGAGACAAGCATCGGCGCTATCCGGGAAGAGATGGCGCAGGCCGAGCTGAGGGGCTCTGTCCCTGCCGGTATGACTAAGGCAGATTATGCCGAATTTAAGTTTAATTCCGCGCTGGTGGAAGAGGACGACTATGATATGCTCGTTATGGGCCGCACCCAAGGCAAGGGCTGTTACTGCTATGTCAACGGTGTGCTCAAGACCCAGATCGATAAATACGCAAAGAATTATAAGCACATCGTCATTGACAATGAAGCCGGCCTTGAGCATGTGGCAAGGGGTACGCTGCCGAAGGTCGATACGATGCTCCTGATCTCCGACTGTTCCCGCCGCGGCATTCAGGCAGTTGCCCGCCTTGCGGAAATGGTGGAGGAGCTGGAGCTGAAGCCCGGAAAAATGGGGCTGATCGTCAACCGTGCGCCCGGCGGTGTTCTCAATGCCGGTGTTATGGAGGAGATCGAAAAGCACGGTCTTACACTCTTTGGCGTGCTCCCGCAGGACGAGGAGATCTACCGCTGCGATTGCGAGGGCGAGCCCTCTGCCAAGCTGCCGGACAGCAATCCTGTAAAGGTTGCCCTGCGAGGGATATTGCAGTCTATCGGGCTTTAAGAGCCTTCCCCTTGAGGGGAAGGTGTCAGCCGGTCAGGCTGACGGATGAGGTGTTGAAGCATTTCATTTCCACCTCATCAGTCAAAAATCAGAGATTTTTGACAGCTTCTCCTCAAGGAGAAGCCTTAAGAGGCGTTAATAAATTAAATTTATTATATATCAAAATCAAACCAAGGGGGAAATACACTATGTCTTTTACACCTAAGACGCAGCCGTTTAGCGGTAAGATCAATGCCGTTACTCTGGGCACCGGCGACAACGCAATTGTCATCGGCGGTCAGAATGTGCTGCCCTTCTACACCTTCGATGCACCCATCGAGAATGCACCGAAGATCGGCATCGAAATTTC
>SVLR01000039.1 GCA_015067785.1 Oscillospiraceae bacterium
GTGAGTATCTTGCCCGGCAGGATGCCACCGCCAACAAAAACGACCTGACTGCGCTCTTTAACATTGGATACGGTCTGTATGTGGTCACCTCCAACGACGGCAAGAAGGACAACGGTCTGATTGTCAACACCGTCACCCAGGTCACCAATACCCCCAACCGGGTTGCCGTCACTATCAATAAAGAAAACTACTCCCACCACGTCATCAAGCAGACCGGCATTATGAATGTCAACTGTTTGGACATCACCGCCCCCTTCTCCATCTTCCAGAATTTCGGCTTCCAGAGCGGTCGCACTGCGGACAAGTTTGCCGGTGTGGAGGAGCTGCGCTCCGACAACGGACTGCGTTTCCTGCCCCAGCATATCAACGCCTTTATGAGCCTGAAGGTAGAGCAGTATGTAGACCTTGGCACCCACGGTATGTTCATCTGTGCCGTCACCGAAGCGAGAGTTTTGGGTAATCAGGAGACTATGAGCTACACCTATTATCAAAACAATGTAAAGCCCAAGCCGGAAACCGACGGCAAGAAGGGCTTCGTTTGCAAGGTCTGCGGCTGGGTCTACGAGGGCGATACCCTCCCCGACGACATCGTCTGCCCCCTGTGCAAGCACGGGTATGCCGATTTCGAACCGATCGCCTAAACTCTGTTAGTCGCCGTAGGGAATGCATTTATGCATTCCTCAGCTAATGCCGCACCGTGATGGAACGGATAAATCCGTTCCCTACATTGATTATCGAACCTGAAAAGCACCACAGTCGAGAGACTGTGGCGCTTCATTCTTATTTACAGATACAGGAACCAGAAAAGAACGCGGAAAATCGCTTCAAAGAATGCCGCAATGGCCTCAAAGAAGCCAAGGGGTTTCTCTTCGCTCGGCTCTTCCGGCTCTGTGGGTTCTACATCAGGCTCTGTAGGATCAGGCTCAACAGGTTCTGTAGGAGTGGGTTCTGTGGGAGTAGGTTCCGTAGGAGGTACATAATTGGGATCGCTGTCACCGCAAACTGTACAAACACCGTCGCTATAGCTATGGGTCGTCAGCTTTGCAATGCTCTCTGTCTTAGTACCACCGCAAATTGTGCAAGTGTAGGTCTTTACTCCTTCTTCCTTGCATGTAGATTCCTTTGTAACTGTGCCATTGTCATAGCTGTGGCTTGTCAGCTTTGCAATTGCTTCCGTCTTAGTTGCACCGCAAACCGTGCAGGTAAAGGTCTTAATACCGTCTTCTTTACATGTAGCCGCCTTAGTAACTACGCCATTATCGTAGCTATGGGTCGTTAGTTTTGCAATGCTCTCCGTCTTGGTTGTGCCACAGACGGTACAGGTGTAGGTCTTGACACCCGCTTCTTTACAGGTTGCCGCCTTAGTGACTTTACCTCCATCGTAGCTGTGGTTTGTCAGCTTAGCGATGGTCTCGGTCTTTGCGCCGCCACAAACGGTGCAGGTATAAGTCTTGACACCTGCCTCTTTACAAGTAGCTGCCTTAGTTACTTTACCGCTATCATAGCTGTGGGTGGTCAGCTTGGCAATGGTCTCCGTCTTTGTACTGCCGCAGGTGGTACAAGTATATAACTTCGTGCCGGTCTTTCCACAGGTAGGATTTGCAGTAACCGTACCGCTGTCATATTTATGGCTGTGGGTACCGGTAGTGGTGAATGTATAGATCGGGCTATCATATGTTTTATCACCAATTATAGCTATAAACTTGTACTGATAGGGTGTACCGGTCAAAAGAGTATAGCCAAGCTCATCGTTTACATCGTACCAAACCTCAAAATAGCTGTAATTGCTAAAGTCAACGGATTCTGTCTTATGGGCTATCTGCGTACCCTTATAGTCATACAGATAAATACCTACCTTAGAGATAACCGAAATATCTGCGCCGCTCATATTGCCAACTCCAGCCAAAACTGCATTGGTCGAGCCAATGGAATGCTTTTCCTCATATCCTGCCCAAGAAATTGAGAGCTTAGGCGCTTCACCATCCAAGTAAATAAAACCAATCAATGTCCGGCCATACCAATAAGAACCTACTGTTGAAGGTAATACCTGTCCATTTACAATTCCTTGATTATCAACAGCGTCTGTTCGACCACCTTCGTTGATGGTCATTTGACTACCATTAACCGAAGTTACAAATGCAACATGGCCGTAGCTGTGGGTATCTATTGACCACACCGCAATAGAATTTGCCTTTGGTGTCGTACCGACAGCGTATCCCGAATTTGCTGCCGCGTTGTACCAATTGATTGCATTCCCCCATGCAGGTAATACCATACCCAACCTCTCATACGCCTGTTCCCATGCATAATATGTGCAGGGAATCGTGACTACGCCCCCTACAGTTTGAGATATGGGATACGGATTCGATGCTGCCAATACAGGAAACGGTAACATCGTCAGCAAGCAAACTATAATAAGCATCACCAAAATTGTTTTTGTCCTTTTCATAATTTCTCCTCCGTCAGTTTATTTGCGTCTCATTTGGACAAATAATACAATACCAAAGTATTTTAATTTTGTCAAGCAAAATGAGATAATAGTATTGTATAAATTGACTTTGGAGGGAGTTTTATGTTAGGACAGCGCATCAATGAGCTGCGGACAGCCTGCGGGTGGAGTCAGGTGGAGCTTGCAAAGCGGCTGAATATCTCAAAACAGACCGTATCCAACTGGGAAAACGAAAATATCCAGCCTTCCATCGAAATGCTCGTCAATGTGGCAACTCTGTTCCGGGTATCTACTGATTATCTTTTGGGACTTGACGATGTACCGCACCTGAATGTAGACGGGCTTCCCCTTTCTTTTGTCGCCCACCTAAGTCAGATCATCACAGATTATAAGGAAAAATAAAAGGCCACCTTATGGTGGTCTTTTGCATCAAACCGTCTTGACAAACCGCCCGCAGAGGAATATAATTTGATATAAATATACGGGCTTGTAGCGCAGTTGGGAGCGCACCACATTCGCATTGTGGGGGTCGGGAGTTCGAATCTCCTCAAGTCCACCAATAAGAAAGTCGCCCCGATGGGGCGGCTTTTTTTATTGGTATGGTATTTACGCAGAGGAGATTCGAAGAATCAAAACAAATCATCCCATTGGGGTTTCCAAAGGGGTAAGGCAGTAAAACACGCAAAGTGCAAAACGCTTGTTGCCGTCCCCTTTGGTCGTCTGGAGAGTCCGGGAACCATACGAAAGGTTCCCGGCGGTTCTTTGCATACTTTCTCACCGGAGAGAAAGTATGCCTTTACGGTCTTAATCCCAAGCCGCCTTCCAGCGTCAGGGTCTCGCCGCTCATATACTTGAAATCCGGCGAGGTCAGCGCTACGCAGGCTCTGCCGATCTCCTTTTCGGAGTCGCCAAAATGTCCCATCGGCGGCATATGCACATTGGCGCGGAACGCCTCAGGGTAAGCATCCGCCCAATTTTCCAGCTGCGCTGTCCAAGCCAGTGGGCAAACCACATTGACATTGATGCCGTCCTTGCCCCACTCGGTAGCCGCCACCCGGGAAAGTCCCCGGATGCCTTCCTTGGCTGCCGCGTAAGCGCCCTGTCCGAAATTGCCGAAAAGTCCTGCACCGGAGGCAAAGTTAATGACGCTGCCCTGGGTCTTTTTAAGATGTGGATAGCAAGCTTTCATATAAAGGAAAGTTGCGTACAAGCCGGAATACATCGAAAGATCAAACTGCTCCATGGTATGCTCCGCGATGGGCACGCCAGAGGCAGAGGCCTGGGCGTTGTTGATCAGCACATGGATATCCCCAAAGGCTTCCACCGCCTGCTCGACTACGCCTTGCACGACTTTTTCATTATCCGCGCCGGCAGAGACATCTGCCTGCACCGGCAAAACCTTTACGCCATAGAGCCGTTCCAACTCCTCCTTGGCGTCCAATAGCTTTTGCAGATTTCGTCCGGTGAGCACCAAATTTGCGCCCTCCTTTGCAAAAGCGGTTGCAATGCCATAACCGATGGAGCCGCAGCTTCCATCTTTCAGTACCGCCCGGCCGCCGCCGGTGACGATTACCGTTTTTCCCTGTAAGTGACTCATAAATAAACCTCCTTTATGAAATGATCTTTCCGTCAGGTGTGATTGTGATTACCTTGACCGGAATTTCTTTTTCTATACCTTGTAGCGCCGTCTTTACGGCAAACGGCAGACCGCCGCAGCATGGCACGGTCATCCGCACCACAGTGATGCTCCGAATATCGTTGTTTTGAAAAATCTGTGAGAGCTTTTCCGCATAATTCACACCGTCCAGCTTCGGACAGCCTACCAAGCATATCCGTCCCGCCATAAAATCCCGGTGGAAATTCCCGTAGGCAAAGGCGGTACAATCTGCCGCGATCAGTAAGTCTGCGCCGTTAAAATAGGGCGCATTGGGCGGCACTAACTTGATCTGTACCGGGAAATTCACAAGGCAGCTTGGCACATCCGGCGCATTTTTCCGCCGTTTATTTTCCAGTACCGCCGCTTCATTATATGCAGGCGCTTCCCGATGCTCAAAAGAGATGGCCTTTCGGGGGCAGGCGGGCAAGCAGTCGCCCAGACCGTCGCAATAATCCTCCCGGAGAAGCTTGGCTTTTCCCGCCACGATGCCGATGGCGCCCTCGTGACAGGCGCTGGCGCAAAGGCCGCAGCCATCGCATTTTTCCTCATTGATGACAATGATCTTTCGGATCACACCGCTTCCCTCCTCTTTTTCTTCTCCTCCTCCGCCTGCTTTTTCTGCTGGGCGGCAATTTCCATCATCTTTTCATACATCTCCTCGCCCACGCACTTTTTCGCGTAAGCACACCACTGCACACAGCTTAGGGTATCGTTGTAGGCAATAAAGCCGCAGTTTTCACAGGCCACTTGGGTATCTATAGAAAACAGCTCGATAACGCTGCCGCACTGGGGACAAATTTTTTCGTGAATGGTGGGTGTTCTGGGTTTTCCCTGACATCCTTCTGCGATCATAACGATCCCTCCTTGTTTTTTTCTTTTTCTTCATTATATACAGAAAGGCCCCTGATGGATGTTGCAAAAGTCACATTCATCAGGGGTTGTTTTATAAAATTCGGAAGCAATTTTTATCGTAGTCTATGATGCCCTCTTCCTGCATTTTCGCCAGCTCCCGGGTCAGGGCGCTGCGGTCTACGCAGAGATATTCCGCCAGCTCCAACCGCCCTAATGGCAGTTCCACATAGCGGTTTTGCTGATTTTGCGCCTGCAGAGATAAGTAAGTAAGCACCTTCTCCCGGATGGTGCGCTTGGAGACCACCTCCACCTTTCGCATCAGCTCCCGGTTTTTCGCCGCGATCACCCGGACCATATTGTCGGTGAGCTTATGGTGGCAGGTGCAGGCGTTTTGGCAGTTATGCATTACCTTATCAAAAGAAAGGAACAGGACACTTGCATCCTCGTAGGCATAAAAGCCCACGCTTGACAGCTTATCCTCGCCGCAGGCAAAGCTCTCACCGAATACATCGTCCTTTTTTGCCCGTACCAAAAGGGTCCGATTGCCCCAAATATCCTCTTTTACCATATCTACGCTGCCGGAGAGCACCACACCAAAATGGCGGATATAAGAGCCTTCCATCGCCACCGGCTCCCCCTTCTGGTAGCTGCCAAGATAATACCCAAAGCAAGAGAGCATCGTGACCCGCTCCTCCGGTGTAATGCCTTCAAAAAGAGAAGACTGTACTGTATCCATAAAATGCGCCATCTATTTCACCTCAATATCCAATATAGCACAAAAGCGTTGCATTTGCAACCGCCGCATTCCTATTAACACAAAAAACGATTCCGTTATTTTTGGAATTTTCACTGCAAAAACAAGGGGTTTTCCTTGCATTTCCCGTGGTATTGTGATAATCTTATTCTATCATTCCATTTTAAGGGAGATGCAGTATGAAAAAGCTACTTACCCTTCTATTATTCGTGATGATCGGGCTTTCCCTTGTCGGCTGCAGCCTGACCCCTGACGGTCCTGCGCCCACCGTTCCGCTAATCAATCACACATATACAAGCTTTACACCTGCGGAAAAAGGCCTCCTGACGCAGTACTTGGGCACAGATTTCCCCTTCCTTCCCAACGATCACTATACCCTGGAGGGCTACACCGCAACAGATGATTACGAGGCGGGCTTCCATCTGCGTACCGTGGGAAATACGAAGGCAGAATTTGAGACTTACAAGACCCGCCTGCAGGGCTTCAGTCCCGTTTCCTCCTATACAGACGACGCAGATGTGACTTGGTTTTGCTATGTCAAAGGCAACCTGATCATGGATCTTGGCTGCTACACGATCGGCAGCGACACCATTATCAGCATCTATGTCCGTTTGAACACCGGCAATGGCCCCATCAATCCAACACCGGGCAGCACCTATACCTACACCGATTGGACCAACGATGACAAGGCCCTCTTTGACCAGTATATCGGTGCGCGCATTCCTTTCCTGCCCAACAACGAATACGCCATTGAAGGCTACTACGAGGAATATGACTTTGAACACGGTCTTTGCTTCATTACTGTAGGCAACACGAAAGCCGAATTTGATGCCTATCTTACAAAGTACGACTCCTACACAAACGAAGGTACTTATACTGACGAGACCTACGGCGATCTTTGGTACTGCTTTACAAAAAACGATGTGGTGGTCGACCTTACCTATTATACAGAGGACGGATACAGCTACGTCAGTGTCTATGTTTATTCTGCTCTTAGTAAGGATCCTGACGGGGACGATCCCGGTACACTTCCCACCCAGCCCGGTGGAAGTGCCAACGCAGATGTTCTTACCAACGACGGCAAGGGTCTGCCCAACGGCAGCAACGGCATTTACAATGTAAACTTCAAGGATGCCACCCTCGTTAAGGATGTCCACGATCAGGGCTACTATTTGGACGGCTGTCCCACCATCGGTGCGCCTGCGGTGCTGGTAATCCCCGTTGGCTTCAGTGATGGCCAAAAGCTGACCGCTTCTCACATTGACAAATTAGAGCTTGCCTTTGGTGAAAATGGCGATTATGACTACTCCGTAGATAATTTCTATAAGATCTCCAGCTATGGACAAATGGACCTTGATGTGACCGTGCTGGATGAATGGTATGTCCCCGCCCAAAAGAGCACCTACTACGAAAAGCTGACGGATAGTGAAGGCAATGCCAACGGTGACCAGATCCTGCTGGATGAGATCTTAGCTTCTCTGTCCAAGACGATGGATCTTTCCAAATTTGACTCCGACGGCAACAAGGTCATCGATGCTGTAGTCATGATCAACAATCTGGAGATAGGCGAGGACAATTTCCATTGGGCGTACAGATACTGGAACACCTATGCAGACAGCGACGGTTACTTTTATGAGTACGACGGTGTCACCGCCAATGACTTTGTTTGGGCCTCCTACTATTTCCTGCAGGAGGATAACGGCAGCTACAGCAACAGCAATGCGTTCAATACCTATACCTACATCCACGAATTTGGTCACGTTCTGGGCGCAGATGACTATTACGACACCTCCGATGCCGGCAACCACCCTATGGACGGTTACGACGTGATGGACTCTATGCTGGGCGACCACAGTGCCTATACCAAGTTTAACCTTGGCTGGATCACACAGTCCCGCCTTGTGGTGGCAAACAACAGCGCCACCTTGACTCTGGAAGATTTTTCCAAAAACGGTGACACCGTGATTCTCGCCAACAACTGGGACCCCGCCTTAGGCGCATATCAGGAATACTACATTGTTGTCTATTACACGAATAAGGGTCTGAACGCAAACGGCAACGGCTACTTTGACCGCAGCGGCATCGTCGTTTACCATGTCAATGCCTCTCTCTTTAAGGATGTCTACGAGGGCGAGACCTATTACGATGTATATAACAACAATACCGATGCTTCCGATACGCAATACGGCACAAAGGATAACCTTTTGGAATTTGTCACCACTTCAGACGGTGACCATATCTTCGATGTAGGCGACACCCTGCCGCTTACCTATGATGACAGCGGTAACAAGCTAGGTTATACCTTCACCGTTACATCCCTCACCGATAGCGCCGCCACCGTCACCTTCACAAAGCGATAAATATAGCGAAAGCGGACGAGAGCTTTTCTCGTCCGCTTTCTTTATCTATGCGCACCAATAAAGAACAGCGCAATGGTGCCGGGGCCGCAGTGAGAGCCGATAACAGGACCAATCTGCGTCAGCAAAGTGACCTTTGCGCCGTGGCGCTGCTCCAGCATATCCGCCAGGAGCTTGGCATCCTCCCGGCAATCTGCGTGGCTGATGAAAATGGGGGTATTCTTTTCGTCGTAGGATAATTCTGCGTACTTATCTGCCAATGCCTCGATGGCCTTTTTTCTGCCGCGGGCCGTACCGGTCTTGATCAGATGCCCTTCGCTGTCCATTTGCAGCACCGGCTTGATGCCCAAAAGGCCACCCGCAAAGGCGACCAGCGGGCTGACACGACCGCCACGCTTCAAATATTCCAAGTCATCTACGGTAAACCAGATACAGTGCTGAGGCACAAGGGTCTCCAAGTAGTTTGCATTTTCTTCTATGGTCGCGCCCGCATTCTTTTTATCCACTGCCATATAGACCATCAATCCGCCGCCGGCAGAGGCCGCCAAGGTGTCCACAATAACGATTTTGCGGTCAGGATAGCTTTCTTTCAGCTCCTCTGCCGCCATATGGGCAGAATTGACCGTGGTACTCAATCCGGAGGAGAAGGCAACATATAAAATATCCTTACCTTCTTCCAAAATAGGCGTAAAGGCGCGGACAAAGGAAGCTGCATTGATGGCAGCGGTTTTTGCACACGCACCGTGGCGCATACGGTCGTAAAATTCTTTGTTTGTAATATCCGTATTGGTGTATTCCCTGTCCTCTCCTTCAAAGGTAAAGGTCATATTGGCATAGGACACACCCCACTGTTCCAAAACCTCAGGCTGTACATCACAGCAGGAATCGGTAAAAATCACATAGTCATTTGCTGTCATATTTTTCTCTCCGTTTCTTTTTGAAATATCGATCCCGGTACACGATCCCCTCTGCAATCAGGCACACCGGGATCGCGGCAAAGAAATCCACCGCAGAGTGCTGCTTGATAAACATGGTGGAAAGGCAGATCATAATCACCGAAAACACCACAAAGGCACGCCACGCCGGGTGCGTTCCTTTCTCTTTTGTCCATACGGAGGCGATCCCCAGAGAATACGCCACATGCAGTGACGGACACACACCGGTATTGGTGTCGAAGGCATATAAAAAGCCTATGCACCGGGTCAGAAAATTGTCATCTGCGAACGCTGTAGGTCGCAGCTCCTGCCGCGTGGGGTATAGGATATAGCAGGCCATTGCAAGGATTTGGGTGATAATAATATAGGTCTGCAGCCGCTTGAAGCTATCTATATTATAGAGAAGAAAGTATCCCAAAGAGAATACGATCAGCACATACCAAAAGACATAGGGGATCAGAAACCACGCACAAAATGGGATCACATCATCCAGCCACATATGCACCGGGTGACAGGCAGATGGGGGGATCAGGTTTTCCGTAAGAAAATACAGGACAAAGTATCCCACCCAGCCCAAAAGCAGCTTCAGGTGCGCAAATTGGGGTTCCTTCAGCCTGCGCAGACGGAAGGCGCGGTAATCAACCACCGGCTTTTTCATTTCCGTTCTCCTTGGAAATATTGGATGGGTAATCCTTCTTCGGGATATTCAGGTAAGGCACCACCGTATGCTCCGGAAGTGCCTCCGCGATCCCGGTGATCGCATCCATCAGGTAATTGCAAATACGGCTGCGCTCCGCGTCCATAGGCTCTGCGGCCTGAAAGCGAATCGGCTTTCCCAGATATAGCTTCTTCAGCTTTGGGGCAATGTACATGGGAATGAAGCGCAGTTCCTTACCGGTTTTCTTGTAATAAAGCTTTGCCGCATCGATGAACTTATCCTGGAAATCATATAGGATATGATTGTGCTTCACATTATGCTCCGGGAAGATCACCACGCTTTTTCCCTCCTGCAGCGTTTTTACCGTTTTTTTGAAGGTGGAAAGAATACGGGTATCGCGGTAAACACCGATGGTCCTGGCATTATTGAATATGCAAACCGACAACGGTGCGATCATATAGGAAAGCAATCTGTAAAAGGGGTGCGTCCATCTTGGTTTCCCGCTCCAAAAGTCCCGGAAGGCATACCCGGGCACATCCTTCAGGTTCATCATTTCTCCCGCGCACCAAATGTATGGCTCTCCGGGCACATACAGCTCGCCAATAATCGGTCCGTTCATCTGGCAGTGGTTGCCAACAATGATCACCGGCTCATCCGGCAGGTTTTCGATGCCCTCCGCCTGTATTTTGGGATAAAAATGCTTTACGCACCACTTTATGAGCTTGAACAAGGCAGATGTTTTCTTTTCGTCCAAAACGACCCCTCCATCCTCTCATCTCAAGGATACCGTGAAAATATCAACTCAAAGTAAATTTTTACCAAATTTCCTTGCAGGCAAACTACTATGATGTAACAGCCAAAAGTTTATGCCGTATATAAGCCTCCCTCTGATGAGGGAGGTGCCCCGGAGGGGCGGAGGGAGAGAAAAACGATCTCTCCCTCAGTCAGAGGCAATGTCATTAAGCTAAGCTGAAGTGTCATTCCGGTAAGTAGCGCACACTTGTGTTTCTTTTGGGGATCCGGCAAAACGCCCTTGGCGATCGAATCTCCTGAAATGCAAATGCTTTGCACGGTGTAATCTCCTTTGTTGTCTATACTGCGGCCTTCTCTTTTGCCTTGTTTTTATGAAAGGCGGCGGATCTTACAGTATATTTCGTCACATCCAAAATAGTCTCACCATCGATCTGCAGCGGTGTGGGCCTGTCAAATTCCACGGTGATCTCGTGACCTGTATGTACGGCTGCCAGCTGCTTATGCTTTATATGCTTGCCACGAAAAATACCGGGAAACACACAAAGTGTGTGAAGCCTGCCTGCGCCGTAAAACACCATCACAGAAAGCTTCCCGGAGGAACGGTCCTGTTTCGGTGCAGGGAGCATACCGCCGCCGTAGTATTTTCCGTGCATCGTTGGGGCGAGCCAAACCTTTTCATAGGTTTCTGCCTTTCTGTCCACGGTTACCTTTGCATTTCTCGGCGAATAATGAAACAGCAGGCCTTTAACAGCAATACCGGCATAATTTACTTTTTTGCCTGCGGCCTTCCGTTGGTCGCCAACCTCGCAGCAATAGCCGTCGATGCCAAAGCCGACACCGTTAAGGAAACGGTAGGTTTTCCCCTTGACCGTTACAGTGGGAAGGTTCTTTATGTACGCCGTGACCGAAAAGGGATTTGACATCGTATCTTTCCCCAAACTCCTGGCGAAATCGTTGCCGGAGCCTGCCGGAAAATACAGGATCTCCTGCCGGATGTCAATGCCTGCCGTGTCGTTAACAAAGCGGTTCAGCGTGCCGTCCCCGCCTACGATCACAAGATAATCCTCCGTTTCCATGCCGCCAAGAAAGGCGGCATAGTTGGTGATGTGGGTCATATCGTAATATTCCAGTTCCTCATCCATTACGACCTGCAGCAGCTGGGCATCTTCTTTGCATTTCCCATTTCCTGCCAGCGGATTGTAAATCACATATCCTTTTGCCATATTCCCGTTCCTCCTTCTATAGGGATCCCGATCAGGCAGTATGCGGCCTGATCGCGCATTTTACAAATGGAACATAATCGGAAAATGACAACCAAACTTCAATTCAATATCAACAGTTGTTGAAAAAAGGACATCCGAGCGGCTTCGGATGTCCCTTTTCATTATGCTGTTATTTTACGCGGAGTGTAACGGTAAAGCGGCAGCCGCCTTCCGGACGGTTTTCTGCGGTGATCTGTCCGTTTTCAATGGTCAGTATCCGCTTTGCCAGTGCCAGCCCCAAGCCGTTGCCTTCCTGCTTATGGGAGGTATCTGCCTGGTAAAATTTATCGAAAATGTGCTTGTGTGCTTCCTCCGTTAGTCCGGGACCCTGATCTTCTACGGTAAAGAGCAGCTTCTTCAGCTTTTTGGCAAGACGGATTTTGACAGTACCACCGTTTGGACTGAATTTGACTGCATTGGAGATCAGATTATCCCACACATGGCGCATCATCGGCTCGTTGCCCAGATAGCTGACCCGGTCCAGCTCCACATCAAATTCGATGTCCTTCTGCGCCCAGGCAGGCTCCAGCGCCACGATGGACTGTCGGATCTGTTCGTCCAGACAGTACTCCACCTGATTGGAAGGAATCTGCTGATTTTCCAGCTTGCTCAACAGCAGGATGCTTCCCACCAGCGAGGACAGCCGCCCGGTATTCAGAAGGATCTTCTCCACATATTCCCGCTGCTCTTCGCTCAGATTATCGCTGTCCTGCAAAAGGGTGGAATAGCCCTCAATGGCGCTGATGGGGGTCTTAAATTCGTGAGAAACATTGGATACAAAATCCGTCTGTAAAATCTCAATAGAGCCCAGCTCATTGGCCATCAGGTTAAAGCCGGTGTATATCTCCATAATCTCCCTGGAAGTGGATTTTTCCTCCAACCGGACAGAAAAATCGCCGGCTCCCACCTTGTCCATCGCGCCTCTGAGCTTCTTGATGGGATCGAAGAAATACTTGGAGAGCCGACTGGTAACCAAAACACCGATCAGCAAGCAAACAAGTATGAGATCCAGCACCAATGGTATATGCCACTGCAGGACAAACACATTGTTAAGCAGTTGGTCTATCGTAAAGGCGATCAGGATACATATAAGCATTTCGGTGGTGACGAAGATCGTCAGCCGGGTTCGGAGACTGAAGCGGTTGCGCCGCTCCTTTCTTACTTCTTCAAAGCGTTCTCTGGTATTCACGATTTCACCACCTTATAGCCAACGCCACGGATGGTGACGATCTTAAAATCCTTGTTATCCCGGAAACGGTCACGAAGTCTGCCGATATGTACATCCACTGTATGGGTATCGCTTTCGGAATCATAGCCCCAGATCTCGTCCATCAGCTGCTGCCGGGTGAAGATCTTGCCGGGATAGGCCGCCATTTTATACAGCAGCATAAATTCCTTCTGGGGCAGGATCATACTCTCTCCTGCGGTAGTAACGGTCAGAGAATCGCACTCCATAACGGTGTCCCCAACGGTCTGCCGCCGGTCATTGATCATCTGGGCACGGCGCAGCAGTGCCTGCACCCGCAGCACCATCTCGTTGACATTGATGGGCTTGACCATATAATCGTCCACACCGGACTGGAAGCCCAAACGCATATCGTCAAAGGCATCCTTGGCGGTGATCATCAGCACCGGCGTGGTATTGCCCACACAGCGCAGCTGGCGCACCAGCTCATAGCCATCCATCACCGGCATCATAATATCGGAGATGATCATATCGTAAAAGCCTGCATCCATAGCATCCAGTGCTTCCTGTCCGTTGGACACGCCGGTGACAGTATAGCCGTGGCGCGTCAGCACATGGGAAAACAGTTGCCGCAGCTCCTGATCGTCCTCGGCAATCAGTATTTTCAGCATCGTAACCCCTCCTAAAAAGCGTATGTTAAGCATATTATAGCATATTTTCTCAACCAAACTTCAACAAATCTTGAACTTCAGTTGATTTTCTCTTGACAATGGCACACTACCATAAAAATATAATCCCCTGAATATGGAGAGATGTGCTTATGCAGCGAATTGCCATTATCCCGGCCTATGAGCCGCCGGACACCTTCATCCAATATGCCGCAGAGCTGGCAGAGACTATGGACTGCCTGCTCATTGTCAACGACGGAAGTGACAAGCGGTTCGATCCTGTTTTTACGAAAATCGCCCATATAGACCGTGTAACAGTACTTTCCTATCCCGAAAACCATGGCAAGGGCTACGCGCTCAAAACCGCATTTTCCTACTGTGCGGAGCATTTTTTAGGTGAGGACATTTTGGTTACCGCGGATTGTGACGGGCAGCATTCCGCAGCAGATGTGCTTGCCGTATGGGAAGCTGCCCGCGCGCACCCCGACGCCTGCGTTTTGGGCTGCCGTGATTTTTCACAAGAGAATGTCCCTGCAAGAAGCCGCGCCGGAAATACCAATATGCTGAGATTGCTCCGGATAATGTACGGCATCTGCATTTCGGACAGTCAAACCGGATTGCGCGCTTTTACTGTAAAAACGGCGCAGCAGTTTCTGAATGTAAAGGGAGATCGGTTTGAATATGAGACCGGTATGCTGATCTACGCCAAGCGCCATCATATTCCCTTCCGGGAAGTGTCTATTCAAACCATCTATCCGCAGGACGCGGCAGACCACATTTCCCACTTCAAAACCGTCCGGGACAGCCTGCGCGTCATCGGGATCCTGCTTGGATATTTAAGCGGCAATATTATTTCCGGACTTCTTGCTACTGCAGCGGATATTGGTCTGTTTTCTTTACTGACCTATGTGCTCTTTCCGCAAATTTCCCCGGGATACACATTGCTCGCCACCATAGCAGGCCGCGTTGCCTCCTCGGTTATAAACTTTTACTTAAACTGCAAATATGTATTTCATAGCAATGTCAAGAAATCTGTCGTCCGATTCTATGCGGTGTGGCTTGGTCAGCTGCTTGTATCGTATCTTTCCCTGTACATATTCGGTCACATTTTGGGCGGCCATTTGACATTGGTCAAAGTAATTGCCGATATTTTCTTTGTGCTGATGACATATCAGCTCCAATGCAACTGGGTATATGCGCCGAAAAAAGAACATATTTACGGTAAGTACGGGCGCTTTGTCCGCCGGCTGTTTCGTGTTTTCTCCCGGAAATATCGGTGCGATTTTGCAATGCCGGAGGAACCTGTGGTTTTCGTCTGCCGGCATCTGGATATGCACGGCCCTTACACCACATTAAAATGGTTGCCTGCCGAACTGCATCCTATGATCATCCATATGTATTTCGACCGAAAGGCTACCGTCAAGCATATGTCGAAGTATACATTCGCCGCACGGTACGGAAGGAAGCCTGTAAGATTTAATTTGGCTGCCCATGTGATGAGCTGGATCGCACCGCCGCTGATGAGATCCTTGCAGGCCGTTCCGGTATATAGAGACGGGCTGAAGTCAACCACAACGATTAAGGAAGGTCTCAAGCATTTGCTCAGAAGTGAAAGCCTGATCGTATACCCAGACATTCATTATATGGACAAGTACGATAAACCCAGCGAAATATATGAAGGCTTTTTGTATATCGGTGAGCTGTACTACAAAAAGACAGGCAAGAAGCTTTCGTTCGTGCCGCTGCGCATTGACGATAAAAGCCGAAGAATTACCGCCGGACAAGCCGTCTCTATTACCAACTACCGTCAGCAAGGCACGATCGCCGCAAAGCATCTGCAGGAGCAGATCAACTGGACCACAATAGCTACCTGTGTATAAATAAAAACAAGCGGACGAGAAAAAACTCGCCCGCTTGTTATTTTGTCCATTGTAGAGGTCGGCGCCAACCCGTCTTTCGTTTTTTGCCGTAGGGGCGATTCACAAATCGCCCGCCTACGTCATTATAAGGGCGGTTCACACCTTTAAGAAATACAAATAATCGTTATATGTATAGTAATCCTCACTCTGCATTTGATAATCACCGCACAAATCGCAATACTGTTTTGAGCGCTTTGCCCGTTCCGCTTCATCCTCGGTATAGAAATATAGGTCGCTCTTTTGCGTGATCAAAACATCCTTTGTGCAGAAAACCTCGTTAACATCATTCCCAACAGGACATAGATTACCGTGTCTGCAAGTCAAACAGCATTTTAGGAATACGCCCTCCGGCAGCTTTCTTTGGAGGTCTGCAAAGGCATCGATCCACAAATGATCTTTACCGTACCCCCAATACGCTTTGCCATCATATTTGCAGCCCACGCTAACCATAGGGGGTTCTGCAAGAATACCATTAACATAACACGCTTCCTCATGAACATAAACAGTGAACTGTACAGTTTCCTCACCACTTGGCGTATTCAAAACAGAGTCAGCTTGGTATCTGCGATGCAGCTCATACCACGCTTTCTTTTCACATTCATTCCAGCCTACGATAACACTATCAAAATCAAACTCTATGGTAAAATAGGGTTCGATGCCACAACCGCCAATCGAGTAGCCGCCCTTCTCTTCCTTTTCAAAATGAAAGACTGTGAGTCCTTCCTGAAGCTCGGCTATAATTTTGTCAATTGCCTCTTGATGTGTGTAAATGATGCGCAGGCCAACAGGATAGGACTGCCCATCCTCACCCGTCTTCCAGCTTCTTCCCGGCTCATAAGTGGCAGAGCGGAAATTCTGAAATGTGATATGAGCGAGGGCAAGCTCCATATCTACATCGGAAGGATTTTGCGGCGTGTTCTTATGGATACTGACACCCTTGGCAGAAATGATTAAATCTCGTCCATCAAAAGCAACAAAAGAAAACGTAGCATCGTGGAACTCGAATAAGCTTAGATCATTTTCAACGCAAAATTTCATAGAAACCCCTCCTTCAATACTATTTTACCATATACCCTACTGTTTTTCAACGAAAAATATATGAGGGATTGTTGCCGCCCTCAGGGCGGCAGTACGCCGGAAGGAACTCGTTTAATCGATGTTCGCCTCCGTCCAGCCCTCGGCGGCAACGCTCATCCGCAACATGTCTGCAAATAAAAAATAGAAGAAAGCCAACATCCTTTACAGGATGCGTCTTTCTTCTATGGACTCTCCCACGGGCTAAAAATTGCTCGCCAGCTCTCAATTTTTACACCAGTCTGTGGACTGGCGCCGCCCTTTCAAGTCCCTCGGTGTATAAAAAATTCCAGACACCCGAATGGGTATCTGGAATTTTGGTACGCCGGAAGGGACTCGAACCCCCAACCCTCAGAACCGGAATCTGATGCTCTATCCATTGAGCCACCGGCGCGTCAGCCAAGCTATTATAGCAGTCTTTTTAAGTTTTGTAAAGTGGAAAATGAGAAATTTCTAAAACAGTTGTTTTCTCCCAAAATGTGTGCTATACTGACAAAAAAGCAAGGAGAGATGGCAAGGTCTGGTGGACTTTGCCATTTAGACTAACGATGATCGAACGCACACCCGAATACTATCACAAATTCCGCTGTCTTGCCTCCGCATGCCCCGATAGCTGCTGTCAGGAATGGGAGGTGGACATTGATCCCACCACCGTCGAACTGTACCAAAAGCTCCCCGGTGACTTAGGCGATGCCCTGCGAAGCAAAATGCGCACTGAGGACGGCACTGTATATCTCACCGTCACCGACCGCCGCTGCCCCATGTGGCGGACCGACGGACTGTGCGAGATTCAATGCCAGCTTGGTCACGAGGCGCTCAGCAACACCTGCAGAACGTTCCCCCGACTGTGCCACAACTACGGGGATTTCATCGAACGTGGCTTGGAGCTATCCTGCCCGGCTGCCGCAAAATTGATCCTCTCACCGAAAGATCAAGCCATTCTTGCCACCTCCGCCACCGGTGCTGAAGAAGGCGACTACGACCGGGAGGCAATGGAGATTCTGTTAAAGAGCCGGGAAACGCTTTTGTCCTTTTGGGAAAGAATGCCCTACCCCACCTCCAAGATGCTTGCGATCACCTTACTTTACGGCCACGAAGTCCAGTCCTGGTTAGACAGCGGTGAAGAGCCGGATCTCGACCCAGAAAAGCTTTGGGAGACAGCAAATAAACTGCCTTTATCCGGGGATATTGGTGCAATAAACGCCTTTTTCTGCCACTTGGATATCCTCACACCCCGCTGGCGGGCACGGCTATCTGCCCCCTCCCCCACCCCGTGGTCCAAGGAAATACCCCTCTTTGTTCGCTATGCGCTCCAGCGCTACTATTTGCAGGCGGTATCGGACTATGACCTGATCTGCCGCATTAAGTGGATCATCATTGCCTGCCTGCTGCTTCGGCATCTCGGTGGTGACTTTGCAGAAACCGCACAGCTTTTCTCCAAGGAGATCGAAAACAGCATCGATAATATGGACGCTCTCTTTGACGCTGCTTACACCGCTCCCGCCTTTACAGATCGCGCGCTCTTAGGACTTTTAATCAAATAATAAAATTAATTTTCCCATACCCCTTGACAAAAAACGCTTCCCTTGCTACAATATACAAGCTGTCACCGCACAGTGCGAATATGGGGGTATAGCTCAGCTGGGAGAGCGCTTGAATGGCATTCAAGAGGTCAGCGGTTCGATCCCGCTTATCTCCACCAAAAACCTTGGTTTTCTTTGAAAACCAAGGTTTTTTCTTGCTTTTATGGCTTGTATAGTTGGATTTTCTTCGGTTTTCGCCAAGAGGTCAATGCAGACCTGTGCGCTTGATTTTGGACTAAAATTTTAGAAATCAAGAGGACAGATATTATGGCTAAAATCAAGTTAGTAGTGAGTGCAACCATCGAGGAAACCTTTTCCGACTTCATTATTTCCCGAAAGACCAAAGGACTTGCCGAAAAGACTTTGCAAAGTTATCAATCCCAGTTTCAAGCCGTGGCACGACACATGGATGTCAAGATGGACATTGCCATGCTCCAAAAGGCGGATTTGGATGCAATGATTATCAGTATGCGGGACGCATCCCTCTCCCCCAATAGCATCAACAGTTATACACGCACCCTCAAATCCTTTTTCTCTTGGTGCAATGAGCAAGGCATTACCCGCCTCAATATCCCGCTCTACAAGGCGGAGGAAACTGTGAAAGAAACCTATT
>SVLR01000040.1 GCA_015067785.1 Oscillospiraceae bacterium
GAGTCAGATTTTTATTTCTCTCCAAAAATATCCCTCCCTGTAGATTTCGCCATTCCTCATCCGCCCCTTCGGGGCACCTTCCCCCCGGGGGAAGGGGTTAGATATCAATATTAATGGCGTATTTTGCATTACGTTCGATCCATTCCTTACGGGGCTCGACCTGCTCGCCCATCAGTACCGTAAAGATCTCGTCTGCCCGTTGGGCATCCTCAAGCGTAATACGGCGCAGTGTACGGGTAGTAGGATCCATAGTGGTCTCCCACAGCTCGTGGGGGTCCATCTCACCAAGACCCTTAAACCGAGAAATTTCTACCTTGGCACCGCTTTCGCCACGCATTTCTGCGGAAACTGCGTCTCTCTGTTCGTCGGAATAGGCAACCCGCTCCGTCTTGCCTCTTTTCAGCTTATAAAGGGGAGGCACAGCGCTATACACATAGCCGTGCTCGATCAGGGGCTTCATATAACGGAAGAAGAAGGTCAGCAGCAGGGTACGGATATGGGCGCCGTCCACGTCCGCATCGGACATAATGATAATTTTGTGGTAGCGAAGACGTTCAATATCAAAATCCTCGCCAATGCCGCCGCCCAAGGCGATGATCAGAGGAGAGAGCTTGTCATTGCCGTAGATCTTATCGGCTCTTGCCTTTTCGACGTTCAGCATTTTCCCCCACATAGCGAGTATTGCCTGGAAGCGGGAGTCTCTGCCCTGAATGGCAGAGCCGGCAGCGGAGTCACCCTCGACGATGTACAGTTCGCACAGCGAGGGGTCTTTTTCGTTGCAGTCCTGCAGCTTATCAGGCATACCGCCGGATTCCAGTCCCGTCTTACGGCGGGCATTTTCTCTTGCCTTTCGGGCAGCTTCTCTTGCCCGGTTTGCCATCATTGCCTTTTCTAAGATGATCTTAGCGGTGGCAGGATGCTCCTCAAAGTAGGTAGACAGCTGATCACCCACGATCTGCTCTACTAAGGTACGGATGTAGGCATTGCCCAGCTTTGCTTTGGTCTGACCTTCAAACTGGGCATCCGTCAGCTTCACGGAGATGATCGCAGAAATACCTTCCCGGCAGTCCTCACCGGAAACCTTATCGTCACCCTTAATAATGCCGACCTTGATGCCGTAATTGTTCAGAACTCTTGTCAGCGCGGTCTTAAAGCCGGTCTCATGCATACCGCCCTCGGGAGTGCGCACATCGTTGGCAAAGGACTGAAGGCTTTCGTTGTAGCCGTCGTGATACTGCAGCGCGATCTCCGCGGAGGCATCGCCCTTATTGCCGGACATATAGATCACATCATTGTGAACGACTGTCTTATTTTGGTTTGTCCAAGTGACGAACTCCCGGATACCGCCCTCGTAGCACATGGTCTCAGAAACCGGTTCCTCACCACGGTCATCGGTAATGGTGATACAAAGACCGGCGTTTAGGAAGGCTTCCTCACGCATACGGGCGTGGAGGGTCTCATAGGAATAGAGTACATCGTCGAACATCTCCGGATCCGGCTGGAAGGTGACCTCCGTGCCGGTCTTGTCGGTCTTGCCGATGATCCGCATTTCCTGGGTGATATGACCCCGGGCAAATTTTATCTCGTAAATATTGCCGTTTTTGAATACCCGGGCGGTAAGGCTTTCACTCAGCGCGTTAACCACCGACGCACCAACACCGTGGAGACCGCCGGAGACCTTATAGCCGCCACCGCCGAACTTGCCACCGGCGTGGAGCACGGTAAAGACCACCTCCAAAGCCGGTTTTCCGGTCTGGGGTTGAATATCTACAGGGATACCGCGGCCATTATCGGTAACGGTGATGGAGTTACCGGGATTGATGGTAACATTGATATGGGTACAGTAACCGGCCAGTGCCTCGTCAATGGAGTTATCCACGATCTCATACACCAAGTGGTGCAGACCCGAGGTGGAAGTAGAACCGATATACATACCGGGTCTTTTCCGGACAGCCTCCAGGCCTTCCAAAACCTGGATCTGTTCACCGCCGTATTCCTGTGTTACCTTTGTTTCTTCAGACATAAATCGTCCTCCTATGCTTTTTGCATATCGTATGGCGGGGGCTTGCTCCCGCCGGCCATTTTCTACAGAAAATGGCATCGCCGTAGGCGATAAAAAGCTTAAACGGTTTTACCGTTACTAATTTCAATCGTCTTACCCAATTTGGTAAACCTGCCCGGCTCGCAGCAGGTAATAAAGACCTGCCCGCCGGTGATCTGATTGAGAATAAAATCCTGCCGTCCCGGATCCAATTCCGACAGTACATCGTCAAGTAGCAACACCGGCATTTCACCGCTTTCCCGCTGCATCAGCTCCCGCTGGGCAAGCTTCAGGCTGATGGCAGCCGTCCGCACCTGTCCCTGCGAACCGAATGTCTTGACAGAAAGCCCGGAAAGGGATACATCAAAATCGTCTTTATGAGGACCGGTCAGGCATTGCATACTCTCGATTTCTGCCCGGTAATGGCTTTCTAAATGGTTTTGCAGAGCCTCCGCCAGTACCGGTATGGGCGCAAAGGGATCTTTCACTGTGGAAACCGTGTGATATTGCAGGGAAAAATCCTCTTTTCCGCCGGAAAACTGGCTGTGATACACACTCGCTGCCTTGCCGAGACCCTCGAAAAACCGGGCGCGGTAGGAGATCAGCAGCGCCCCTACCTGACAAAGGCGGGTATTATATTCCGGCAGGATCTCCAAAAGAGCGGGATTTTCAAACCGATCCTTCAGTATACGGCTTTTCTGCTCCAAGATCCGGTTATATTCACTCAGCGCAGCCTCGTAATTTGGACGAAGCTGACAAAGTGCGTGATCTGCCAGCCTTCGCCGGGGAGATGCGCCGGTCTTTAAGACCATTAAGTCTTCCGGGCAGAACAGCACCGTCTGTAAAATACCGCTGATCTCACCGGCGGTCTTTTTCTTTACCCCGTTACCGTAAAGCTGCCGCGGTCTTCCACCGGGAAACAGTACCCAGCGAAGGGTCTGCTGCCGCTCCTGAGAAAAGACAGAGCCGGAAATTTCCGCAAACTCCGCCCCAAGGCGGACAAGCTCGCTTGTCTTTTGGGCACGAAAGCTCTTTCCGGAGCCTAAATAGCCGATGGCTTCTATTAAATTGGTCTTTCCTTGGGCATTGTCACCTACGATCAGGTTTACCTCCGGAGAAAACGCCAACGAAAGGGTCTCATAATTCCGGAAGTCCCGGATACTGATATTACCCAGCCGCATGGATGGAAATGAGATAGATATCTCCGTTAAAAGCGAACCTGTCACCGGGATAGAGCTTCTTGCCACGCATGGTGCACACTTCGCCGTTTACACTTACCATACCGTCTAAGATCATCTGCTTTGCTTCGCCGCCGGAATAGACAATATTCGCATACTTCATTGCATCCTGCAATTTAATAAACTCCGTATGGATGATCACAGGAATGGTATTTTCCTTTTTCTTAACGGTTACTTTCATAAATTTCCTCAGTTTTTGATTCTTACCGGCAGAACCATGTAAGAGAAGTCATATTTTTCTTCTGCGGAGGTGAAAACGATGGGACTTAAGCTGTTGGTCAGTTCCATGACCACCTCTTCGCTGGGAATGACCCGCAGCGCGTCAGCCAAATAGCGGACATTGAAGCCGATCTCCAAGTCCTTACCGTCACCGGCAATGACGCAGCGATCCTCGGCGGCACCGATGATGGTATTGGTCCGCATATGCAGCTGTTGATCAGAAAACACGCAGCGCACCGGACTCATATATTTTTCAGAGACGATGAGACCTACGCGCTCAATGGCAGAGGACAGATCGCCCACATTGGCGGTCAGCTTAATGGGACTGTTTGTGGGTACTACCTTCCGCCAGTCAAGGAAATCACCTTCTAAAAGACGGCAGATGAGGGTAGCGTCACCCAGGTTAAAAAGAATGTGCTTGCTGTCCAGAGTGAAGGATACTTCTTCTTCGTTGTCAACAAGGATCTTCTCCACTTCCTTAAGACCTTGAGCGGGAACAACAAAGGAAACTTCTGTTGCAGAATCCGCAGGGAAGGTGCGGCGGGCAAGACGGAAGCCATCCACCGCGATGGCAGAGACCTTGTCTGCTTCCACCTCGAACTTGACACCGGTGTGAATGGGGCGGCCCTGATTCTCGGAGACTGCAAAAATGGTGCTGCCGATCAGCTCCTTCAGGTTGCACTGAGGCAGGCTGACGCTGCGGCCGCTGCCCACATCGGGAAGGCTGGGATAATCCTCGCCGGGCTCTGCGGAAATGGTAAAGGAGGAGTAGCCGGCACGGACAGATACCTTATAGTTATCGTCCACCGCAACCGTCACCGGTCCCTCCGGCAGACGGCGGATAATGTCACCGAACAGACGGGCAGGGAATACACACTTGCCGGCTTCGGTGATTTCTGCGTCTACGCGGTAAATGACCGCTGTTTCCATATTGTAGCCGGTGAAGGTCAGCTCGGCAGAGGCATCGCAGTAAATACCCTCAAGGGCGGTAATAGCACTCTTTGGCGCAACAGAGCGGCCGGTGATATTCAGTGCGGTAACGAGCATACTTTTTTCACAGGTAAATCGCATACTAAAAACCTCGATTCTGTAAAATAATAAAATATAAATATATAAATAGTATTTAAGGTAGTAATAACAGCAGTAGGGGGAAATATATGGGGAAAACTCCGAAAAGCCTTGCAGTTAGGGCGTTTTTTATCCACAACCACGCTGTGAATTTTGCAGAGCTTTTCCACAACTGCTGTGGATAGCGAATTTGTCAAAAGTTATCCACAGAAAATCTTTCCACATTCCACAGCCCTTGTGGATAACTTTGATAAGGAGCTACTATTAAAATATCATCTTGTAGGGATGACCAATGGTCGTCCGCGGACGTGCGATGCACGCCCCTGCAATCATTCATTATAGGCAGGAATGAATATTCGCCGTAATGTCCCGGATGTTGTTTTGAAGAGCGGTTCCGCCAACCTGCAGGGCCTTTTCGATCTTCTCTACGGAGTAAAGAATGGTGGTGTGGTCTTTGCCAAGCTCCATACCGATGGCGGGAAGAGAGAGATTTGTCAGCTGACGGATCAGGTAGATGGCAATATGCCGGGCCTCGGCTACTGTCTTTGTCCGCTGATTGCTCCGCAGCACCGCTTCGTCGATGGAGTAGAACTTACAGACCTGACTGATGATCAGGCTGGGGGTGGGAAGGGCGTTGCCCTCGTTCTTAAACATATCGCTGATGGCTCGGGAGACATTTGGAAGATCCAGAGGCATATTGTTAAGATCACGGTAAGCCATGATTTTCTTGACCGTACCTTCGATCTGCCGCACATTGGTGGTTACATTGACAGCGATGTAGTTACATACATCATCCGGCAGCTCCAAACCGAGGGAGATGGCCTTATTCTTAATGATCGCCATACGGGTCTCGTAGTCCGGCGGCTGCACATCTGCGATAAGACCCCATTCAAAACGGGTTTTCAGCCGATCCTCCAAGGTCAGCATATCGCTGGGCTTCCGGTCAGAGGTCATAACGATCTGCTTATGCTCCTCATAGAGCTTATTGAAGGTATGGAAAAACTCTTCCTGGGTGGATTCTTTACCGGCAATAAACTGAATATCATCAACAAGGAAGAGGTCTGCCTCCCGGTATTTGTCCCGGAACTCCCGGTTTTTACCGCTGGCAATGGCAGCAATCAGCTCATTGGTGAATTGGTCACCTTTGATATAAACGATTTTTGCATAGGGATTTGCTTTGCGGATACCGTTGGCAATGGCATAAAGCAGGTGGGTCTTACCGACACCGGCGGGACCGTAAATAAAGAGAGGGTTGTAGACCTGACCGGGATTGTTGACCACTGCGCTGGCGGCGGAGTAGGCAAAACGGTTGGAGGGACCCACTACGAAATTCTCAAAAGAGAATTGCGGGTTAAAAGCGATCTGGGGGACACCCTTCTGTTGTTCTTTATAAGCCTCCAGCTCTGCGGTGCTGTAGACCAGCAGTGTTGCATCGGAGTTAAATATCTCCTTCAGGGCGGCATTGATCAGCCCGGAGGTCTTGGCGGTGATCATATCCCGATGGAATTCCGAGGGGATGTGCAAAATCAGGTGGTCTCCGTTGAGCTCCACTACCTCAGCGCTGTCAAACCAGCTGGAAACAATGGTGCTGCTGAGCCTTTCCTCTAAATACTGAAGGACCTTAGCCCATACATAGGCAGAAGAATACATAAAATACGGCTCCTTTCTCTTTTCTGTACTTGCCGAAAAAAAGCATACCTATTCACCGTAAATTTTATCACAGATCTGTGGAAAAAACAAGGATTTTTTGCAATATACATTATTAAATAAAGAAATTCCTTATTTTGTCCGGGAAGAAAAAATTCTTGCAAATTTGCAAAAAAAGTGTTGACAAATCAAAATACAGATGATATATTGTAAATGTAAATAAGAACTATTCTTATTTAGGAGGTAAATCAATGGAAGCGCAAAAGCAATTCAGAAAGCGCAATGCGATCCTTAATTACCTTCAGGCGACCAACGAACACCCCTCAGCAGAGATGGTGTATATGGGACTGAAAGAGAGCTGTCCCGATCTGTCGCTGGCCACCGTCTACCGGAACATTGCCTTGTTTCGTAATCAGGGTCTGATCCAATGCGTGGGCACAGTGAAGGGGATCGAGCGGTTCGACGGAAACACCGCACCCCATGTCCACTTTATCTGCACCGAGTGCGGGAGCGTGTTGGATCTGCCGGAGGTAGAGGCGCCGGCGCAGCTATCTGAGGCCGTGGAAAACGGCACCGGCGGCAAGGTGAATATGTACAGCCTGAGCTTTGCCGGAATTTGTAAAAACTGTATTAAAAAAGAAAATTAAAATTTTGGAGGAAAAAGTTATGAAAAAGTTTGTTTGCAGTGTTTGTGGTTATGTGCACACCGCCGAGGAGCTGGACGCTGAGTTCCGCTGCCCCGTATGTAAAGTCCCCGCTTCCAAGTTCGTGGAGCAGAAGGGCGAGATGAAGCTGGCCGCTGAGCACGAGTTTGGCATCTACGAGAAGACTGTCGCGAATAACCCCGACATCTCCGCAGAGGATAAGGCTTATATCAAGGAACAGCTGTTCGCCAACTTTAACGGCGAGTGCAGCGAGGTGGGTATGTACCTGTGCATGGCACGGATCGCTCACCGGGAAGGCTATCCCGAGATCGGTCTGTACTGGGAGAAGGCAGCTTGGGAAGAGGCAGAGCACGCAGCAAAGTTTGCAGAGCTGCTGGGCAGCACCTTAGAGCCCAACATGAAGGCCACTACCAAGGATAACTTGGCTTGGCGCGTTGACTGCGAGTTCGGCGCAACTGCCGGCAAGTTCGACCTGGCCGCCTGTGCTAAGAAGAACGGTCTGGATGCCATCCACGACACCGTCCACGAGATGGCCCGCGACGAGGCCCGCCACGGCAAGGCTCTGCAGGGTCTGCTGGAGCGTTACTTTAAGTAAAAATATAACCGGTGGGCCCCATACCCACCGGTTTTTATAAAAAGAAGGGTTTTTATGAAAAAGAAAAAGTATTTTATTCCTGTTATTGTAGCGGTGGTTGTCCTTTTGGGTATCATCATTGCGGTGGCTGCCGGCAGCAGCAATAACGACGGTCCTTTGACCCCGGACGAAGCAAAAAAGGTGGTACTGCGTGACCTGAATGTAAAAGCCAGCGAGGCAGATAGTGTCCATGTGCATACGACTACAGAGGGCAGCAAAGCCTGTTATCTGATCTATGTATCCGTAGATGGAGAAAATTGGGAATACACCGTTGACGGTTTCACGGGTGAGATTCTGAAAAAGACAAAAAATGACCACGGTCACAGTCACTGAGCCATCACATATTTGAAAGGAGAAAAATTATGAACGAACAAGTTGCAAAGCTCTTAAACGAGCAGATCAATAAAGAACTTTACTCTGCATATCTCTATTTGGATATTGCAAATTATTATGACGAGCTGGATCTGGACGGCTATGCCAATTACTATATGATCCAGGCACAGGAGGAGCGGGATCACGCTCTGCTGTTCCTCAAATATATGCAGATCAACGGCCTGAAGGTGACCTTGGAAGCCATCGGCAAGCCGGATAAGACCTATGCTTCCGTGCTGGATCCGCTGGAAGTGGCTGCGGAGCACGAGCGCTATGTGACGGCTCTCATTAACAACATCTACCACGAAGCCCATCAGGCAAGGGACTACCGGACGATGAAGTTCCTCGACTGGTTTGTGGATGAGCAGATGGAGGAAGAGGAGAATGCCGATTCCATGATCAGCCGCTATAAGCTCTTCGGTCAGGATCCTAAGGGTCTGTATCTTCTCGATCAGGAATACGCAGCCCGGGTTTATACCGCGCCGTCTCTGGTACTGTAATATGGAAAACAGATTCGGTGAAAGCTTGGTGGTACGGGCAGAAAAGGACTGTCAGGTCTACTGCCCCATTTGCCATAAGATCTTAGATGTAAAAGCAGGTCAGCCCATCCCCCGCTGCTGCGGAAAGCCAATGGAGATTTGGAAATAAGGAAAATTGTATGGTAGGGGCGACCATCGGTCGTCCGTACTCCACTACGATACTGTACAAGGCTATGACTATTCGGACGGGCAATGCCCGCCCCTACAAATAGATTTCTCAACGCACTAAAAACAGGCGGAGGACATCCCTCCGCCTGTTCTACTTTCCTATCAAATTTACATCTGCAATATAGATATAAATACTTACCTCCGGAAAATGCTTTAATAGCTTCAATTTTGTGCCCTTTTCCTTTGCTGCCTCAATAGCGGTATTGGCTTCCGAGGAATTCAGGAAAACATAGGCGCAGTTTTCCGGCTCTGCATCAAAAACCTCGGGGTCACACAGATATTTTACCGGTACAAAGGGCGTTTTTGGAGCGTCCCAAAAGCCGCAGCGGATTCTGCCATCAGAAGCAATGCCGATCCTCTCGCCCCGGTTCCAGCCGGAATACACGGTGTCAATGCCTTGTTCCTCCAAGTAGGCAACAACCGCATCGTATCGGTCAGGACTGCTTGTGGGTTCAAAGACCGGCTGTAGCTTCTCTTCTGCTCCCGATAGCAGAGAAACCACCAATAAAAGACAGGCACCATAGCGCACCCATTTTCCAAAATGGGAATAAAGCACTGCGCCTACCGTACCTAACAGGGGATAAAGGAGGAAATAGTAAATACTGCGGATATGCATAGTGGTAAAGGCATCCAGCATCAGCACACCAACAAGACTTACGGTAAGCAGCAAAAGACAGAGACTGCCGCTTTCTGCGTTTTCCTGCAGCCGATAAGCAAGGCAGAGTATACCGAAAATAGCCATAATTGCGAGAATTAGCGCAGGTGACTTATTTCCTAAACCGACAAGCGAGAGGGCGTTTGCGAAGCTTTGTTGTAAAGAAAGGATAGGGGTCTGCAAACCGGTAATCGTGATTTTTCCGAAAATCTCCACCTGAGGAATTTGTAGAAGCTTGGCTGTAACCACACCCAAAAGATTGGAGACGAAAACAACCGCAGCAACGACTGTCCGGAACGTGAAAAGCGCTTGCTTGTGATATACCCTGTATAGGATACAAAGAAGCTCTACTGCCATAATTGGTAGCGCCATAATGAGGGTCTGCCGCAGACTTTGCAGACCCGTTCCAAAGGAAAGAAAAACGCATAAAATCAAGGGAAAAAGCTGCTTTTTCTCCCATTTTCCACGGATATAACAGCCGAAAGCCAAAAAAGCACAAATGGCATAGCAGGCATAAAAGGAGGACATTGTGAAAAAGAGCTGCCAGCCATTCGTCTCACGAAAAGGACCGCCGAAAATTAAGCTTGCAGTCATAAAAAGGGTAATGGCCAAAAGCTGTCCCCGAAAACGGGGAATAAATGCCCGAAGAAGCCAGCAAAAGCTGAAGATTACAAAAATGCCCATCACCGTGGAGGCAAGCCCCATAGAGAGATTCATACTGCCGCAAATACCGTAAAAAAATGCAGATAGCACCGGTGTTGCCACAGCATAAAGTTGATTGCCAAAAACCCAGCCCTCCGGGAAGATGCTTTTTTTCTCCCAAGCCTGCAGGGCATAGCGCATATCGGTGTACATATCTGTAGAATAATGGCTCGGCTCGAAGGAAAAGTTGATCCTGCATATGGCGATCATAAAAAGAAAGAGGATCCCGATACAAAAGCCGGGAAGTATATATTTTTGTAAACTTTTCAGCATCATAACGGCTCCCTGAAAAAAGATGCTCTCAATATACCACGGCAAAAAAGATGTGTCAAGAAAAGGGGATTTACGCCTATAAAACCCCTTGCTATTTTGATTTCTCTCTGTTATAATGAAGAAAATGATGGAAAAGGCAGGTAAATCCTATGGCTATGATCACTTGTCCGGAATGCGGGAAGCAGGTTTCTTCTCTGGCAGCAAGCTGCCCAACCTGCGGAAATCCCATTGTAAAGAAAGTTGAATATGTACTTGTGAAGCTGGAAACAGCCGACACACCGCAAAGCGTTACCATTTTGGATGGCGAAAAGGTGTTGTGGGAGGGTAAATCCGGTCAGATCGCGCAGGTCCCCCTCAGCGGTCCGACTTTGGTGCGCTTCAAGTATCAGTTGGGTATCATGGATGCGCCGAAGGTCGTGGAGGTTCTTTTGGATGCCGGTATCAGCAGAAAATGGCTTGCCAAGGCAGATAATGACCGCGTGATTGCCAAAGTGACCCTGATCCCTGTGGATAGCTTTGATATTTTCTATGTCCATAAATTTGAGTATAAGCGGGAGCGGATCAGCATTATGGACGAGAAGAAGATGGATAAGCAAATCGCCGCATGGGGCCGCGACGGCTGGGAGCTGGTGGATGTCTGTGACTACGGCGGAATGGGCTGGACGCTGTTCTTTAAGCGACCCATCGTCAATGTACATCCGATCTCCAGAACAAAGGAAAAGTAAAATAGAACCGGGGTGCGATCGCACCCCGGTTATTGTTTTTTATTGTAGGGGACGGGTTTCCCGTCCCGCTAAGTGCATTATTTTGTTTTCTCCAACCGTTCCCGTTCGGCTTGGGAGAGGCGGAGGTAATTGGGAACAAGGGAAGCGGCATCGCCGGTCTCTCCCTGAGAGATCGTTTTGTTCGCCGCAAGACCTACGCCTACTGCCCGCTGGTGCATTTTGTGCTCCGGGGGCAAGATCAGATTGGGAACAGCCGCGATAAGGGTATTGTAGGTAAGGGTACTGCCATCGCCAACAAGGAAAATGGGCTTATCTCCCGGCAGTTTTTCCTTCAGCTCCGAAAGAGCAATGGCACTATCCTGAAAAATACGGGAAATAACACCCTTTTCTGCGGAAAAAAGGGCGGTATAGACCTGATTTCTTCGGGCGTCCATGGTTGGGAGAATATAACCGTCCTGTACCCCCAGACCCAATGCCATCGCCTCCAAGGTAGACACACCGTAGCAGGGAAGCTCCCGACCCCAGGCAAGCCCTTTGGCAGCAGAAACACCGATCCGCACGCCGGTGAAGCTGCCCGGTCCGGCGGCGACCGCCACAGCAGTCAGATCGGAAATAGAAATGCCGCAGTTTTTCAGCAGGTCCTCTGCCATCAGCATCAGGGTCTGGCTATGGGTAAGGCCTGTATTTTGATAGCTCTCTCCCAAGAGCTTTTCTCCGTCAAAAAGGGCAACGGAGGCGGCTTTTGCAGAGGTCTCAAAGGCTAAGAGCATCGATTTTTCCTCCCTTCAGGGTGATACGTCTGCTGTTTTCACTCAGCTTCTCGATGCAGATAAGGAGGGGCTCCTCCAGCGCATCGGCAACATTTTCGCTCCATTCCACGGCGCAGATACCGCCCCGCTCCAAATAATCCTCCCAGCCGATGTCCCAAAGATCGTCAGAACTATGGAGACGGTACATATCAAAATGGAAAAGGGGCAGTCTGCCGTCTAAGTATTCATTTACAATGGTGTAAGTAGGGCTGGTGACGGTATCCCGGATCCCGAGACCCCGGGCAATGCCCCGGGTAAAGGCAGTCTTTCCTGCGCCCAGGTCTCCGGTATAGGCAATGACGGTGCCCGGCTGCAGGGCGCGCCCCAATGCCGCCCCCAGCGCCTCCGTCTCCTCCGGAGCGTTTGTAATATATTCCATAATTTTCCTTTCCAAAGCCTTCCCCTGGGGGAAGGTGCCCCCTATGGGGGCGGATGAGGGTCAACCCTGCATCCTTTCTTCTACTGTTTGATGAATGGCTTCGCAGACAGCCTGAAAGTTCTTCATAACATCCAAATTCGAGAAACGCTGTACAAAGAATCCTTGTTCTTGTAAAAAATCAGTACGCGCTTTATCATAGGCAAGTACTTCCGGAGAACAATGCTGTGAGCCGTCTAATTCTACGATCAGCTTTGCTTTATAACAGAAAAAATCTACATAGTAATAACCAATTTGATATTGCCGTCTAAACTGCACCGGATATGTTTTTAGAAAATCATACCATAAATGCCGTTCTTCCTTTGTCATATTTTTGCGCAATTCTTGTGCGCGACGGCATGAGATTAATACTTCTTCCATATTTACCCTCATCCGGTCCTTCGGACCACCTTCCCCCAGGGGAAGGCTTTATTGGCTGTTTTTCAGTTTTTCTGCCTGATCGGCGGTGGCAAGAGAGTCGATGATCTCGTCCAGCGCACCATCCATCACTGCGTCGATCTTATAGAGGGTCAAGCCAATCCGGTGGTCGGTCACCCGACCTTGGGGGAAATTATAGGTGCGGATCCGCTCGTTGCGCATACCGGTACCCACCTGACTACGGCGCATACCGGTAACCTCGGAGCTGAGCCGTTCTTGTTCGATTTCGTAAAGCTTGGATGCCAGCATACGCATACATTTTTCCCGGTTTTGGAACTGGTTTCGCTCTTCCTGACATGCTACCACGATTCCGGTAGGCTTATGGATTAGCCGTACCGCAGAGCTGGTCTTGTTGATATGCTGACCGCCGGCGCCGGAGGCACGGAAGACCTGCATCTCAATATCCGCAGGATTGATCTGCACATCCACCTCTTCCATTTCCGGCAGCACTGCTACGGTAGCAGTAGAAGTATGAACACGACCGCCGGATTCCGTTTCGGGAACACGCTGGACACGGTGGACACCGGACTCATATTTGAGCCGGGAATAAGCACCCCGACCGCTGATGACAAAATCCGCTTCCTTGACGCCGCCCAGCTCCGTTTCGCTATAGTTCATCAGCTCCACCTGCCAGCCCTTTTGGGCGGCATACATACTGTACATACGGTATAGGCTATGGGCAAAGAGGGCGCTTTCCTCACCGCCTACACCGCCCCGGATCTCTACAATAACATTTTTCTCGTCATTGGGGTCTTTGGGCAGAAGTAAAATGCGAAGCTGCTCGTAAAGGGCTTCTTTTTGCGCCTTTGCCTCCTGATAGGTGTCCTGACAAAGCTCCCGCATTTCCGGGTCACTCATCAGCTCCTCCGCTTCCTCCATATCCCGCTGTGCGGTCTGATAGGCGCGGTAAGCCTCCACGATGGGTTCTAACTCGTTTTTCTCTCGCAAAAGGGCAGCGGCCTTTTTGGGATCGGCATAAAAATCCGGCTGTTCACTTTTGGCGCAAAGCTCCTCAAAGCGATTTTCTACTGCCTGAAGCTTCGAAAGCATCCTTGCCGCCTCCTTTCAAAAGTTACTGATAGTATACTATTCTTTCCGGAAAAAGTAAAGTTTTCCGTGTAGAAGAATCAAAAATATTCACCCATACAGTAATTTAATACAATGTTAATAAATATCCCCTTTTTTTCTTCATATTTTTCTTATATATTTGAAGTGCAATAACAAAATTCTCTTTTCATTTTCCTCTTTTCTTTCAAAGCAAGGACCGCAGTTTTCGCTGCGGTCCTTGCTTTTCCTGTGAACGAATCGTAAACTTTCCTGCAGGAAGGTTGTTTTTTGTGAGAAACCGATTATAATAAAGATGATTCTTGAAAAGAGGTAATAGGATGAAAAAATTCGGTCAGCGTATTGGGATGGCTTTTCAGAGGTTTATGGCCGGTCGGTACGGTACAGACAAATTAAATACACTCATTATCGGTATCGGCCTTGCCCTTTGCTTTGTCAATCTTTTTGTGTGGAATGCGACTGCCCACCTGATCTTGACAGCGCTTACCTACGGTCTTATGATCCTGGCGCTGTACCGCTGCTTCTCCCGGAACACCCATAAGCGTTACCGGGAAAACCGGAAATATCTGCAATTTCTGGAAAGGATCAAGGACAAAAACCATCGTTACTTCTCCTGCCCCAAATGTAAACAAACTGTCCGTGTCCCAAAAGGAAAAGGCAAGATCGCCATCACCTGCCCCAAATGTAAGGAAAAATTCACAAAAAAGACCTGAAAGTGTCCTTTCGGGTCTTTTTATTTCCCTTGACAGAGATAAAAAAAGGGGATAAACTGAAAGTGTAAAAACGCAAAGGAGGACCGGTTATGAAAATTCTTTCCTGTGACCCGATGCTAAAGCCTTATCGCACCGACCTTGAACTGCGAAAGCAGCGTCTGGAGGAGAAGCTTGCGACGCTATTGCCGGAGGGACAGACCCTCAGTGATTTTGCTACCGGACATCTGTATTTTGGCTTCCACAAAACGGAGGATGGCTGGTACTACCGGGAATGGGCGCCCGGCGCGGACGCAATGTATCTCACCGGCGATTTTTGCAATTGGGAGCGGTATGCCTATGAGATGGAAAAGAAGGAAAACGGCGTTTTTGAGCTGTTTATTCCCGGAAAAGACACCTTAAAGACCGGCACCCGGGTGATGGCTATCGTCTGCCGGAATGGACAGGCTATGGAGCGGATCCCTCTATATATCCACCGCGTAGAGCAAAATCCCGAGGATCACAGCTGGTGCGGTGTGATCTGGGACGAAAAGCCCTTTGCTTGGACGGATGAAAGCTTCAAACCGAAGAAGCGCCTCTATATTTATGAGTGCCATATCGGTATGGCACAAGAGGAAGGCAAGCTGGGCACCTACAAGGAGTTTACGGAAAAGGTACTGCCCCGGATCCACAGGCTGGGCTATAATACGCTGCAAATTATGGCCATTATGGAGCATCCCTACTATGCTTCCTTTGGCTATCAGGTCACCAATTTCTTCGCGGCTTCCTCTTGGTTTGGTGTGCCGGAGGACCTGAAGGCGCTGATCAACACCGCCCATAGGCTGGGCATTGCAGTGCTACTGGATGTTGTCCACTCCCACGCCAGCAAGAATACCCGGGAGGGTATCAACCAGTTCGACGGAACGGATTATCAGTTCTTCCACGCAGGGGATCGGGGCGATCATCCGGCTTGGAATACCAAGTGCTTTAACTACGATAAGCCGGAGGTCATTCACTTCCTGCTTTCGAACCTGAAATATTGGATGGAGGAATACCATTTTGACGGATTCCGTTTCGACGGTGTTACCTCTATGCTCTATCACGACCACGGTCTTGGGAAAGCCTTTACCGGCTACGATTCCTATTTCTCAATGAATACGGATGTGGAGGCAGTTACCTATCTGCAGCTTGCCAATCTCCTTATTCGTGAGGTCAATAAAAACGCCATTACCATTGCAGAGGATACCTCGGCATTGCCGGGACTGGCACTGCCGGTCTCTTGGGGCGGTGTGGGCTTTGACTACCGTCTTGCTATGGGCGAGCCGGATATGTGGATCCGTCTGCTCAAAGAAACGCCCGATGAATACTGGGACTTAAACAGCATTTACTATGAGCTTGCCATCCGCAGACCCAAGGAAAAGGTCATCGGCTACTGCGAATCCCACGACCAGGCATTGGTAGGCGATAAGACCATTATGTTCCGCCTTTGTGATAAGGAAATGTACTGGGGAATGGAAAAGGGCAGTCAGAATATGGTCATTGACCGTGGTATGGCGCTGCACAAAATGCTGCGTCTGCTGACTATGAGCTTGGGCAGCGAAGGCTATCTGACCTTTATGGGCAATGAGTTCGGTCATCCGGAATGGATCGATTTCCCCCGGGAGGGCAACGGCTGGAGCTATCATTACTGCCGCCGCCAGTGGTCTCTGGCAGATAACCCCAATCTGCGGTACGAATACCTGAATGATTTCGAAAAGGCAATGGTTGCCCTTGGCAAACGCCAGCGTGTCTTTACCGGCAGAGACCGTCAGCTGATCGTGGAAAACAATGGAAAATGGATGGCTTACCAAAAGGGCGCCGGCATTTTCGTTTTCAATTTCCACCCCACAGGAAGCTATACCGGCTGCTTTGTACCTATGCCGGAGGCGGGGAAGTATAAGGTAGTTATGTCAACCGATGATTTCTGCTTTGGCGGCTTTGGCAGAGTTTACCACGAAACCTACGAAACAGTAGAAAAAGACGGAAGACCCGGCCTTCTTCTCTATCTCCCCAGCCGCACAGCGATCGTATTGGAAAAAGTGTAAAATTTACCCCCGGACGAAAGTCCGGGGGTATTTA
>SVLR01000041.1 GCA_015067785.1 Oscillospiraceae bacterium
ATCAGAGGGAGGCTTTGGCGTGTTGCGCGCAGACCCTTAAAACCAAACCGGGCGGTGGAGACTTTCTCCGTCGCCCAACAGGAATAAAATCGCGGCATCGAGCCGCGATTTTATTTCGGACAGTCGAGGACGCCTGTCCCTACACCGCACCGTCGAACAACGCCGTAGGGAATGCATTTATGCATTCCCACAAAGGGAACGGATAAATCCGTTCCCTACGAGAAGGACGAGGATGCCTACCGGGAGATTGCCACGGACGGCAAAGCCGTCCTCGCAATGACAGTGTAGTGGGGAAGGGATTGGCGTGCCAATATGAATAAAATCGCGGCATCGCGCCGCGATTTAATTTTGGGTCGTCGGGTCGCCGACCCCTATGAGCCTTCCCCTTGAGGGGAAGGTGTCAGCCAAACAGGCTGACGGATGCGGTGTAGTCGCAAATAGGTGTGATGCGATGTTCTTAGTACGCAGGTTTTCCAGCTCATCAGTCAAAAAACGGAGATTTTTTGCAGCTTCTCCTCAAGAAGAAGCCTTAGGCGGGTCATTCGTGAATGACCTCTACAGTACACCTTCGAAAATCCCTCCCCCGGGAGAAGCCCTTGTTGCAATTACACGCAATGGGTGCTATAATGCACTTGATTGCAGGAGATCGGCATGTCGTTACACTCCTCGCAATGAAGCTGTAGATTGGGAGCTTTTTATGGAGAAGATACTGTTCGTCTGCCATGGGAAGATTTGACCCAGCAGCGGCATACCAAACTATGCAACCCTATACCACGGTTTGCAAGGTGATTTCCCTGTTTGTACTACTCGCATACTACTTTTGAAAACAACCAAATTTTGCCCCAACATGACGAAAACAACAGCCGCTGACCAAATGGTCGGCGGCTGTTTTCTTATATTCTCACTTCTTGCTGGCTTTCTCGGCTTTTTTGAGTTCGTCTATAGAGTATGTTTTGTCGCATTTATTGCACCGAAAAGCGGTTCTTATAAATTTTATATTCCCGACCATAAAGGTGTCTCCGCTGGAAAAATCATATTTTTCAGCTTCCTCTGATGCCGAATTTACTATAGTTTCAGTTTTTGTTTTTTCAAGTCTTTCGTTGCAGAAAGGGCAGTAATGTGTTTTAAGGCAGAAAATGGGACTTGACCACTCTCGTTTTACACCATGTACTTTCATAAGTATTAACCTATCCTTTCGTCTTATTTGATTAAAAACTAGTCAGCACTTCTCAAGCATAAAACGCAAATGCTTTTTCGTAAAGCTTTCTTGTTTGCGTTTCATCACCCCACGACAAGCAGTCATCAGCATAAATCAATGTCCAAAATGGCTCTGTTTGTTCAAGGCCAGTGGGCAAATCCTTCCACAACAGATTGCACATTTGGCCAAAAGCCTCAATACTAAAGCTATTTGACTTGTAAACCCGTTCCAGACCAGAAAAAAGCCTTTTCCCAAATATATCAGAATCAAAGGTAAGGCATTCATAATCCCAATAGCGCATAAACCGCCCTCGCGTATTAAGTAAATCGGACGAGACCTCTTCCAACTCTAAAAGGATATTATTGGTGCCATTTAAGAAACTTTCATTCAATAATGCTTCATAGGCCTCATTCGTGGTAAACCCGTGATACCACAGTAGAAATTCAGCATATAAATTCTCCATATCAATACCCCCTTCGTTGGATTAAGCTTAAT
Organism: Oscillospiraceae bacterium; assembly: GCA_015067785.1. Taxonomy (GTDB): domain Bacteria; phylum Bacillota; class Clostridia; order Oscillospirales; family Oscillospiraceae; genus Faecousia. The sequence continues at coordinate 1,694 of SVLR01000041.1, forward strand.
GTTAGTTTCCTTAATTAAATTATATATCGACCGCATACAGAAATCAAGATTTACTCATAAATTACCGCTGCCCGTCCATATCTGCAAACGCAGCTATGATAGAGGTAGCGGGATGTTTGTTTTTGTATTTATCCCGCCGCAAAAAGCGGTTTTTTCGGCGTCTACTATAGATACATAACTCTTGCCGACGGGATAGGGAAACCCTCCCCTTTGGGAAGGGTGGCAAAAATCTTTGATTTTTGACGGGTGAGGTTGACCTCATCCGACCTCGCTTTGCTCGGTCACCTTCCCCAAAGGGGAAGGTTTAGGCGGGCGGATGCGGGCATCCGCGCCTACGAGTTGCAATATGCCGCTATTTGTGCTATAATACTCCCAATGAAAGCGAGGGTATTTATGAAGAAAATACTTTTTGTGTGCCACGGGAATATTTGCAGGAGTGCAATGGCAGAGTATGTGCTGCGGGATATGGCGAAAAAGGCAGGGGTTTCTGTAGAAATTGATTCTGCCGGTGTCAGCAATGAGGAGTGGGGGAACCCTGTCTATCCCCCTGCCCGGCGTGAACTGCAAAAGCACGGCATTTCCTGCGACGGACATCGGGCGCGGCAGATCACAAAAGGGGATTTTGCCCGGTTTGACCGAATTTACTATATGGATAGCAGCAATGCCCGGCGATTGCAGCGGGATTATCCGGAGGAAACCGGCTATATGCCTTTTCTGCCGGACCGGAATGTATCGGATCCCTGGCCATATGGGGATTTTGCCCGCACCTATGGGGACATTGTGGAAGGCTGCACACGGATACTGGAGGAAGTGAAGAATGGATAAAGCGCTTTTGGAGCAGCAGCTGGCGCAGCTGCCGCTGTATGCTTATTTCTATATCGATCCCAAAACGCTGGATTTTTCGGAGCGGATCCGCTACATATGTCAGCACGAGTGCCCGATGTACGGAAAAAGCTGGGCATGCCCACCCGGTGTGGGGGAGGTCTCGGAATGTGAGAAAAAGTGCAAGGGCTATCGCGAGGCGCTGCTCATCGGCACCATTACGGAGGTAGAGGATGTGGCAGATATCGAAAGCTGTCTCAAAACCCGGGGACCCCACGAGGAAGTGACCAATCAGGTGCGCGACTTGCTGCGGCAGCAGGGGATTGAGCCTTACATTCTTTCCAGCGAGGCCTGCGCTGCTTGCGAAAGGTGCGCCATTTTGGATGGACAGCCTTGCCGCTATCCGGAGCGGATGCACCCCTGTGTAGAGAGCCACGGCATCGTGCTGACCACAACGCTGGATGCATTGGGACTGGAATTTCAGTACGGCGGCAATATCGTCACATGGTACTCGCTGCTGCTGTTTAACGACTAAGGACCGTCGAGGACGCCGCTCCCTACAACAGTGACGGAGAAATTCGGTTTACCGCTTGAAATAGACCTTAAAACTCTGTATAATTATTATGTATAATAGAAATGCCCAGAAGGGTAAAGAAAGAGGTATTTTTATGGCAATTTTAGCGCCTTCTATTTTGTCCGCAGACTATATGCATTTTCACGAGGATATGACTCGCGCCAAGGCGGACGGCGCCAAGTGGCTCCACGTGGACATTATGGATGGCCATTTTGTGCCCAATCTGACCTTTGGCTATGGCTGGGTCAAGGCAATGCGTAAGATCACCGATCTTACGCTGGATGTCCACCTGATGATCGATACGCCGATCAAATATGCGGAGGAATTCTGCAAGGCCGGCGCGGACTACTTAACCATTCATGTGGAAGCCGATACCCCTGAAAATATCCATAAGACCATTGATCTCATCCGCTCTTTGGGTGTAAAGCCCGGCGTGGTGGTGAAACCGAATACCCCCGCTGAGGCGGTAGCGCCTTACTTGGAAAAAGTGGATATGGTGCTGGTGATGACCGTGGAGCCCGGCTTCGGTGGGCAGAAATTTATGGCACACATGATGCCGAAGCTCAAGGAGCTGCGCCAAATGATCGACGAAAGGAATCCTGCCTGCCATCTGGAGGTGGACGGCGGTGTGGATCTGGTTACCGGGGAGATCTGCAAGGAAAACGGTGCTGATGTGCTGGTTGCCGGCTCTGCCTTCTTTGGCTCCGCTGACCGCCCTGCTTTTGTGCAGTCTATTGAAAAATAAATAAACAAAGGCTGTCCCTCCTGCAAAAAATGCAGGAGGGATTTTTGCGTTTTGTACAAACTGTACAAAAGAACAGAAGTGTACTTGTACAAGTACACAAAATCGAACAAATGAGCAAATAGCCCCTTGACAAGTACGCGAACACGTACTAAAATACAGACACGCAGAAAGAAAGTACTTGAACACGTACATAATTTAGGAGGTGTATTTGTGTGGGAAGCCGTAATTTACTTACGAAGCGAAAAGCGAAGACCGGTGCGGCTGGCACCATACGATCCATGGGAGGATCTGCAGGGGGCGGTGCCCTACGGATGGTGCCCGGTGTGCGGGATGGAGCTGTATGGGCAGGAGAAGCAGAAATGCGACTTGTGCGAAAGGTGGGAGCGCGATGAGCTGGAATGATCTGCCTGCGCCCTGCCGGAGGTGTGCCCGGGTCGCAGACCCAAGGAGGTGCGACAACCGGAAATGCACAGTTTGGAAGGATTGGTTTACAGAGAGCTGGGAGGAAATCCGCGCCTATCCCCGGACACAGCAGGAAAAAACAGAAACGGTGGCCTTGGGTGTGCGAATTGGCGGACGGTACTATCTGCACCCTGACCAGCTTCGCGCGTATTGCCAAAAGGATCCCTGTACGGGGTGCGCAAGTCCAAGGGATCTGTGCAAGACCCCATGCCGGATAAGGAAGAACTGGGAGAAAATACGGAAGGAGAATGGTTATGAACTGGAAAAATGAAGCGATGGAAAGATTGCGGCGGTATGACGGTATGCTTCTGGCGGCGAAAAATATCCCCATAGAGCTCCGGCGGTTGGAGGAGGCTGCGGTGTCGATCCGCAGAGGCGGCACGGACGGCTGTGCGGTGCTCTCCGGGGGAAACCGGCAGGAGGAACAGCTGCTGGATAATATGATGAACCGGCAGGAGCTTACCTGGCAGCTGCGGCAGACAGAGAGCTGGCTGGACACCATGGAGCGGGCGCTGATGTCCCTGCCGCGGGAGGAAAGACTGGTGCTGGAGCGATTTTATATTCGCCCGGAGAAGGGGAGCGTAGAGCGGCTTTGCACAGAGCTGGGGGCGGAGACCTCGACGGTCTACCGGAAACGGGACAAGGCTCTGCGAAAATTTACCATTGCGCTTTACGGGTGCGAAGAAAGCTGACGACTTTTATTGACATTTCTTCTTTATGGTGTATAATAAAGTAGATTGCGATAGTATGCATTGCATATGGGAAGAAAAAAAGGAGTGTTCCGCATGAAAGAAAATATGGAACGGGAACTGGATGTGGGTCAGCTGCTTCGCGCCCTTTTGAAAAAGGCGCGGTACATCGTGCTGATCACACTGATCGTGGCAATGGCAGGTCTGGCGTTTAGTGTGCTGACCACAAAACCCGTATATCAGGCAAAAGCAAAAATGATCGTCAATGCCGATACGAGCCGCCCGAGTGTAGATACCAACGATTTGTCTGCCTCTATTAAGTTAGTGGATACCTGTACTGCGATCATCGAAAGCCGTACAGTGCTGGTGCCCATCATTCAGGAGCTGAACCTGCCGGACAGTAGTGAGAGCTTAGCGTCCAAGATTTCTGTGGCATCGGTCAATAATACGCAGGTTATGGAAATTACGGTGCGTTATGGTGATTTGAAAATTGCAATGGCGATCGCTGCCAAGATTCTGGAAGTTGCACCGCCGGTCATTGTGGAGTCCATTGAGGCAGGCTCTGTAAAAACCGTTGAGGATGTGCACGGCTCGGATAGACCCATTTCTCTCAGCATTCCCAAAATCATCATTTTGTACACGGTTATCGGTTTTGCGCTGGCCTGCGGCCTGTTTATTGCGCTGTATCTGCTGGACAATACCTATCGGTCTGAGTATGACATCCGTCAGTCCTTTGATATTCCCGTGCTGGGCGTGATCCCCTCTATAGAGAGCTGTGAAAAGAAGGAAAAGAAGGTAAGAGGTGAGCTGGAATGAAAAATGCAGGCAGAATTCCGTCTATCCCGCTGATTACCGGGAAAGTGCCCTTCGAGTATTCAGAGGCATATAAGGCATTGCGTACCAATTTTAATTTCGCTGCAGTCGATGGCGGAAACCGAAAGGTCATTATCACCAGCGCAATTCCGGATGAGGGCAAGAGCAGCGTTGCCATCAATTTCGCCATCTCTTTGACGCAGATCGGCAAGCGTGTGCTCCTGATCGACGCAGACCTGCGCAAGCCCTCCGTCCATCTTTATCTGAATATCAAGCGTGATCCTGAGCACAACATTGCCACAGTGCTTGCAGGAAGCGTAACGCTGGAGGAGAGCATTATTGGAACGGTGCACGGCTTTGATGTGCTCATCGGCGGTGTGACCCCTCCCAATCCTGCAGAGTTGATCAGCTCCCACGCAATGGATGCGCTGCTCGGCAAGGCGCTGGAGACTTACGATTATGTGATTTGCGACGCGCCTCCTGTCGGTCTCGTCACCGATGCGGCAGCGCTGAGCACCCTATGCGACGGCGTGCTCTTTGTGGTCCGTCAGGGCTTTGCAAAAAAGAATATGGTGCAGGGCGCGATCCACAAGCTGCACACCGTCAATGCAAAGATCCTGGGCATTGTTATGAATCATTATGATCTGTCTGATGCTTCCACTAAGGATTACAGCTACTACGGTCATTACGGCAAGTACGGCAAATACGGCAAATACGGAAAATAAGCATAAAAGCGGCTCCTGCCATCGGGAGCCGCTTTTTCAGAAAAGTCTTCGGCAAAAGGACGCAGATGGTTCTTTTGCATAAATATTACAGCAACAATTGTGCAAAATGTGGTTAAATTGTTGTTGACCAATGAAACAGAGAATGTTAAAATAATTTTGTAAGATTGGGTCCTGCCGGAACCATAAAACGGAAATAACGAATAAAAGAGGTAGAACAATGGACGAATTAAAAGCCAATTATAAACGGGCGAAAAGGGCCTACAAAAGGGCAAAGCGCAAGTATGTCAGCTTTTGGAAGACCATTGCGCTGTTCTGTGCGATCCTGACGGTCATTATGATCCCGCTAAATATCGTTCTTGGTATGTTTGACAATACAGTTTCTCTTCTGATTGCCGGCAACAGCTTCTGGGAGCTGGAGAACAGAGATCCGAACGCCATCTATTTCCCCGGTATGGGTGTTTCTCAGGCGGAAAGATTGGCGGCCGGTGAGGCACTGTGCTATGAGGTAGAGTCAGAAGGCGCAGCGCTGCTTCTCAACAACGGCGCGCTGCCCCTTAAGCAGGGCGCAAAGGTTTCTACCCTTTCTATCAACTCTGTAGACCTGACCTACGGCGGTACCGGCTCCGGCAATGTGGACGCCTCCAAGGCAGACAACCTGAAGGCGGCGCTGGAAAAGAGTGGCTTTGCGGTCAATGAGACCCTCTGGAACTGGTATAACAGCAAGGAGGCGGCAAAGCTTAAGAAGGATGCGGCGGAAGGCGGTACCGGTGGCGAAAATGCTACTTTGGGCGGTCAGGCCCCCATCTCTGAGATCGATCCGAAACATTACCCTGCGGATGTCAAGAATTCCATCGCTGCTTACGGTGACGCGGTGATCATTACCTTCTCCCGTGTGGGCGGCGAGGGCTATGACTGCGCATTCCCCGGCTATGTGGACGGCAACGGTGTTACCACCCAGTTTAACTACCTCGCGCTCAACAACAATGAAAGAGCCTTGATGGCTTATGCCGACAGCCTCAAGAAGGAGGGGAAGATCTCCGATATCATCGTTCTCATCAACACCTCCAACGCACTGCAGGTGGATTTCCTCAAGGACTACGATGTGGATGCTTGCCTGTGGGTCGGCGGTCTTGGTATCAGCGGTACCAACGCGGTGACAGACATCCTGGCAGGTAAGGTCAATCCCTCCGGCAGCCTGGTGGATACCTACTGCTACGATAACCTTTCCTCTCCTGCGATGCATAACTATCTTGCGTTGCAGTATGCCAACTATAACGGTCAGGTGCCTGAGCAGGCTTCTACCTATATGGTATATCAGGAAGGTATCTATGTAGGCTACAAGTACTATGAGACCAGATACTTTGACGCAGTTATGGGGCAGGGGAATGCCGGTAACTATGCTACGCAGTATGGTAACGAGGTTGCCTTTACCTTCGGACACGGCCTTTCCTACACCACCTTCCAGTACAGCAATATGGCTGTGGAAGAAGGTGTAAACAGCAACGGGGAGAAGTGCTACAATGTCAGCGTCACTGTCACCAACACCGGTGATGTGGCGGGCAAGGAAACCGTTCAGGTTTACCTCTCCTCTCCTTATACCCAGTATGACATCGACAACAAGGTGGAAAAGGCCGCCGTTCAGCTTGTAGGCTTCGGCAAGACAGCGGTACTTGCACCCGGCGCAGCTGAGACCCTGACGGTTCAGGTGGACGAGCGCGACTTGGCTGCCTATGACGCATATGGTGCAAAGACATATATTTTGGATGAGGGCACGTATTACCTGACTGCCGCTACCGATGCCCACGACGCAGCCAACAACATTTTGGCAGCGCACGGAAAGACGATGGCCGACGGTATGGACGCAGAGGGCAAGGCTGAGCTGGTTTACGGCTGGGATATGGCCTTTGACAGCGAGACCTATGCGAAATCCCTGAACGGCACTGAAATTACCAATCAGCTCGACCATGCGGATCCCAATCTGTACTATGGCGAGGACGTGGTCACCTTCCTTTCCAGAAACGATTGGAGCGGTACCTGGCGCGAGAACATCGAGCTTAAGATTGTTGAGAAGATGATCGATGAGCTGGCTGTGGACCGCTGGGAAGGCATCGGAACAGATTTCTACGAGTATCCCAACGAGTGGAAGACGCTGCCCGTTCTGGAGGCAAACAACGGTCTGACCCTTTATGATATGTTTAACATGGACGAGGATCAGGACGGTATCAAAGCAGCCAAGGATTACGATGATCCGGCTTGGAACAAGCTTCTGGAAAACCTCACTATGGAGGAGCTGATCTCTGTTTCTGACTGCTTCCACTGGAGACATCCCGTTCCCTCTGTCAATGCACCCGGCTCCCGTGACGAGAACGGTCCTCAGGGTCTTACCGTTTCTCTCTTTGGCGGCGGTCTCGTTACCATGGAGGGCGAGTCCGCAGAGGCGACTGCGTTTACCTCTGAGGATGTGATGACTGCCACCTTTAATAGCGAGCTTATGTACAGAGTTGGTGAAATGATCGCATACGACTGCCTGGATGCCAGCGTTTCCTGCCTCTACGGTCCCGGCGCCAATACCCACCGCACTCCCTACGGCGGCCGTAACTTCGAGTACTATTCCGAGGATGGCTTCCTTGCCGGCGAAATGGCATATGCAGAGGTTTCTGCGCTGCTGGATCACGGCGTGGATGTGGTGTTCAAGCACTTCGCCCTGAACGATTCTGAGCAGGATCGTCTGGGTCAGGCTGCCTGGCTTACAGAGCAGGCTGCCCGTGAGATCTACCTCAAGGCCTTCCAGAAGGCACTGGAGGAGAATGACGGACGCGGTGGTGTTATGACTGCCTATACCCGTTGGGGCACCACATGGTCCGGCTTCAATCAGAAGCTTATGTCCGGCATCCTCCGGGGTGAGTGGGGCAACAAGGCTATGTATATCACCGACAATATCCTGACAGATTACTGTGACGCATCTGCCGCCATCGTGGCAGGCGGTGTTACCTGCTTCGACGCAATGATGTCCTATGCAACGGATGATCTGAAGGCGACGGTGGGCGGTGAAAACCCCGATCCTATCGTTGTGAATGCTTTGGTCGAGGCTATGCATCACAATCTGTACACCATTATCAATTCTGCCGCTATGAACGGTGTTGGCGAAAATACCGTCGTTAAGCGGATAACTCCCCAGATTTTGGTGCTGGCGAGAACAGCAAACCTGATCCTTGGCTTTGTGTCCGTTCCCTTCATCGTTATGTGGGTCTTTGGCAGCAAGAGACTGAAGAGAACCGGTCTGAAGGCTGTTATGAAGCGAGCAAAGGATGAATGGCTGTGGGAAGACGAGGAGTAAATAAGATATAAGACACTTCGATTGGGAAGCACCCGCAAGGGTGCTTCCTCGTCCCGTTTCTATATGGCAAAAGCCTGAAAGGAGCACAAATGCGCAAGATCACACTTCTGAATCAGGATTGGACCTTTGTTTATCACGACGGTACCCGCACCCAAGTGGATATTCCACATACCTGGAATAACTTGGACGGTCAGGACGGCGGCAATGACTATTATCGAGGCACCTGCCGTTACTATAAGACCTTCCCAAAGCCCGATTTTGGCGCCCGGGAGCGGGTCTATCTGGAATTTCGTGGTGTCAATGCTTCTGCCAGGGTGCTTCTCAACGGCGAAACCGTTGTTACCCATGATGGCGGCTATTCTACCTTTCGGGCAGATATCACTAAGTACCTGAAGGCGGAAAATGACCTGCTCGTGGAGGCAGACAATTCCGTCAATGACCGGGTATATCCCCAAAAGGCGGATTTTACCTTCTATGGTGGCATTTACCGGGATGTGATGCTGTTGACGGTCAGTGAAAACCATTTTGATTTAGATTATTTTGGCGGTCCCGGCATCGCCGTTACCCCCACGGTTTTGGGAAAGGACAGCTCTGTGCGGGTGCAAAGCTGGCACAATGCCGGGCGCGGCACCGTTGCCCTGCGGCTGCTGGACGGTGACGGGAATGTGGTCGCCTCCGGAGAAGGCACTGACACGGCGATGATCATTCCGAATGTTCATCTGTGGGATGGAATTGACGATCCCTACCTATACACCTGTGTGGCAACACTGATGGTGGACGGTGTGGCGGTGGATCAGGTTTCTGCCCATTTTGGTGTCCGCACCTTCTATGTAGATCCCCAAAAGGGCTTCTTCCTCAACGGTCGCAGCTATCCGCTGCGGGGTGTTTGCCGCCATCAGGACTGGAAGGGCATCGGCAATGCCCTGACCCGAGAGCATCACGATACCGATATGGCGATGATCCGTGAGATCGGCGCCAACACCATCCGCCTTGCCCACTATCAGCACGATCAGTATTTCTACGATCTGTGCGATCGGTACGGTATGGTGGTTTGGGCGGAAATTCCCTACATTTCCGAGCATATGCGGGGCGGTCGGGAAAATACTGTCTCCCAAATGACGGAGCTGATCGTTCAGAATTACAATCATCCTTCTATCTGCGTTTGGGGCATCTCCAATGAGATCACCATCTCTACCAAGGATAAGAAGGATATGCTGGACAATCACAGAGTCCTCAATGACCTGATCCACGAGATGGATCCCACCCGTCCCACCACGCTGGCCTGCTATGCGGTCTGCGGTCCCTTCAATCCTGTGGCGCACAAGGTTTCGGATATCGTTTCCTGGAATCTGTATCTTGGCTGGTATGTGCCCGGTATGTTCCTGAACGATCTATGGGTGGACTTTTTCCATTGGATGTATCCCAATCGGTGTTTAGGATATTCGGAGTATGGCTGCGAATGTATGCCTAATCTCCACAGCGCCCATCCTAAAAGAGGAGACCAGTCTGAGGAATATCAGTGCAAATATAACGAGTATATGCTCAGGTTCTTTGAAAAGCGCCCCTTTATGTGGGCGACCCATCTGTGGAATATGTTTGATTTTGCAGCAGATGCCCGGAATCAGGGCGGTGAGCCCGGCATGAACCACAAGGGTCTTGTGACCTTTGACCGGAAAACCAGGAAGGATTCCTTCTATATCTATAAGGCGTATTGGAGCACGGAACCCTTTGTGCACATTTGCGGCAAGCGCTTTGCGGACCGGGTGGAGAAGGTGACGCAGATCAAGGTCTATTCCAATCAGGATACGGTGACCCTTTATGCAAACGGCAAAGAGGTGGGAACCCAGACCGGCAGCCGCGTCTTTACCTTCCGGGTGGAAAATGCAGGGGAGACGAAGCTTGAAGCGGTGTCCGGCAAGCTTCGGGATACGGCTGTGATCCGTCGTGTGAAAAAGCCAAATCCGTCCTATAAGCTCCAAAAGGACGGCGGCGACGGCGGCAACTGGACCTGAGTTTCCAAGCGTTGCAGATGGTTTTGCAATGACATATCGTTAGGAGAGATTTTCTATGCGTGGAACAAGCGGCATGAATCGTGCCAAATTCTATCAGCTGGCGCTGTTTCCTATGAATAACGGCGCTACCAATGTCTATTTTGTCCTGATCCTTTCCTATATTGCTACTTTCGGTAATAAGGTTCTGGGCATCGCCATGGTGTTTGCCTCTTTTATGGTCACCGGTATGCGTGTTTTCGATGCCATTACCGATCCGATCATCGGCGCGATCATGGACAAGACCGACGGCAAATTCGGTAAGTTCCGCCCGTTTATGGTGATCGGTAACGCAGTGATGGCGCTGTCCGTGATCGCGCTGTATTTGCTGACACCGCTGGTGCCGGATACGATGATGTGGCTGCGGTACACCTTGTTTATTGCCCTTTATGCGGTGTGGGTCATCGGCTATACCTTCCAGACCTCCGTTACCCGCTCTGCCCAGCCGGTCCTTACCAGCGATCCCAAGCAGCGGCCGCTGTTTACGGTGTTTAATACCGTTGGCAGTCTTGCCGGTATGGGTGTGATGCAGTTTGTAGGTCCCATTATTGCAGGTGACAATATTGCCGGTGACTACAATGCCACCTGGTTTGCTATTATGACACCCATCGGCATCGCGGTTTCCGTGGTCCTGACCCTTCTCGCGGTGATCGGCATTTGGGAAAAGGACCAGACCAAGTACTTTGGTTTGGGCGGTAAGCAGGAGCAGGTGAAGCTTTCTGAGTATGTGGGCATTATCAAGAATAATAAGCCTCTGCAGCGGCTGATGGTGGCAGGTGGCGGCTGTAAGCTGGCGCTGTCCATCGCGACCAATGTGACGGTGCTGTGTATGCTCTACGGCTGTATGACCCAGTTTGGAACAACGGTCAACGAAGCCGGGCAGTTGGTCGGTCAAAACCGCTATGACAGCCTTTATCTGGTTATGATGGTCATGGGCTATGTGTTCTCCGCTCCCTTCTTCCTGCTGACTGTCCGCACATCCCAAAAGCACGGTCAGAAGCGGTCGTTGATGACCTATGTGGCGGTGGCGTTTTTGTGCTATATCGGTGTTCTCGTTATGCTGCTGCTCTGGAAATTCGGCGACCCTGCGTGGAACCTGAGCATTTACGAGGGCGCGCTGTTTGGACCGGATTTCAAAGTCACCATAAATCTGTATACGATCCTATTTGTGCTGTTCTTTGGCGTGGGCTACGGCGCTTATTACTCTACCGCGGATATGCCCATTCCTATGGTTGCGGACTGCGCGGATTACGAGACCTACCGCTCCGGCAGATTCATCCCCGGTATAATGGGTACGCTGTTTAGCTTGGTAGACAAGCTGGTTTCCTCCCTTTCTGCCACGGTGGTTTCTGTTGCGCTGCTGTTTATCGGTGTAGAGGATCTGCCTACCAAGGCGACTCCCTATGTGGAGGGTATGAATTGGGTGGTCATCGCACTGTTCTGCCTTGTGCCTATGTGTGCCTGGGCGCTGTGCCTGCTCTCCATGAAGGGCTATGAGCTGGACGGCAAGCGGATTAAGACCATCAACGCTGTCAATGCTGCCCGCAAGGCGGCCATTGCAAAGGGTATGTCCATGGAAGAAGCTATGGCAACCATTACCGATGAAACAGTAAAAGATAGCTAAATAAAAATGAGCCACAGTTTTGTGGCTCATTTTTTGTCGTTGTGCACATTATGCTTGGTCTGTTTCCTCTTCCAGATATGCCGCAAACATGGCGGAAAAGAAAATGGAATTGATATATACCATTCCGGAGAAGCCGAACAGGAGGAAAAGAAGGATCTCCCATGCAAATGCGCCGGGGATCATAAATGCGGCTAAAAGGGGCAGGGCGGTGAAAAGCAAAAGTATGACCGAGTTGCGCAGATGCTTGATGGATAAGATCACGGCATTGCGGAAATAGCCTTTTACGGTGTTTTCGAACTGGGCCAGCATCGGGTAGATGTACATAGATGCCATGAACAGGAACAGCGCCAATACGGCCATCACCCAAAATACACCTTTATATATGTCTGCCTGCGCCATCATATTCCAAACCACAAACAGATCTGTAATGACGACGGTGGCAATAACGGAGAGGATCAGGTGCAGAAGGATGCCTTGCTTCAGGTTCAGCCGAAAGGCACGGAAAAAATCCTTAACTATGTAGGAATCCTTTTTTCGGATCAGCTTCAGGCAGACGCTGTATAATGCGGATAGGGACGCGCCCATCGTAATGATTGGCAAACAGCAGAGGATAAACAGAAGATTCAGCAGCATCAGCTCCGCGACTCTGGAAAAAAACCGGAAAAAGCCGCTGGACAATAAATCTTTTTTCAAATACAACCACTCCTTAACATTATTTTATCATAATAACAATCCTTGTCAACTGTGTTATCAGGACAAAACGGAAAGGGGAATGTCTCTAAAACGTCATTGTGGGTCTTTCTACTGCCCGGCACCGGGGGAAGGCGGCTATTTGCCTAAATACAGACGAATGGACAACGGTGTATTTAAGATATAGAAAATGTGCCATAAAAGGAAGGGGCAGCTTTGCACAGGATCTGCGACGGTGGAACTGTAAATGTCTATTTTTCGTTCGGCAAAATGACAAAAAAGCGAGGAAAAAGATGCGGGATTTTATATTGTCTTTAACAAAATATGGGAGCAAATCACACTGACCAATATAAAAATAGTGGGATATACCGTTAAAACGGGTGGATAGCGAAAGGATATGCAACTTTTGGCGGTTTTGCCCAAATGTCCGAAAGGACACATAGATGGTCGTGCTGAGAAGACAGAAAACAGGACATATTCTGCGATGTAGGATATGCTTTTATATGGTACGTGTAAGCTGGGATGGCTCAAAATCGACATTTCTTGGCTGGATGGAGCAAGAAAATTTTTGGCTTTCTTGGTATTCTTTAAGTACTGATGAATGAGGGGGTGTCGCTATGGTTATAAATTTGTCGGGAAAATGGTCTGTACGCAATGATAAGTATACGCTGACGGGAAATGTACCGGGCGATGTATCAGATGATTTTTTGCAGGCGGGACTGATCGAAGATCCCTATTTTCACGATAATTATAAGGAATCAAGCTGGATCACGCTTGCGGACTGGTATTATGAAAAAACCTTCCGGGTACGGCTTGCTGATCTGGATGAACATACATACCTTCGTTTTGACGGTATCGACACCTTTTCGGATATATACCTCAACGGTGTAAAGTTAGGCAGCACTGCCAATATGCACCGGGGTTATCAATTCCCGGTAAACGGACTGCTGAAGGATGGAGAGAATCTGCTGTCTGTGCACCTGCACAACGTCTATGATGCGATGGGTCAGGAGGAGCAGACAAAGTACGACAGCATTTTCCATGCCAACCGCATTCTTGTCCGTAAGGCCCAATGCCATTTCAGCTGGGACTGGGCGCCCCGATTCCCGGGCTACGGTATTTATCGGGATGTTATGCTGGTCTCGGAAAAGAAGGCTGCGGTAGAGTGCGTGGCAGTGGAGACAGACATCTCCGGCAATGTGACCTTCCGGGTGGCCTTTGGCGATAAATTCCAGGGCAAGCTGGAGCTGCAGGTCTCTCTGGACGGGAAGACGGTCGCAAGCAAACAATTGGATGTGTCGGCAAAAAAGCTGCTGACCAATTTGCATATTGACAAGCCCCAGCTTTGGTGGCCCAATGGCTACGGCGCGCAGCCAATTTACGAATACACCCTGCGCCAGCATTTTGCAGAGGAGGTCACTGAGCACTGCGGAACCTTCGGCTTCCGGAAGGTGACGGTCGATCGCTCTGTTATGGATGGGGACAATCTTCGTTTTACGGTGCAGGTCAATGGCAAGCCGGTCTTCTGCCGGGGCAGCAACTGGGTGCCGGCGGACTGTATGACCGGCAGGCTGACAGATGAAAAATACTTCCAGCTTATCAAGAGCGCTGCGGATGCCAATTTCAATATGCTCCGCGTTTGGGGCGGCGGTATTTACGAGAAGGATTGTTTCTATGAATACTGCGACCGGATGGGCATTCTCGTTTGGCAGGAGTTTATGTTCGCATGCTCGGAGATCCCGGAAGACAATTTGGAATTCATTCAGGAGATCACAAAGGAAGCGGAATATCAGGTAAAGCGCCTCAGAAACCATCCCAGCCTTGCGCTTTGGTGCGGAATGAACGAGATCCGGGGCGCATTTAATGAAACAGAAGAACGCTATTCCGTATTTACACTGCACTATCTGCTGCGCGGCATTACGGGTCAGCTCTCTCCCTGGATCCC
>SVLR01000001.1 GCA_015067785.1 Oscillospiraceae bacterium
CGGCACCCTGCATCACTGCAGAAGATCCAAACCGGATGTTGACAATGGCATCAGCGCCCATGGCCTCCGCTTCGTCCACCATTCGCTTGGTGGCGATTTGCCGAGCCTCCACCAGCATTTCGGTGTAACCCTTGATTTCGCCACCTACCAGCGTTTTCATTCCAGCCATGAAGTCCTTACCAAAATTTTTGGATTGGACCACCGTTCCTTTTACGATTCCCAGTGCTTCCATTTCCCGTCCGGGAACATGATCAATATTGAGTAGCAGCATCTTCTTCTCCTCCTTCAATTTCTTTGAGTCTTGTTTTGAGTAATATCCAGACAGGGATGATCATCCCCAGTTCCAGCAATCCGGCAATCAGCATCACAGCGCTCCAGAAGCCTTCCGGCACATAATAATGTCGGAGCAATAAAAGCATTGATGCTGACAACAGCATCCAAACTGTCGCAATAATGGCACTTTTCCAGGCGTCATGGCGGCGGTCTTTTTGTGCTTCTTCGTTAATATTTCTTTGCATCCTCTTCTTCACCGCCTTCAATTTCCTTAAGCCGCTGTCGAAGGGCTGCAATCACACCGAAAACGACTGCAACGATGAGTCCGCCATAGAGCAGCAAAAAGATCAGCGCGAACAATTCCCCATGGGCTTCTCCTATTAATGCAAATAGAATGACCGCTAAGTAAGCGGCTAAAAGACCGATCACAATTGCCGCACAGATAATTGGGGCTTTCTTTTTCTTGTGCTTAGTATCGTTTTGCATCGTCGATTTCTCCTTTCCCAATTTCCCGGATTCGCTGCATCAGAGCCAATATTACGCCTACTCCAACAGCCGTAAACATACCAACGATCAGCCATAGGAACCACAAAGGAGGTGCTTCCTCCGGGGCAATATGGTAAGCCCAAAACAGGATTCCGCTAAGGCCTGCCATAACTGCTACAACAATGACAGCAATCACCACTGGTGCGATATACCGCACCCGGATATCCTGTACCTGCTTGTTTTGGAATGTAGTACCTCCTCGCCCCAGCTCTGACATCTGTGTTAGAATTGTGTCGGAATCCATTTCTGTGATGGGAATCTCCTGGTTCTGTAGCTGTTGGCATAGAGTAATGGATTGCTGCAATGCTGTACTGGCTCAGCGCAGCAATACCCCTATTTTGTTTCTCCCCTATTTGGTTGGCACAAACGCCCCGGAGTTTGACAGCAATACTACCGGTGTTTTCTGGGGCCTACGCCAAGAGCACGATGCCTATAATATAGCGCGAGCAGTTATGGAAGGTGTCAGCTTTGTGTTGCGCAAAAACTGCGATTATATGGCAGAAGCCGGTCTGAACCCGTCCTCCATTATCGCTACCGGCGGTGGCGCTAAGAGCGCAATCTGGTGCTAGATGCAGGCAGATATTACCGGTCTAAAGGTAAGAATCCCCGCAGAAAAAGAAGCCGCCTGCTTGGGTGCTGCTATAATTGCTGCTGTCAGCGATGGACGATACGCTCACTTCCAGAAAGCGGTGGATACCCTTGTTACCTTCTCAAAGCATACAATCCCAACTACTCCGTGCAAACAAATAAAAAGTATCACCAATTTTGCGCGCTCTACGAATTTGTCAAATCACTAAAGTCATAAATACATCGAAACAGTTATTTAAGACCTCCTGAATTGCAGGAGGTCTTAATACTATAAAAGATTACCCATTAATTGATACAGAATGCTTGCAATATGGAAGTATATGGAGTATAATACGTTTTTGTAAAAAAGATGCTCTTTAGGGGCGCTGATGTAGGTACTTCAAGGCCGTTTTCTACACTATTTTTTGAAAAATGGTGTAGAAATGGTGTATAACCGAAAGTGTCAAATACGAAAACCCTTGCAAATAAAGGATTTTTTGAAGGAGAATAGATAAAAATGAAATTAGGTATCGTAGGACTTCCCAATGTTGGCAAGTCCACCCTCTTCAACGCCATCACCAATGCCGGTGTGCCAGCAGACAACTATGCGTTCTGCACTATTGACCCCAATGTGGGCGTGGTCTCTGTTCCCGATGAGCGGCTCAATTGGCTGGCAGATCTCCATAACCCCAAGAAGCTGACCCCGGCGGTCATCGAATTTGTAGACATTGCAGGTCTTGTCAAGGGCGCGTCCAAGGGCGAAGGTCTTGGCAACAAGTTCCTCAGTAACATCCGCACCACCGATGCCATCGTCCATGTTGTCCGCTGCTTTGACGACAGCAATGTGACCCATGTGGAAGGCACCACCGATCCTCTCCGTGATATCGACATTATCAACTTAGAGCTGGTAATGGCCGACATTGAAATGGTGGAGCGCCGGATCGATAAAGCGCAGAAGGCTATGAAGGGCGGCGACAAGCGTTTCGCCCGTGAGGTTGAACTCTTTACTGAACTGCTTGATCACCTCAATCAGGGAAAATTGGCACGGACATTGGATTGCAGCGAAGACGATATGGCGATCATCGCCACCTCTGATCTTCTGACCCTAAAAAAGACCATTTATGTTGCTAACTTAGCAGAAGCTGAGATCAACGAGCCGGAGGAAAACCGTCACTATTTGGCGGTCAAGGCCCTTGCCGCTGAAGAAGGCAGCCAGCTGATCCCCATCTGCGCCAAGTTAGAGGCGGACATTGCGGAACTGGACGATCCGGAAGAAAAGGCAATGTTTATGGAAGAGCTGGGTGTGAACGAATCCGGTTTGGATAAGCTGATCCGCAGCAGCTATGCGCTCCTTGGTCTGATTTCCTTCCTGACTGCCGGCAGCGACGAATGCCGCGCCTGGACCATCAAGAAAGGCACAAAGGCACCACAGGCAGCCGGTAAGATCCATACCGACTTTGAGCGTGGCTTCATCCGCGCCGAGGTTATCGCATTTAACGATATGAAGGACTGCGGCACTATGGCCGCCGCCAAAGCGAAGGGTTTAGTTCGCAGCGAGGGTAAGGAATATGTGATGAAGGACGGCGACATCGTCAATTTCCTCTTTAATGTATAAAAGCAAACAACCGGAAGGCAACTGCCTTCCGGTTTTCATTTCACACATCTGTCTCCATAGCTTTTCCGAATGTATCTTTCTGACTGCAGCCTGCACGGCCTCCGCCTGCACAAGCGCAAGCACACGCGCAAGCGCAACCGCCGCCTCCACCTCCGGATCGTCCCCCGCGGTTTGCATTGTACCTGTCTCTTGCACGAATGTAGTGGGGATTCGATCTTCCGTAAGTGTGGACATAATAGCCATGCCCGCTAAGGAAGCCTCTGCCGCGGCCATAAGAAACATAACTGTCAATAATGTATACTTCCGCAATAATCAGCAATGCAGCAAAAAGGCAGCACATAACGACAACACCAATCTTATCCTCCTGAAGCTCATTGTATGCACCGCTGTCATCAAAGGGGGTATATTGGGCCGTTTGGCAACCGGAGAAATCGTTTGCACCGTACTGTATAGTCATTTTACAATACTCGCCGTAGCTAAGACTCCCTCGCTTCGCATAGTCTCTGCCGGTACTTATCAGCCATTTGAACTCATATTGCTTCACCTCGATAGCATTGAACCAACAAGGAACAAACTCGTAAAAATATCCTTCTTCATTTTTACACAGCATATCCTTCTGGTTTATTTTGAAGGCAAAGGAGAATACATCTCCGCCGATATATGCTTTCGTGAAGTCCAGGCGCAGAGAAACATAATCCTCATCTACATACTTGCTGTACGCGCTGATGTTGGAAGAAACCGAGTCCGGATAGATGGAGAAGTTCTCATTTGCCATACCGATCTCAACCCAAGTAAGAGGTTCCGAGGTATCCAGTGCCTCCCACCGAAAGTAATATGTAATATCTAAGCTGCCATCACTCTGTGTCTCGACAGTGACATCATACTGATGAATCAAATCCTGTGGCTTCGGTTGATAGAAAAGGCCAAAAAGAATCAGCGCGATCTGAGCGGCTACAATAGCAATAAGCCAAATCGTGTTTGATGTAGGAAATTTGCGTTTCGCACGAATCTCTGCCTCTGTGTACTTTTCTTTTGCATTTACTCTTCCCTTTTTCATACACGATCACCGCCCTTCCGCGTCCGGAAAGGACACATAAGCGCTTGCGCCTCAGACATATTGCGAAGGCTTTTGCACATTGGATGATTCCATATTTTCTTAAAGGGATCTGTAAGAATATTACCAAGAGATGCATCTGCACCCAGCCAGCTTTGGCACGGAACGACCGTTCCATCCGGCGCCACTGCCATATTACTCAGGCAAGCGCCACACATTGGCACATTCATTTCCAGTTCTTCCAACTTATCCGCATCAACGAGACCGGGAGAGGTAAAATCCATCTCCATATCATGATGATTACAGAATTCCTTGGCAGACTTAACAATCGTAAATAATTCCTCAGAGGTAAGGTCATATTCCTCATGGTTGATCCCTGCCATACCTGTGCAAATCAATCCGCTGACCGTCACAAAACGAACACCTATGTTATAAGCAAATTCCAAAGTGCTTTTATAGTCTGCATTCTTTTTACACAGTGGTGTGTTAATGCTGATGTCCAGACCGGCAGCTACCGCATTGCGAATGCCTTGAACGGTATCTGCATAGTGATTACTTCCAACCAAGGTGTTATGGATCTTCTCGTCACAGGAGTAAAGCGTTACCTGAATGCTGTCAAGACCTGCAGCCTTAAGTAGCTGCACCAGCTCCGGTGTCAGGTTCACGCCATTGGTATTCAGCCTCGTTACCATTCGCTTTGCATAGCCAATCAATTCCACAATATCTGCGCGCTGTGTCGGCTCGCCGCCCGTAAAGGTGACCATAGGTACTCTGGCTTTTCCCAAACGATCAATTGCTCTCTTCCACTGCTCAGTCGTCAGCTCCTTGGTCTTACCCATCTGCTGACCGGCGGCATAACAGAAGACGCACTTTTGGTTACATTGCCATTGCCCACTGCTATCGGTCATTGCGCTAACCATTAGATCCATACGGTGAGGTGCAGTCATATTATTCCGGTATGCGCGAATCGACAGTTTTTCGATCTCGGCGTCCGGTGCATTTCCCCTTGCAACAGCAAACAGAACATCCAATAGTTCCTCCAAATCCTCTTCAATATCCTTTTGGGGAACAGTAGGGTAAACTCTACGGACATTCCGGACGGTCTTTGCAATGATCGCCGATTCATCCTCTTCCAAGATCGGTTGACCGTCAAACTTGTTGACTTCCTCCATAAAGCTCGAAAGAATCAATGCCCATGAATACCCTATCGGAAGCAGATAATAGCCGTTGAGAATCACAATATATGCGCTGGATCGAAACAAGTGAAACCTCGGTGGAATCAAATGAATCCGTACAACGCCGGGTCCGTCTGGATTAAATGTACAATGACTGACTCCTTTTTTATACGCCTCATATTGGGCAATCCTATTTTGCAAGCCCATTCAAATGTCCCCCTCACTCGCACAAACAGTACATTCTGTGCCGGACACCTCTCGATAGAATGCAGCAGTTGCCGCCTGCTTATAAGGTGTTAGCCATAGGTGACCGATTCCAAGGGTTAAGGACGCAAGAATATCCCACCCAATAAAGCTAAGCTGCAGACAGAACAAGCGAAAACGGTTTCCGGACATCATTTGCTTAGAGCTTTCGATAGCT
The DNA here is from genome assembly GCA_015067785.1 of Oscillospiraceae bacterium. GTDB lineage: Bacteria > Bacillota > Clostridia > Oscillospirales > Oscillospiraceae > Faecousia. Next base: position 5,652 of record SVLR01000001.1, read on the forward strand.
TCTCTTGCAGTCATTTCCGGATGCTCTGCCAGTACATAATCGGTCATTGCATAGCTGAAACCAACCACAATGCCGGGAATGACAAAAAGCAGAGACCAAAGAAATATATGTGTTGCCTGCAACAGCTTTGCTTTGACTGCTGTTTTCCAGTAAGCAAAATAAGCGAACAGAGCGCCGACTTCAGCCTCCTTCTCACGGTCAATAAGATTTAGATTAAAGCGCGCATAACCGATCGCAACGATGCTTCCAAGAATGAAGGAAACCGTAGCCATCACAAGTGCTGAAAGTATAATGAATATCGCTCCGCCAATGATCCACGCAGTGATATCAAAATTAAGTCCACTATCCGTTGAATAAATCGTTTGCCCACCAAGCATTAAGACGATATTTGCACCGGAGTCACCGATGTTCAGCTTCCACTCCGGACCATTGGAAGAAACAGCGCCAAATATAGAAGCAATCAGGCCTGTTATTACTGCAATCCCCCATTTGCCGGATAAAGCATTTCGAGCAATGCTTCTAAAATCAGCTCCACATTTCATTAATTTCACTTCCTCTTTTGGAAATCGACATTCTTCTTATCCATACTATTATTATGCTTTCCAAACCGCCTTAACAATCGCGCCGAGCTTGGGTGCGTTTCCGTACATCAGAACGCCCAGACGGTAGATCTTTGCCGCAAGGAAGCCGATCCCAACAGTAGAGCCCAATAGGATCCCAACAGAGATTGCGATCTCATACCAAGGAACCGTACTCATTGCGATCCGGGTAAACATTGCCATAGGGGATGTGAACGGAATATAGGAGCATATCTGCATCAGTACATTGTCCACCTCGCCGCTGGACATTGAGAACATAACCACCATAAAGCCGAAAATGAACAGATAGGTCACCGGCTGCACAGAGGTGTTGATGTCCTCTAACTTAGAGACTGTGGAAGCAATGGCGCCATACAAGAATGCGTAGATTAGGAAGCCCAAAAGGAAGAACACCAGCATATATCCAAACAGCTCCGGCGGAATGTTGAAAATGGAATCAATGATCTCATTGCCGCCCCAATATACTTTATTCAAATTAAACAGCACAAGCGCGGAGCCGAAAATCGCGATCAGCTGGGTAAGACCTGCGATACAGGACGCCAGCACCTTGCCGAACATCATACTGATCGGTTTTGCGCTTGTGATCAGCACCTCCATCGCCCGGGAGCTTTTTTCCGTCGCCACATTCATTGCCACCATCTGCCCGTACAGCAGGATCACCATATACAGTGCGAAAATCATAATGTAGGTGTAGAAGAAATTCTGCATCTGATTTTTACCAAGCATTTCCACCTGACTGGTGATCTGGATGTTCATTACCTCCCCTGCCTGCTCCGGTGTCATACCGCCGCCGATCATCGCATTCATCTGATAGATTTTCTGCAGCACCTCGTTCGCGACGGCTTCATTGACATCGTACATAGAGAGATTATTCACATAGTAGGTGTAGGATGTTGGCCCGGTCATTACGAAAGCACCTTCTGCGCTGCCAGAGGTGATCTTGTCCTTGATGCTGTCGATCCCTTCGTCGGTCACCTGTACATAATAGTCGGTGAATGCCGCACCGAACAGCTCCCGTACCATTTCTGCCTGCGACGGATCCTCTGCCTTTACCAGCAGGGTGGGCAGATCGCCGGGGTCTGCAGTACCGTCATCGGTTTCGATCATCGAAATGATTCTGGGGAGAAACATAACCACAGCAATGATCACGACCAAAAAGATCGTAACGCCCACAAAAGCTTTATTTTTCAGGTAGCTCTTTAGCTCAAAGCTGAGAATCTTGCCAAACTGCTTCATTTCTCGCCCTCCCTAGCGGAATCTCCCGCATACTCCACAAAAATATCGTTCAGAGAAGGCTCATAGACCTTGACCTCATCAATATCGTAATTTTCTACCAAACGAGTCATCACCGCTTTCTTTTCCCCAGGGGAAGAAAGCTGGATCAGCAGGTCACCATTTTCCATAACGGTGCAGGCAGCACCAAAGTCAGAACGGATTCTTTCCAGTGCTACTGTCCGCACCACCAAGCGGTCTCGGGGATAGTCTCGTTTAATATCCCGCAGGTCGCCCTGAAGCGCAACGACGCCCTTATTGAGGATGGCAATGCTGTCGCAAAACTCCTCGATATAGCTCATCTGATGGCTGGAAAACAGAACGATCTTCCCTTTTGCGATCTGCTCCTTGACCACATTCTTGAGGAGCATTGCGTTCACTGGGTCAAGACCGGAGAAGGGCTCATCAAGAATAACAATGTCCGGATCGTGCGCCAGGGCAGTAACAAGCTGGATCTTCTGCTGATTGCCCTTGGAAAGGGTATCGAGGCGCTTATTGCGATACTCCGCCATCCCCAGTCTCTCCAGCCAATAATCCACAGATGCGATGGCATCCTTATGGCGCATACCCTTCAGTTCTGCAAAATAGCAAAGCTGGTCCACAATCACCTTCTTTGGATATAGACCTCGTTCTTCCGGAAGATAGCCAATACCAATTTTGCTGTAATTAATTGGCTTTCCGTCTATCAGCACTTCACCGCTGTTTGCGGGAAAAACATCCATTAGTATGCGGATTGAGGTGGTTTTGCCTGCACCGTTTCTGCCCAACAGGCCGAAGGCTTTACCGCCCTCTGCCTTAAAGGACACCCCGGTGAGGACCTTCTTCTCGCCGAAAGATTTCTCAATGTTCTTTAATTCAAGTATCATATTCCGTCATCCCCTATTAAACGGCACCTGCGACCTTTGCTGCCGTTTCCATCAATTCCCTCTCAGATCGAATATCCCCCGGATAGGGATATGTCTTCTCGATCCTTGTAAAAAGTGTCAAAGCCGCTTGTGCCTTGACAGCGTCCTTTGATCCCAGCAGCGCATACACATACTCTGTCCGGACAACAGAAGGAAAGCTTCTCATTGCCTTCATAAGCCTGAGCTGCTCCTTCGTTCGCATTCCGTCCAGAGTTTCCTTGCGGTTGTCACGGATCAATTCAAGATACATCCGATCGCAAATCATAAGACCACGGTGCAGACCGATAATGCCGCTGTCGATTTCCAAAAGGTGCGCCATTAATCGATCCGCTTCTTCAAAATCATGCTGATCCATCAGTCTGTTAGACACAAGCACGCCCTGGGTTGCAACCATACTGTTTTTCATTGCGTCGTCAGCAGGAAGTGTAAACCATTCCTCCGGCATATCCTTCAGGCGAACGCCTTTCGTAACCTGCTCGTTTACCTTAAGCTGTAACCAAAAAGCGCGCATCGCTTCCGGATTCTTCCCCAGAGCACAGGCATTATAGCCGTCGTTATCCACAGTACCCAGACGAAGAGGGATTCCGTTTGTTAATGCACTGATAACCCCCATCAGTACAAACATCAAAAGTAACACCGAGAGCATTGTGCCTCTCGGGATCAGCAAATAGGCAACAGAAGCAACCGCACTTGTAAGCAGATTCAGGATACAGCCGCCTAAATTATATAGAACAACCGGAATTTTCCCATTCTTCATATCAGGCGGTGCCATAAGACATTGTCCGCCGGTACCGGCAAGGCTATATTTTCTGCGCACTATCTTACCGTTTTCCTTCAGCCATATGATGCTGCCAATCCGGAAAGAGGAAAACCGATATCCGGATCTGAGACCAAACACCAAATGTCCAGCTTCGTGGATACAGATATGCAGATAATAGCTCACATATAGCCCGAGCAAGAGCACTAACAGCATAAAGCGCTCGCCCATAACAGAAGCTCCCTCAGCAGCCCGTTGATCTATAAAGTCCACCATAAATATACCGCAAATGGCACCCACTGCAACAAAGATGGCCATCATAACCCACTGCTGCCATTGCGCCTTTTTCTGACTGTTCTTTTTCATAATCCGCTCTCCGTCAATGCGTCTATTTACCGATAAAACGGACATCAATCGCACCGATACCGCCGTTAATTTCGACTTTGTTGGCTCCATTGCCACTGCTGCCATAATCGTTCACACTTTCTCCATCCACAGAAAGGCTGCCGATCCCTTTATTGACCTCCAATTTATAGTCCGCCTTATTGCCGATCAGATCAATATTGGACTTACCGATACCTAAGTCCAATTGGCAGTCACCTGACAGCGCAGAGGTCAGATTCAACTGACCCACACCCATTCCAAGGTCAAGATTTTTAAGTGCGCCGTTGGAAATGGTAATACGACCCGCACCGCCATCGATCTCCGCTGATCTGGAAGCTGTCAAAGAGGTGATATCGACCTCCCCTGCGCCCAATTCAAAATTGACGGTTTCCGCAGATAAATTTGCGATGGTCAGCCTGCCGGCGCCGGTAGTCAATTCTACACTTTCAAATTCCGTTTCAGCCGGGATATATAGTGTCAGCACTGCGCCGTCGTATGTCCCGGAGAATTTCCGCATTTCTTTAACAATAAGGGTGTTCCCCTTCTCTTCTACTTTCAAATGCTTCAAATTGCTTTCAACGGAAAACGCTTCTCCCTCTTTGATGCGCAGATCAGCAGCATTGACCACAATTTCCAAATTGCGGATATCAGCGGTTATCGGGAAGGATGTCAGATCCTCCAAAACAACTTCCTCATCAAAAAGGCCTCCAAAGAGACCTGCCGCGCCCAGTAAGCCGCCAATAATGCCAACACTTAGGAAGATGGCGAAAGCAATTGCCAAGCACTTAACTACCTTCTGAAAAGTCGTCATTTGATCTCCACGCCCCCGAACATACAGGTAGCGCTTACATAGATAGTAGGCGCATTGGGATGCAGGGATGTCTTATTGGAAACGCCGCCGAAAATACTGTTGGAACGCACCTTTACATTTACATTATCAGGTACCAAAATATCCACACCGCCGAAGATAGCAGATGCCTGAACCGCGCAATCCTTTTCGATGATGGCGTTACGCAGATCACACTCAATACCGCCAAAAACCGCGGTAAGCTCCGCACCCTCAAATATCTCTCCGTTATAGTTCATATCACAACCTGAGAACACGGTACAGGTGCTCTTCGGCGCTTTCCCCTCCGCTTTCATCCGCACGAGGATCTCATTGGCCCTATTACCGAACAAACCCGTCAGCACCATTTTAAGACCAATTATCACGATCACTGCTGGCACGAGGAGTTTCCAAACCATAGAGAAGCTGAGAATATCCTGACAGCATAGCAGTAAGAAAACACCAATTGCGATGCCAACCAGGTTGCCGGTTTTTTCCCGTTCATTAAACACCCCCACCACGCAAGGAACGATAATAAACAGTGTCCACCAGCCATCAAAGAATACATCAATATCGGTGATATTCAGCGCATTCAGCGCAAAGATCACACCGGCTGCCACCAATAAAATACCCCATAAAATACTACTTGTTTTTTTCATAATCGTAACACCTTTCTTTGTTAATTAAATACGCAATCTACGCTTGTAACCATCGCGCAATGGCAGGCAGCACCCGGCAATTCCGGGCAAATACACTGTATATTTCCCGCATAGCAAGGGGCGAATCAGTGCGCCCGATCTCGATGGTAATGGATGGGATCTCCAATTCATCCATTGCCCAGTCCTTGTAGCCAGCAGCAGAGCCACCGTTATCGGCAGCAAGGATATAGCCGGAAACTGTACGAACCGCCTTGGCAAAAGCCTTGGAGGCATCGTTTACACCTTTTTTATTGCCGTAGGAATAGTAGATCAAATCTCCGGAGGAATGATAGCTGACAGTTGCATCGAAATCATACAGAAGTGTATAGTCCCGAAGAGCAGTCGTTTCGGCTGCTGAGAATGGCTTCTCTCCCTTGTACTTTTGTGCAGACGGACCATTCCGATCGGCAACACCCTCCCAGCCGGAAGGGAAATTGCGGTTAAGATCCACGCCAAGTCCGTTGGCCTTCCAATCCGTTGCGTAGCTTGTTTTATTATTGGATGCAAAACCGTTTTTCCTATCGCTCTGGTAAATCTCATTTTGCATATCGCTTAATTTACCGGTTTGAGAGATGGTCACACCGTCCGGGTTCATCATCGGGATGATATGGTAACAAACGTCTCCGTAACTTAAAATATCCCGCTCCAGCCAGTAATCCGTCATTGCCATCAGCAGCCAAGCTGTCATATGCTCTCTGCCGTGGATCGCGCCTTGAAGCAAGACATTGTACTTTGCATCTGCTTTACCGATCCGAATGACCGGAATATCTCTTCCCAGCTCAGAAGTGCCGATAGAAGACACCTCCATAAGCCCCGGATATTTCTGCTCCAGCAGCTTAATATCCTCCAGCATCTGATCATATGTATACATATTCGCAGGCGTTACCGTGCTGAGGGACTTCTTAAAGAAATCGGGATCGGCGGGCATAATATAATTGGTAGCCACATAGCCGGTCATCCCGTTATAGCTGACGCGCGCGGAAGTATAATCCCAGCTCAGCAGCTGCATCGTCTCCCCTTTGGGGATCCGGGCAAACACTTTACCGGAAGCATCCCACATACCGATAAATTCATTACAGTTAGGGGTCCAATACCGCGGGATCACAGGATCAAAATTCTCCTCAATGGGATAACCCTTACTATCCTCGAAATGCCACCACTCGCCAAAATAGGGCTTAAAGCCGTGCTTTTCCATTAACTGCTCCAAAAGCTGAGCATTTTCTGCGGCTTCCGGGCTACAGTCACTGTAATCCCGGTCTGCAAGCGGGGTGAAATTATCAAACTCCGTGGGCATTGTCAGCTCCTTACCGGTTTCCAGATCGTAAAGAGAGATATCCACCGTGTTGCCACGGCAATGGGTGCGCCTTCCGGTTGTGGGGCTGGATACATAATTGGGATCCGGGAATACATCCCATAGCTTTTGCTGAGCGGTCACCGGACGGAAGCCGTCCCAGATAATGAGACCGATCCCCTGCTTTTGAAGCGCATCACTTACCTTTTGTAGCTTCTTTACCGTACCGAAACGCAGGTAGGCATCTGTGAAATCATAGATCCTGCATCCGGTAAAATTATGCTTCGTGGCATAAGGCAGCGCTACCTTGGCACTGGGTATGTAATCCATAATGAGCACAAAGTCCTTATCATCAGGACCGGCAGGCTTCGCGGGCGGCTCGGTGGGCTTCGGCACTGTAGGCTTCGGCTCTGTAGGCGGTTCGGTTGCCGGTGGTTGCGTTTCCGGAGGTTCCGTCGCTGATGGGTTCGTCACAGGCGGCTCCGTTTCCGGCGGCTCAGTAGGATCCGTCGGCGTTGTCGGTACAGTTGGAGATTGCATAGACGGCTCGCCGGGAGCCACATAGGGATATATTACCGCTGCAAAAATAATCAGCAGAGCAATCACCATTGACGCAATAATAAGCTGAGGGATTCTTTCTTTCATATATTTTCTCCGTTTAAGAAAAGTCAAAACTATCACAGTTATTATACAACATATGCATTCAAAATTCAACACAATGCAAAATATAACTATCCAGCACAATTATATCTGTATCACAGATAAAAGTCAATATCTTTATAACAGATATTGCATAATGTGCATAATGAACTGGGGTGATAATTATGCAATTTAAGAATCTGCGCGGTATCCGCGAGGATCGGGATATTAAGCAAAAGGATATCGCAAAATATCTCAACATATCACAAAACACATATTCGCAATATGAGACCGGCGTTATTTCCCTGACTGCGGAAGTGCTGATCAAGCTGTCTGACTTCTATAATGTCAGCATAGACTATCTTCTTGACCGAACCAACAATCCGGAAATACAGAAAAAGAGAGCAGGTAAATAACTTGCTCTCTTCAGACTGTCGAAAAACCTATTTGTAGGGGTCGGCGACTCGACGGCCCGCCAAAAAAATGTTGCGAATTTGCCGGAAATAGCGATAAATCGTTGCGCTTTACTGCCGGGGCGTCGTGCGCCGCCCCCTACAGCTTTCTTTCAGACTTTTTTGACACGCTGAAAGAGGTTGTAAAATAACAACCTCCTCTCGACAGTCTGTAAGGCACCGCTTCGGCGGTGCCTTTTAACTTTTCTGTGAACTTTTATAGTAGTTCTTGACACGCATACAACAATTGTATATAATAGATATATACAGTATAAACAGAGGTGATGACGTGAACATACTGATTGATAATAAAAGCGGCGCTCCGATCTACGACCAGATTTATTCCCAAATCAAAAGTCAAATCATCAGCGGAGCTCTCCAAGAAGATGAAATGTTGCCGTCCATTCGTGGTCTTGCCAAGGATCTTCGTATCAGCTTTATTACCACTAAGCGTGCATATGAGGAGCTTGAAAAGGATGGTTTCATCTATACACTTCCTGGCAAGGGTTGCTATGTTGCCCCAAAGAATGTCGAGCTGCTTCGGGAAGAAAATTTGAAAAAGATTGAAGAATATATAGACGAGATCGTAAGGCTCGCCGTTTCCTGTAACTTGAGTAATAATGATATTATCGAAATGGTTAATTTCAGTCTGGAGGAACAAGGATGAATGCACTTGAAATTAAAAATCTAACAAAATCATATCCCGGCTTTACGCTGGATAATCTGAATCTTACACTACCAAGCGGATGTATTATGGGTCTTATCGGTGAGAACGGTGCAGGCAAAAGCACTACAATTAAGCTAATTCTTAATATGCTCCACAAGGACAGCGGCACTATTCGCATTCTCGGAAAGGACAACACGGAGAATATCGAACTCGCAAAAGAAGATATCGGTGTGGTGTTGGACGAGGTTGGATTCCCCGAATGTCTTACGGTGAAGCAGGTCGGCAAGGTTATGAAGCACACTTTTCGTAACTGGAACGAAGCTGAATATGTACGACTTCTGCAAAAGCTATCTTTGCCCGATAACAAGCCGTTTAAGGACTTTTCGCGCGGTATGAAAATGAAGCTCGGCATTGCCGTTGCCATGTCACACGGAGCGAAACTATTATTGCTTGACGAGCCAACAAGCGGACTTGATCCCGTCGTGCGCGATGAGGTTGTGGAGATGTTCTACGACTTTACAAGAGACGAAAACCACTCTATCCTCATATCCTCGCACATCGTTAGCGACCTTGAAAGGCTTTGCGACTACATTGCATTTCTGCATAAAGGCAAACTCTTGATTTGCGAGGAAAAAGATAAGCTTCTATCCGAATACGGCATCATCCACTGTTCCGTGGAACAGCTTTCCGAGCTTGACAAAAATGCCGTCAAGTACAAAAAGGAAACCCCCTACGGTGCGGAAGTTATCGTATCACGCAAGAATGCGCCCGACGGTTTCAAGTTAAGTCCTGTTAGCATTGAAGAACTGTTCGTATTTATGGTAAAGGAGGCGAAATAATATGAAAGGCTTGTTGTTAAAAGATTGGTATATGACCAAAAAATATTGCAAATACTATCTTTTTGTGGGCGTTAGTTTCATTATTCTTTCGCTTATGAGTAAGGGTAATATGTTCTTTGTTTTTTATCCTTGTCTGCTTTGTGGTATGATTCCCGTAAATCTGCTTGGATATGACGAGCGCAGCCGTTGGACGGAGTATGTGGGCACTTTGCCGTACACTAAAACGCAAATCGTATCGGCAAAGTATTTGATAGGCTTGTTCGCACAAATAGCTATGTTGACTGTGACTTGTATAGCACAGGGTGTAAAGATGGGTATTGATGGCGCGTTTGTTATGACAGAATTTTTAGTGCTTATGATGCTTTTGCTGATAATGGCGACCGTTACATCATCGCTGACACTACCGTTTATTTTCAAATTAGGCGTAGAAAAAGGACGCGCTGCCTATTATGTAATGATCGGCGTCGTGTGCGCTGGTAGCATTATAGCATCAAATCTATTATCGAGCAAAGTACAAGCGGAAATAAATCTGAATGGGATTTTACCCATCATCTGCCTTGTTGGGATCGGAACATACGCGCTGTCTTGGTATCTGTCCATTGTGTTTTACAAGAAGCGGGAAATATGAAAAGCGATCTTGGCCTGCAAAGCCCTCGTTCTAAAATGAGCGAGGGCTATTTTTATACTCGACGGAGATTTCTATGTGAAAAAAGTTTATATGAACGAACAGAAAGACGAATTCATGCAACGGTATTGGTCTGGCGAACGGACTATCAGTCGTAACCTTACCGCCCTTCTATATGTAATTAAACTACCATAGAATTAAAAGAGCAAGGTAAAGCCTTGCAAAAAACTATTACCTATTACTTCTTACTTATTACTTCCCAAAGCCCCAAGGACATTCTTTTAGGTAAGAGTGAAGAAGTAATAAGTAAGCCCCAAGAACTTTCGTCCTTGGGGCTTTGGAGGTACCGCCCAGATTTGAACTGGGGAATGAGAGTTTTGCAGACTCTTGCCTTACCACTTGGCCACGGTACCATTTTATAAAAACAGGAACGCCGAGCGTTCCTATTTTATTTGATTGGAGCGGGTGACGAGGCTCGAACTCGCTACCTCCACCTTGGCAAGGTGGCGCTCTACCGGATGAGCTACACCCGCATCTCGGCTCCCGATTGGGAACCGTGGTGCCTCCGGTCGGAATCGAACCAACGACACGCGGATTTTCAGTCCGCTGCTCTACCTACTGAGCTACAGAGGCATATTGTGGAGAGCGATTGCTCTCCACAGATGCGATATGGCGACCCGGAACGGACTCGAACCGTCGACCTCCAGCGTGACAGGCTGGCGTGCTAACCGACTGCACCACCGGGCCAGATAGTGGTGGGAACAACAGGGCTCGAACCTGTGACCCCATGCTTGTAAGGCATGTGCTCTCCCAGCTGAGCTATGCTCCCCTACCAGGCGCGCCGAGAACATCTCAGCGACGGGTATCATTATACACAGAGATACCCCTTTTGTCAAGGCTTTTTTTGCAAAATTTTTGCTAAATTTTCAGCCCGGAAAAACAGGCATTTTCCGGGCTGTTTTCCCCGTTTTAGAGACTATTTAGGATATCTTTCACATCCTGCGGAGTAAACGCATAAACAGTATCACAAAATTGACACTCCACCGGGAATGTTTTTCCCTCTTCCATAATCTCACTGAGTTCCTTCTTCCCCAAGCTGATAAGCGCAGCAGTCACCCGATCCCGGGAGCAATAGCACCGATATTCGATGGGCGTGGTCTCCATAAAGGCAATACCAAGGTCACCAAGCACAACGCCCAAAATGTCCTCAGGCGTCATTCCCTGCTCCAGCATAGCGGTCACCGCGCCGGCTTTCTGAATCCCCCGCTCCACCATATCTATGGTCTCATCCGGCGCACCGGGCAGAAGCTGGATCAAATAGCCTCCGGCTACCTTTACAGACTGATCTCTATCCACCAACACACCCAGCGCACAAGCTGTTGGTGTCTGTTCACTTTGGGCAAAATATCGGGTCACATCATCTCCGATCTCACCGGATACAAGAGGCACGGATCCCACATAAGGCTCCTTCATCTGCAGGTCACGGATCACGGTAATCGTGCCGTCTGTGCCTACTGTGGCGCCCACATCTAGCTTGCCGGGGTACTTTTCTGTTAAAGGTACATTGGGCTGTGTCACATAGCCCCGGACATTACCCATTGGGTCAGATACACAGACGATGGAGCCGATGGGGCCACCGCCCTTGATCTGCAGGGTCATTGAGCCGTTTTCAACCTTTTGCATATTGCCCATCATAGAAGCCGCCGTCAGCGCTCTGCCAAAGGCTGCAGTTGCATTGGGTGTTGTCTTTTGTATTTCCGCACCGCGGCGCACCGTCTGCGTAGAACGGATTGCCACTGCCTTTACATATCCGTCAAGGGTCATTCCCCGTACTAAATAGTCCTGCATTTTACTTTTCCCTTTCTTGCCTTAAAATAGATCCGCTGCTCACCTGCAGCAGGTGCTTCCATACAGCAGTCACCAAACACCTCGATATGGGTAAATCCGGCTTCCTTCAAATATGCTGTCAGTTGTACCTGCGAATAGGCATATTCCTCGTGGACCTCTTCGCTGCGCACCCATAGGTTACCGCGCCGCTGGAAGATATCCATACCATAGGTACAAATATTGGTCTCTTCATCGAATTCACCGCGCCATACGCAGTACACACCATCATCTTCATCCAAAAAGACTTGTCCATCCATTGCACGCAGCTTTTCCGGTGTATTGACATCAAATATAAAGCATCCACCTGGGTTTAACGCCTTATAAATACGGGAAATTGCTATTTTGCAGTCTGCAGGATCCGTAATGTAATCCAAGCTGTCCAGCGCGCATACCGCAAGATCCACACCTCGGGGCAGCTGTAGCTGCGTCAGATTCTGGCAAACAAACAGCGGCGTGTTCTCCATCTCAGCCGCTTTACCGGATGCCACAGAGAGCATATCCTCCGAAAGATCCACACCGATCACAGAAAGTCCCCGCTTTGCCAGCAGCACAGAAACAGAGCCCGTTCCGCAGGCAAGGTCTACTGCAGTTCTTGGGCGCAATCCTTCTCTCTCTAAAATATCAAAATAAAAAGCGACAACACGGTCATAATCCACATCGTTGGTCAGGCGGTCATAGCTTTCCGCCAATGCGCCATAGGCATCCATAGCATACCTCACAAAAAACATCCCGGGCACTGCCCGGGATGCCCTTATTTATTTCTTTTTGAAAACATCCAATACATCATCGATGTCAGTCATCTCACCGAAGCCGGCAACGAAGGTCTTCTTGGGCTGGGGTTCTTCCTTATGGTCAAAGCCGGTGGCAATGACAGTAACCTGGATCTCATCCTCCAGCTCATCAGAGCAGGTCGCACCAAAGATAATGTTTGCATCAGGATTTGCCGCCTCCTGCACAATGCCTGCAGCAGTCTCCACATCGTCCAGCGTCATCTCAGAGGAGCCGCAGACATTAACGAGGACACCGGTAGCACCGTTGATGGAGGTCTCCAGCAGAGGACTTGCAACAGCTGCCAGTGCAGCCTGCTCGGCCTTCTCACGACCGGATGCGACACCGACACCCATATGAGCGCGACCTGCGTCCTTCATAACTGCGGAAACGTCCGCAAAGTCAAGGTTGATGATCACGCGCTCGGAGTAGCCAACCAGCTCAGAAATAGAAGCAACCGCCTGCTTCAGCACATCGTCTGCGATGCCGAATGCATTGGCAAAGGTAATCTTCTGATCCGTTACGTACTTCAGACGATCATTGGGGATGATGACTAAGGAGTCAACACGGCCACTAAGTGCCTCAATACCGGCATCTGCCTGACGCATACGGTTTGCACCCTCAAACTTAAAGGGTTTGGTTACGATACCGACTGTCAGCGCACCGGCCTCGCGGGCAAGGTCTGCGACGATAGGTGCAGCACCGGTACCGGTACCGCCGCCCATACCTGCGGTGATAAATACCATATCTACGCCCTCAACGAGCTTAGCGATCTGTGCTCTGCTTTCCTCAGCAGACATCTTGCCGATCTCAGGCTTGGAGCCTGCGCCCATACCGCCGGTCAGTTTCTCGCCGATCTGCAGTTTATTGGGGCAAATGGACTTATTGAGGTCCTGCTTATCGGTATTGATAACAACAAAGTCAACACCGCCAACACCTGCACCGATCATACGATTGATTACATTATTGCCGGCGCCGCCGACACCGATTACTTTAATTTTAACTACGCGTTCCTGAAATGTCTCGACCATTTCCGTTCTCCTCCTATGTATTAGCAGATGAAAATCTGCCCAAATTCCAATGTTGCTCTTATATTCTACCTTGAAAATATGATTCGGTCAATAGCAATTATTCGTTTTTTCTAAAAAAAATATGGAATAGTTGTTTTAATCAAACTCTCTGTGATAGATTTCATCAGGCCAGGTAGTAAAGCTGGCATCCAAAATACCGGTCTGATATCGATCAAACTGGAAAATTGCCCGCACCACATAGAACACCTTCTTAGGAAGCTCCGTGCTTTCACCCAGAAGGATCTGGAACCTCCGACCATACCAAACCTCGATATTTCCCATATCCGTTACATCAATGGTGGCCGTTTCGCCCAAAACACCGTTCTTTTCCATCTCCTGCGCAATAATCAACGCAGCATCAAGGCGCTCCCTATTGTAAACCGTTACGGGAACTGTGGATCCTTCTCCGTCAGGGGAAGCTTGCAGATTTTCGTAAGCTACTGCTGATTTGCTCACCTCAGGCTCCTCCAACTTAACGCCAAGGATCCGCGGATAGTTCCCGGATGTGGAGGCATCGATCTTCTCCATAATCTTACCTTCGCAATTCAGCACCCACCAAGCACCGGAGACATCCTCGACAGCGTAGGCAACGGCAGATTCTACCACGCTGATAATAACAGTATCCGGCAAGCGGATCCCAATCCGGATTTCCTTAATATACGGCAGCTTTCCTAAAATTCGTCCGGCGATCTGTCCCTTATTGAGCGTCAACAGGTTGGTGCCTTTTATAATGCCGGCAGCTTCCTGCACCTGACTGACCTCGTACTTATCCGCACCTGCCACCTCGATCTTTTCTGCCTTGAAGAAGATCGACATACCGAAAACGATTGCAAACACCACCGCCAAAACCGTGGCGATCCGGACGAGAAAACGGCTAATATTGACGGGTTTTGCCTCCGTATAGACAGTTTCCTCGCGGCGCACTCGCCTTTTGGGTCTTGGTTGACGCTTAGGTTCTCCATTGGTGTATTTTTCCATTATTTGCTCCTCTTTTGTGCCAACGCATACATAATGTCGCACAGCCTCTCTGCAGAATCCGGCACAGCAATTTTGAGTAATGCTGTCCGCATCGCAGATGCCTTTTCCTTATTCTCTACTATACTCTTTATCTCATCAAATACGCTCTGTGCGCTGCAATCCTTCTCAAGCACCAACGTAGCGCCGCCGTTATTAGAGAGTACGCGCGCATTCATCTCCTGATGGTTATTGGTTACATTGGGTGACGGAATCAGAATACAGGGCGTGCCTGATGCCGCGATCTCATTGCAGGTGGACGCACCGGCACGACCAATGAACACATCCGCTGCCGCTACCACAGTAGGCATATTATAAATATACTGGACCATTCGTATGGCATCCGTCTTCGTTAGGTCAACACCTTTTTTCTGCACAAGCTCCGGCATCCAGCTCCAGCCATAACTACCAACCGCGTGAATATGCTGGAACGGGAACCCCGCCTCCTGCTCCAAACGAAACAGCTCTGCCATCAGCTCATTCATTGCTTTTGCACCCTGGCTTCCAAAAGCAGAAACAATCACCGGGCGGTGATCCAGCTTCAGCTCCTTGCGCGCGCCTTCCTGATCGGAGAAGATAAACTCCCGGCGCACCGGCATACCGACTACTTCTACCCGATCCGGGTGTGTATAGTACTTTCTGCATTCCTCAAAGCAAACAAGGACCTTATCTGCCCACTGAGCAGCCATCTTTGTGGTACGACCGGGGACAGCATTGGCTTCGTGAACGCAAGTCGGTATCCCCATTTGATGGGCGGCAAGAAGGGCGGGATAGCTGGCATAGCCACCGGTGCCGATAACCACATCCGGACAGAATTCCTTCATTATCTTCTTACAGGCAGGAACCGATGCCATAACACAGCGAACCGCCAAAATATTTCGTTTGATCGCCTTCCAGCTAAATCCCCGGCGCATTCCGTAAGCATCAATGGTCTTGAGGGCATAGCCTGCCTTGGGAACAAGCTCCTCCTCCATACTGTTCTTAGCACCAATAAACAGTATATTGCTGTCAGGGTAACGCTCTTTCCATATATTCGCAACAGAGATCGCCGGCATAATATGGCCGCCGGTTCCTCCGCAAGTAAATATCACATTCATAGCTTTTCCTCCTGTACAGCCGCCCGGTTACGATGCCGGGAGATGCTAAGTACGATCCCCATTTCTCCCAGATTAACGGCCAGCGCCGTACCTCCATAAGAGAAGAACGGTAGCGCGATCCCGGTAGACGGAAGTAAATTTGATACGACCCCTAAATTCAGTATAGTCTGTACTGCGATCAGTGTAATCAAGCCGGCGGACAATACCGTAGAAAACTTATCCGGTGCGCGCAGCGCGATCCAATACCCCCGAAGAATAAGGGCAGCAAACAGCGCCATAATAAGCAACGCTCCTACAAGTCCCAGCTCTTCACATATGATTGCAAAAATATAATCGTTATACTGAAAGGGCAGATAGAGATACTTCTGTCTGCTCTTTCCCAATCCAAGTCCAAACAGTCCACCGGAGCCAATGGCATAGAGGGACTGCAAAATCTGATATCCCGTATCCCCCGGATCCTGCTCCGGGTGCAGCCAAGCGGTTATTCTGTCTCCGGCATAGCCCATAAGGCTGACGTATACCACAAGAAACGCAACCGCCGCGCCAGCGCCGGCCAGCAGCCATTTAGGGTTTGTGCCGGCAATGTACATCATCACCACAGCAACCATACCCATCAGCATAATGGCTGACAAATGCTTTTCCAGCGCAAGTGGGACCAGAATCCCCATCAGCGCCGCGCCAAAGCCCAGCACACCAAAACGGAATTTTCTTGCCTCGTGACCAAACCCCTTTGTTAGCTTGGCAAAAAGCACGATCATTGCAAATTTTGCAATCTCCGAAGGTTGGAATTGAAGACCTGCAATATTGATCCACCGTTTGGCGCCGTTTACGGACTGTCCAAATACCAGCACAG
This sequence comes from Oscillospiraceae bacterium, assembly GCA_015067785.1. GTDB lineage: Bacteria > Bacillota > Clostridia > Oscillospirales > Oscillospiraceae > Faecousia. Next base: position 22,295 of record SVLR01000001.1, read on the forward strand.
ACAGCAAAAGCAAAATGCTGATACCATAAATAGGCCAAGCCATTTTTAGCCAAAAGGACGCAGGGACTCGATATAACAGCGCCATTGCCGCAAGACCGATCACTGCGCATATCCCCTGCTTTTGGAGGTAGCGTGTAGACACCGTATAACCGGTGTCATATTCACTTTGGGCATAGCTTGCAGAGTATAGCATCAAAAGTCCTACCGCAAGCAAAGATAAAAGAATAATAAGAAAAGGTATATCGAATCTTTCGCCCGCAGACCCGTACAGTCTGCGGCGTTTCTCTTTGGCATGCAGAAAACGCTCCGCAGCCATAACGCCTCCTTATCCAACCAAGCCGGAAATACTAAACCAAGCAACGACACACATCAGTGCGGACACCGCGGAGAACACCAAAACAATTTTGACTTCCTTCCAGCCGCACATTTCAAAATGATGGTGGATCGGTGCCATTTTGAAAATACGCTTTCCGTGGGTAATTTTAAAATACAGCACCTGAATAATATCGGACAGCGTCTCCACAATGTACACAAAACCAACTAAAATCAGTACCAACGGCATATCCATTGCAAATGCCATAGCGCAGACAACACCACCTAAAAACAGTGAGCCTGTATCGCCCATAAAGACCTTTGCCGGATGCCAGTTATAAATCAGGTACGCAAACAGTCCGCCAACCAAAGCAGCAGGCAAAACCGCAAGGTCCCATTTCCCCATTGCAACAGCAGCGGCAGTGAAGAACACCATAACCGGAATGGTTACGCTGCCGCACAAGCCGTCTACTCCGTCGGTAAGATTGACGGCATTGACACAGCCCACCATTACAAACATCGCAAAAAAGATATAAATAATGGGATGGATGTACACAGTAATATTCACAAAAGGAATATAGAGATCGCTGGTCATAACACCGGTCTTATAAAGCACATAGAGATAGATTGCAGACACTGCCATTTGGAGAGCTGCCTTCTGAAAAGCCGTAAGCCCTAAATCCCGCTTAAACTTCACCTTGCAGAAATCGTCTAAAAAGCCAACCAGTCCAAAGCAAAAGCTAATCGCCAGTACATAAAAGGCTGTATATTCCTCTGTTTTCGGCAAATTGATCAGCAGGCACAAAATCGTAGCGCCCACAAACATCAGTCCACCCATCAACGGCGTACCCACCTTCGTATTATGCCAAGTCGGACCAATATCGTGGACAGATTGGCCTGTCTTTAATGCCCGAAGCAGGGGCAGCAAAATATATCCCAAAACACCTGATGCCACAAAGCCGATCAGAGCGGTGATCAATACTCTTGTCATTACCATATCCTCCGTTATTTCTTTAGTCCTGCAAAAATGCCTCCAAAATCAGCTCCATGCGCATACCGCGGGAACCCTTAAACAGCAGGACATCTCCAGGGCGGGCAGCTATCTTCAGGGCTTGCACCAAACGCGCACGGTCTGTAAAAGCTCTGGCTCTGCCGATCATCCCGCCGGTCACGGCGCCGCTAAGCATCCGCTCTCCAGTAGGCCCATAGGCAAATAGCAGATCTGCCTTTTCCGCAGCAATTCTTCCGATCCGATAATGCTCTGCCTGTGCATTAATGCCAAGCTCCAGCATATCGCCCAACACAGCGATCTTTCGCCCCTCTTTGCTTCCCAGCACGTTGAGTGCTGCAACCATAGACTCAGGGCCTGCATTATAGCTGTCGTTAATAATTGTAAATCCCTTGGCTTTATAGACGCTCTGTCTGCCTTCCATATTAGAAAAAGCAGCCAGTCGCCGCTGAATATCTGCCGTAGGCACACCCATTTCAAGCGCAACAGAAATGGCAGCAAGAGCATCAGAAACGTTATGAATGCCATCAAGGGGAAGTGTAACTTGGAATATCTCATTCCCGGTGCGGACTGTAAAGCTGGTGCTTCCGTCACCTTCACTCACCTGATCGCCTTGCACTGTCACATCCGGATTGCGAAGTCCAAAGTACACCTTACGGAAATCCTGATTCCGACGCTGCCCCCAGAGGAGATTGTCGTCACCGTTTAAGATCAACGTACCATTTTCAGGCATACCTTCCCGAATCTCCAGCTTTGCCTGCAAAATTCCCTCTTTAGAGCCCAAATGCTCAATATGCATTGTACCAATATTGATGATAACACCAATATCCGGCTTGCCGATTTGTGTCAGATAGGCGATCTCACGGAAGTGATTCATACCCATTTCCAGCACCGCTACCTCCGTATCCTCTGGCATAGCAAGCACCGCCATGGGCATACCAATGTCGTTATTATGATTAACAGGGGTTTTGGCTACCTTATATGTGCCGTCCAATACTCTTGCGATCATTTCCTTTGTGGTGCTTTTTCCAACAGAACCGGTTACTGCAACCACCTTCACATTCAGCCTTTGCCGCTCGTGCCGGGCAATGTCACCTAAGGCGATCCGCGTATCCTCCACAACGATTGCAGGATAGTTGCCGTCTGCGCGGGTGCACAAAACCGCTGCAGCACCCTTTTCCAGAGCCGCAGGAATAAAATCATGCCCATCACGAACATCTTTCAGCGCAACAAACAGCTGTCCAGCTTGCAGTTTCCGTGTGTCATTGCTTGCACCGACAAAGGTAATGTCCTTATATTTAGGATCTATCTTGCCACCGCACCACTCGGCAGCCTGCTGTAATGTGATCCTGCCCATTTTATTTCCTCTTTTCTCACAGCTGCTCTGCGACAATCTCTCTTTCGTCCAAGTGATACTTTACACCGCAGATCTCCTGATATGTTTCGTGGCCTTTTCCAGCCAATACAATTATATCATCTTTTTGTGCAATGTCCATAGCCATTGTGATCGCTTCGGGACGATTTTCCACGATCTTGTAATTATTTTTTTCCACACCTGCCACAATTTGCCGAATGATGGACATCGGCTCCTCTGTTCTGGGGTTATCTGAAGTAATGATGGCAATGTCAGCCATATCCGTACCAATCTTACCCATGATAGGTCTTTTTACCGGATCCCGGTCGCCACCGCAGCCAAAGACAGCGATCAGTCTGCCCTTGCAAATAGACTTAAGCAATGTCAAAACGTTCTCGAGTCCATCCGGTGTATGGGCATAGTCAATAATAACCGTATAGTCCTTACCGGGTGTCGGGACCACCTCCACTCTGCCCTTTACACTCTTTGCCGTTTTTAGTGCTTCTGCTGCCTTCTGCAGAGGGATTCCGAGATTATGCGCAATGCCCAAAACAGTCAATACATTATAAACGGTAAACAGTCCGGGAATAATGACACGCACTTCAGCCTCTTCCTCACCGCAAACCGCGGTAAAGCAAACACCGTCTGCAGGCAGGGAGATATCCCGTGCATAAAGGTCTGCTTCCTTCTTAGTGGAAATAGACAGCACCGGGCATACGGTCTTTGTAAACATTCTTTGGAACCAAGGATCGTCGCAATTTCCCGTTGCGCTGTCGCATCGGGCAAACAGCTCCGCCTTAGCATCGCAATAGTTTTCCATTGTCTTGTGGAAATCCAAATGATCTTCCGTAAGGTTGGTAAACGCACCAGCAGCAAAGTGCAGTCCCGCAATGCGGTCAAGGGCGACGGCGTGGGAAGAGACCTCCATCACCACATGGGTACATCCCGCATCTCGCATTTGGCGCAGTAAGCCGTAAAGCTCAAAGCTCTCAGGAGTAGTCCGGGAAGCCTCGGTGCGCACATCTCCGATCATATTCTCCATTGTGCCCATAAGACCGACCTTTGCGCCGACTGTGTTTTCTAAAACATGTTTGAGCAGTAGCGTAGTAGAGGTCTTGCCGTTCGTACCGGTTACACCGATGATCTTCATATCCGCCGCTGGATCACCATAGTAGTTTTTACCCAAAAGCGCCAACGCAAGTCGATCAGAATCTACTAAAATATAGGGAATCTCTTCCGCAGGCTCCACAGCAGTCACCACCGCCACAGCACCCTTTTGAAATGCCATTGGGATGTATCGATTGCCATCAGTAACAAATCCGGTCACTGCTACAAAAAGATCCCCCGCCCCCACCTTCCGGGAATCATAACAAACATTATGGATATCCATCTCCATATCCACATTGGATTTAATAACATAAATGCCATTCAGCAGTTCTCTCAGTTTCATAATTCTTTCTCCTTTGTGATTCTCAATCTCTTGCTTCCAGATCTGCAAAGGTCAGCTTAATCGTTGATCCGGTTTTTATTTTTGCTCCTTTTGTCTCCGACTGTGCAGTCACCACCACATTTGGCTCTAAGCTCATATTGCCGGAAATCAAGATATATAGCCCCGCTTTTCCTGCGGCTTCCTGCGCTTGACTTCGGTTCATCCCCATAAAGTCGGGCACTTCTGTATAGGTAGTTTGCCCTTTATCCCCAAAATAAAGGAGAAGTTGACTGTCCCCCGGCACGTTCTGTCCTGCAGCAGGAATCTGTCCGGTAACCTTTTCTTCCTCTCCCTGCATAACGGCAGTCAACCCCTGACTTTTCAGCAGCTTATTTACCTCTTTTGCTGTCAGTCCCGTGTAATCTGCCACAGCAACCAGCTTACCTGCCGCATCATTTTCCGTATAGCTGTGTGCTACCCCAAGATAGGGCAAAATATCCGCCATCACAGCACCGACCGTAGGTGCAGCCATTACACCGCCTGAAATATAGATTCCTGTAGAGCGGGAAGGTGTGTCAAGAGCCACAAGTACAATATACTGCGGATCGTCCATCGGTGCAACCCCTACGAAGGAAACAATTTTATCCTGCACCCGCTGACCGTTCTCGTCAAACACATCGATCTTTTCACTGGTGCCGGTTTTACCTCCGATGGCAAAGCCTGCTACCTGCGCATTTTTTGCCGTTCCTTCTGTTACTACAGACTGTAGAAGCGAACGCATTTTTATGGAAGTTTCCTCTTTGATCACCTGACGCACTACAGTAGGCTCCTGCCGTAGCACAGTGTTTCCGTCTGCGTCCTGCACCTCAGAAACAATATACGGCTCTAAAAGCTTTCCCCCGTTGACTACCGCCGCAATTGCCCGAACCAGCTGCAGTGGCGTCAGCTTAAAGGTCTGCCCAAAAGCTGCAGATGTAAGCGAAGCAGTCCCCCATTTATCGGTGTTAACAATGATATTCTTATCAAAAAATACACCCTTGCTTTCGCCGTTCAAGTCGAAGCCTGTCTTTTCCAATATACCGAAATTGCGTATGTATTCATAAAAGCGTTCCCCACCCAGCTTCAGACCAATATGGGCAAAAGCAAGGTTGCAGGAATTTTGCAGAGCCTGGGGCGTTTTTTGAGAGCCATGTCCGGTACTGCGCCAGCAATGGAGCAGCTGGGCTCTGCCCGGTATCTGTTCTGCGCCACTGCAATAAAAACCGGTTTCTAAATCCACGGCGCCACAATCAAGTGCTGCCGCCAAGGTCAAAACCTTAAAAGTAGATCCCGGCTCATAACCGTCGGAAATACAGCGATTTCTCCACTGTTTCAGCTGTGCTTCCGTAAGTGCCGCATCGTATGCTTTTTTGCCATTTTCGTAAGCTTCACTGCCCATGGGACTATCCTCATAGGTCTGACGCAATATCTCCAGGGATGCTTTTACTTTCTCATTGGCGATTTCCTGATATTGATTGGGGTCATAGCTCCCCAAGGTGGCCATTGCCAGTATTTCTCCTGTATTTACATCCATCACCATACCGAATGCACCGTTTTGTACATCGTACCGATTGATGGCATCCTCCATTTGCTTTTCCAGTATGGTTTGAATAGTTGCATCCAAGGTGAGTATCACATTGCAGCCCTTTTGAGAAGCTACAAACTTTTCATAGGAAAAGGGCATATCCATTTCGTTGTTGCCCTTTGTGGTAATAACCTTACTGCTGCCACCCTCCAAAAAACCATTATAGGCTGCTTCGATTCCCTCGGAGCCCTGCCCGGAATTATTGGTAAATCCCAAAACCTGCGCCGCAAGTGTTCCCTGGGGATAATACCGCTTGGCGCTTGGTTCCAAATGAATGCCGGAAATACTATTTTCATTGATAAATAAGCGGATCTTTGCTGCCGTTTCTTCGTCGATTTGAGCGCCGATCTGCTTATACCGCTTTTTCGTATCCTTCCCCTGCTCAATGATCCACTGGGGATCCTTTTCCAGTATTTCGCCAAGAACACGGGCGATCTCCTCTAAATTCGCTTTGGATTGCTTTAGCTCATGGGGGTCAAGATATATGTTTTCCACCCCCACCGACGTGGCAAGGATATTCATGTTACGATCTAAAATCAAGCCCCTATCCGCCATTATCCGGGTTGTGCGGGTCTGGTTTCTAAGCGCAAGATCAGAATAGTATTCGTAATTTACGATCATCAGGTTATATAGCTGCAGTGTAGCAGGGATGAAAGCCAAGAGCCCAAAAACTGCCGCAATAAGCAAGATTCGGCGGTGCTGCCCGCTATCTGCACGAATCCGATCGTATTTTTTCTTTTCCCTTCTTTTCTTCATAATACCCCGACCTTTCGATTATGATGGGCAGCAAAGGAAAACCTCGCTGCCCATTCATACTACTTTATCCTATTGGTCGGGGCAGTCTTTATGCAAAAAGTCCTGCTAAAAATGTTCCGATCTGCTCCCAAAGGGTAGGCGTCGCTATCGGCTCCTCAGGAACATACATGGTGATCCCGGTCTCAGGTGCATCCAGCTTTGGGATCATACCAAGCGCCAATGCCAGTCGACGAACCTCGTTCAGATCGCAAACCTCGCTAAACTCTGCCCGAAGGGCAGTGTTGCTCTCCGTCAGCGTATCCACATACTGCGCCATTTGGACATTTCTCTCCTGAGCCGCCTGCAAACGGACCATACCGATGACCATAAAGATGATCATACAAACTGCCACTGCCATACCGATCAATGCAACAGGATCTACTGTCAGCACACGGCTCTTCTTCCGCTTTACCTTGGGAAGCTGCGCCACTTTCTTGGGCGCAGACGCAATCTTGCGGGCAGCACTTCCCTCCGTGCTGAAATCTATATATCTGATATCGATCTGATTTGCCACGAGATTCGTCTCCTTCCTGATAATCAAAGCTTTTCACAGATCCGTAGCTTTGCGCTCCGGGATCTGGGATTTACCTCCAGTTCCTCCGGAGAAGCCACAATTGGTTTCTTTGTAATTAGTTTTACCTTCGGTTTATTGCCGCATACACAAATTGGGAAATTAGGAGGGCATGTACAACCCTTTGCTGCCTCCACCATTGCATTTTTAACAATGCGGTCTTCCAAGGAATGGAATGTGATGATCACCAATCTTCCGCCCTTATTCAGTAGCGGGATGGCGGAGCGCATTACTTTTTCCACCGAGCCGAGCTCATCGTTGACCGCAATGCGGATCGCCTGAAAGCTGCGTTTTGCCGGATGCTGTTTTTCCCTCAGCGCTGCAGGAGGCATCGCGCTACGGATCACATCCACCAGTTCAAGAGTCGTTTTAATCGGCGCGTTTTCTCTTCGTCGGCAGATCGCCGATGCGATCTGCGGTGCATAACGCTCCTCGCCATAGTCATATAGGATGCGCTTCAATTCTTCCTGAGGCCATGTGTTTACTACCTCGTAGGCAGACAGGCTATCCTCGCCGTTCATCCGCATATCCAGTGGCGCATCTGCCATATAGGAAAAGCCACGGGCACCGTCATCCAACTGCGGAGAGGATACGCCAAGATCCAAAAGAATACCATCCACTCCGGTAATGCCCAGCTTTTCCAGCTCCTCCGCCATTTCACAGAAATTGGCGTGAACCAGCTTTACATTCTGCCGAAAGGGAGCAAGTCTCTCCCCAGCCGCCCGGAGCGCCACGGGATCTCGGTCAATGCCCACAAGAAGTCCGGTATCCAATCGGCGGACGATCTGTCCGGAATGTCCGGCGCCGCCCAAGGTGCCATCTACATAAACACCGTCCGGCTTAATATTCAGTCCGTTGATGCATTCCTGCAGCAGCACGGAAATATGATAAAAGTCACTCATAAGCCAATGGCCTCCAAAGAAGCCAGTAGCTTCTCAGGTGTAAGGTTTTCCTCTTCAAAGGCAGCGAAGGCCTCTGCATCCCAGATCTCCGCCTGACCGGCTCGACCCACGATCATTACATCTTTCCCGATCCCTGCATAGGTAAGCAGCTTCTGCGTCAGCGTGAAGCGGAACTGCTTGTCCGGAATACATTCCACCGCAAAGTTAAAAAGCAGGCTGGTGGCACCAGCACGCTGGGAGATAGACAGCGAATTATAATTCTGAGACAGAGCCTGCCAATCCTTAGCAGAATAAATCGTCAGGCAGCTACGACCGCAATTGATACCCACAGTAACGAAAAAGGCTTCTCCCAATTCCGCACGAAGCTTGGCCGGAACGAACAATCGGTTCTTGTCGTCCAGTTTTGCCGGGTATGTTCCGATCAATTTGGCCACCTCCTACTCCATTTTGCTCCACTTAACTACCATTTCGCTCCCTTTAACGACAGTATAACGGATGATTATCAAAAAATCAATCATTTTCTTCAGTTTTTTTCAAAAAAAGTGGAGAAAATACCGGTTTTTTGCCATTTTCGAACGGTTGTTCTATATAAAATGTCCGGTATTTCTCCTTTTTTGTATTTAGCTGCGGAAGGAAAGGCTTCCGTCTGCCCATCTCCCCCATATTTTGGCAGGTTTTTTTCCGCACCGTAGCAGATAGGACGCCAAAGGCCCCTCTACCCTCTCCTGCACCAACCGGCGCATTTGCCTGGCACCGTCACGGTTCTTTCTCTCTTGGCAAAGCACCGCTGCCAGCTCCTCCGGAAGGGTAAGCTGGATGCCGTTTTCCGCGGCGCGGGCAGTTAATTGCCGTAAACATTTTTCCGTGATCTGCACCATTACATCTTCTCCCAGCGGTTCAAAACAGACGATCTTATCCAGTCGTCCCAAAAATTCCGGTGTAAAGTGCTGCCGCAGTGCAGCCTGCGTCTGTTTGTCCTTTCCTGCCGGTTGAAAGCCAAGGCCATCACTTTTCTGCTCACCGCCCAAATTGGAAGTCATCACAACGATGGTATTTTTGAAGCTGACACGCCGTCCGGTAGAGTCTGTAAGCTCACCCTCCTCCATAATCTGCAGTAAGATCCCCGATACATCCGGGTGGGCTTTTTCCAGCTCGTCCAAAAGCACCAAGCAGTACGGTCTGCGGCGAACCGCCTCCGTCAGCTTTCCACCTTCCTCATAGCCCACATAGCCGGGAGGTGCACCGATCAACCGGGCAACAGATTGTTTTTCCATATACTCGCTCATATCCAAGCGAATAAAGGCCTCCTTGCTCCCATATAATTCCTTGGCAAGGATTCTGCAAAGCTCTGTTTTGCCAACACCCGTCGGACCGCAAAACAGCATACTTGCCACCGGTCGGCTGCCGTCCCTGAGACCGGAAAGCCCCCGGCGCACTGTCTCCGCTACTTGCATAACTGCCCGTTCCTGCCCCATTACACTGGCAGATAAAATGGTTTCCAAATTCAGCAATCTTTCCTTTTCATCTGCCGTCAGCCGCCCAACCGGAATCCCGGTCCGCGCAGATACTGCCCAAGCCACATCCCCGGCGGTAACAGCTCTGGGACGGTGTGCTTCAGCAGGCTTTGCGGCAAGGCGCTGCATTTTGTCCCGTAGCTGTGCTGCCTTCTCATAGCGGCTATCCCGCACTGCCTCATATAGCTCCTGCTCCAATTCCCGGCGGCGAATACCGTTCTTACCGCTGCGCAGCTCCTCCATACGGGCATAAGCCGCACCCTCATCCAAAAGATCGATCGCCTTATCCGGGAGATAAAGATCCGGCAAATACCGCTGAGACAGGCGTACCGCCTCCAGGAGCGCTTCCTCCGTCACCTTTAAGCCGTGATGCTGCTCGAGACCCGGCTTCAGTGCCCGCAGAATGGACATGGTAGCTTCCTCTGAAGGCTCCTCCACCAAAACCGGACGAAATCTTCGCTCCAATGCCGGATCCTTTTCGATAAATTTGCGATACTCCTCCCGGGTGGTCGCACCTAACATTTGCAGCTCCCCCCGGCCAAGGGCAGGCTTTAAGATATTTGCTGCATCGATTGCGCCCTCTGCCGCGCCTGCGCCTACGATGGTGTGCATCTCATCCACGAAAAGGATCACATCGCCGCTACGGCGAATCTCCGCCAGTACATCCCGGAGCCGTTCCTCAAACTCACCCCGGTATTTCGTACCGGCAACCAAATTTGCCATATTCAGGCTGATAAGCCGCTTGTTCTTCAGCTGGGGCGGCACATTGCCCGCCGCCATCCGTTGGGCAAGTCCCTCTGCGATGGCAGTTTTGCCCACGCCCGGCTCGCCGATCAGCGCTGGGTTATTCTTATTCTTTCGGCTGAGGATCCCCACCACCATATCCAGCTCCTGCTCTCTGCCGATTACCGGGTCCATATTCGCTACCTTTGTAATGAGATCTTCGCTAAATTGTTCCAGTAGCTTCGTTGTAACCGCCTCCTTTTTTCGTTTCACACTTGATTCTCTTTCCAGATATAGGCTGTCCACCGCTCTGGAAAACAAACACTCTCTGTCCACACCGCTGAGTATCAGCAGTACGCTTGCCTCAGAGCGTCCCTCGCGCAGAACGGACAGGAAGATATGGGTTTCTCCCACCTGCCGCTGTCCAAGTCGTTTTGCCTCCTCGGCAGCGCTGCGCAGTACCTTTCTTGCTTGCAGGGAAAAGCCTTGAGGTAGCGGCAGTCCCGGTGTACCCCTGCCGTATAAAACCACCGCTATACACCAAAGAGTCTCTTCTTCCACACCTGCGCCCCGGAGTAGCCTTCCGGCAAACCCCTCCGACTGCGCCAGCGCCAGCAGTAAATGGGCACTTCCCACATAGCTATGTCCCAGTCCTCTGGCTTTTTCTGCCGCGATTTGCAGAATTTTCTGGGCATCTGCGCCGTACTGCATCTTTCCGCCCCCTCTTTTTCCGGGAAATTTTTCCCAAATGGGCGAAAAAATATTCATATCCATAAAAAAGCGGTTGCATTTTGAAAAATCCGTGTTAGAATAGTCTTGCGTTTCCTAAAAACGCAACACAACACATAGAAACTGGAGGGAATACTATGGCTTACAAAATTACTGACGCTTGCGTTAGCTGTGGCTCTTGCGCTGACAACTGCCCCGTAGAGGCTATTTCTGAGGGCGAAGACAAGTACGTAATCAACCCTGACATCTGTGTCGATTGCGGTACTTGCGCAGAAAACTGCCCCGTAGAAGCAATCGAGGAAGGCTGATTCTCCGACTTTGCATTCAGCCTGTGCTGCCGATTATGGTGCACAGGCTGATTTTTCTCTTTATGGAGGTCCTATGGAACATCTGCATAACGGCTATACATTGGAATTCTCCCCGGATGCGTTCCCTTTAAGTACCGATTCTGTTGCCCTTGCTCATTTTGTGAAGCTACCGAAAAATGCCCGGGTATTGGATCTGGGTTCGGGCTGCGGCACATTGGGTCTGTATCTTTGCGCGCTGGACGAAAATTGCACCGTCTGCGGCCTGGAGCTGACAGAAAGCGCCCATAAGATGGCGCTGCACAATGCATCTGTTAACAACATCTCCCACCGTCTTAATAGTGTATGCGGTGATATGCGAAACATTCCTGATTTTTTCCCATCCGGAAGTTTTTCTTGCTGCGTTTCCAATCCGCCCTATTTTTCTTCCGGTCCGCAAAGTCAAAAATTGCCGCTAGCCCGTCGGGAGGACTGCTGTTCCCTTCCCGAACTGTTTGCTGCCGCAAGCTGGGCACTGCAATACGGCGGTGACTTCTTCATCGTCCACCGACCCGAAAGACTTGCAGAACTTTGCGCCTGTGGCGCGCAGCATAAGTTAGAAGCAAAAAAGCTGCTTCTTTTGCGCCATAAAGCAGACGGCCCGGTTTCCCTGATTTTGATGCAATTCCGCAAAGGCGGCAAGCCCGGTCTTATTTGGCAGGAAGAATCCCTCTCCCACCAAGACGGCACACCGACTGCCTATTACCGCAGTCTCTATCATATTTAGGAGGTACTATATGGCAGGCATGTTATATCTTGTCCCCACCCCTATCGGCAATTTGGGTGACATCTCCATCCGCTGCCGGGAGACCTTGGAAGCGGCAGATTTCATTGCCGCAGAGGACACCCGGGTCAGCATCAAATTACTTAACCACTTGGGTATCAAAAAAAGCCTCGTCAGCTACTTTGAGCATAACAAGGCACAAAAAGGCAATATAATCGTAGAGCGGATCTTGGCAGGCGAAACCTGTGCGCTGGTATCCGATGCCGGCTCCCCCGCCATCTCCGATCCCGGTGAGGATCTGGTGCGGCAATGCGCGGAGGCAGGCATTACGGTCTGCGCTATTCCCGGTCCCTGCGCAGTCATCACGGCGCTGAGCATCTCCGGACAAAGCACTGGCAGATTCTGCTTTGAAGGCTTCCTGTCTACGGCGAAGAAAAGCCGCCGGGAACACTTGGATTCCCTAAAGGATGAAAAGCGGACAATGATTTTTTATGAAGCCCCCCATAAGCTTCTGGCAACCTTAGAGAGTATGGCAGAGGTATTTGGAGGAGATCGCCCCATCAGCCTTTGCCGGGAACTGACAAAGCTCCACGAGGAGGTTGTGCGTACCACCTTAGCAGACGCAATCCAAAAGTATACGGAACAGCCGCCCAAAGGCGAATTTGTTCTTGTAGTCGCCGGCGCGCCGGAAAAGGAAGCAGAAACCATCACCGAGGCTGTAATCATCGCACGGTTACAGGAACTGATTGATAGCGGTCTTTCCAAAAAGGACGCCATCAAGCAGACCTCCACCGAACTCTCCCTCCCCAAAAACGAGGTTTATGACATATCGCTGAAATTATAAAGGGATAAACCCCAGAGAGCGCAATGCTCTCTGGGGTTACTGTGTCTATCAGTCAGTTTCGTATGATCTAAAAAACTCAATTGCCAATCTTCTGGACTCGCTATGCTGTACCATTTTACCGTTATAGTTGTCAATTTGTCCTTGCGGACCGTTGTCCCATGCATTATGATTACCGGTATCATATAGTTTTAGCTTAACCGTTGCACCCCCACGCTCAAGCATACCAGTTAAGTATTCGCTATAGCGGTAGGAAACAGTTGCATCATCCTTGTTGTGAATGATCAGCAAAGGGCAAGGATGGGTAGCAGTCAGTTGTGTGTACAGGGCAGCTTCCTGTGCATCCGCAACAGTCGCATTAGCTGGCAGTTTTTCAAAAATCACAGAAGGATCACAGGAGGATAGCTTAGCAAATATTGGAGAATACGGGATCACCTTATCAAAGTTATGCCGGAAATAATCGATTTCTGCCTGCGTAGGCGTATGCTTAGTATTTGTAAACGCGGGCTGAACACCCTCAAACCCAAAATAAGAAGATATCCTCTCACGCTGGTAAGTCCCTGTTGCCCAAGGATTGCAGTATGCTTGCTTATATAGATCAATAACAGGACAGTTGGCAACCTGCGCCAACACAGGGAATTTACCACTCTGTACAATTTGGAAGGAAGACAATCCGCCCATAGAAGATCCCAACACAAAGACACCATCGGTTTTGAGATTAAACCGCTTCATTACATATTCGTAGCCTTTTTCATAACACTCCAGTACAGTCGGATTTCCATAGTGCAGCTCTTCCCCATCTCCAAGAGCGGGCGGGCAAGCATACATATCCATAATGGCATAGCCCATATCCAGCCAATAGGTTTGACTATGAGATTTTGCTTCGAATGACTTGTATATATCCAGTTCAGCGCCCGCGCCGTGGCAAGTAATAATCAAACGGGTCGGCTCTCCATCCTTCGTATAGTTCTCAGGAAGCATAATATAACCATAGTCGGTTGCCTCTACTATAGCATCTTTTCCAAGGGCGGGGGCAATATTCACTTTTACGGTAAATGCATGCGTCCCATTTGCGGGCCGATCAAGCTTTTCCGTAATATGCTGTGTTTCCTCAATCTCGCTGCCGATAAATTCAACATAGCGGAACATTTCAGTATTATCCGCTTCCGTTTTCCAATCCTGCAAATAGCCATAACGAAAGATCGTTGCATTCTCAGGGATATCCACTGTAATCCATTGGTATCCCACCGTTGGATCACAAACACCGGAAATATATCCGTTATTACTAAAAAATGCAGATCCCCATCTTTGACCAGTTTTAAAAGTCAAAAAACGCACCTTTTCTGCGCCATTAGGAATTTTTATATCGGAATACCAGTTATTTACAAATGTAGTATTCAATTCACCTGTATCAGCATTTACTCCACCCTGCTGCCATACCAAATCGGAAGCAGTAATTCTTACAGCACCTCGCTTAAGTGCAAAAAGACCATTCTTGCCTACAGTGACAGAAAAATAGCTTTCCGATTCGTCAATAAACTTGGAAGCCGAATCGTCCAGCATCGCTTTCAGGGCTTCTCTTTCGGTTGCGTACGCGCCCTTGGGGGCACCTTTATGGAGAGCGACGAAGCGGTTACCGGACTGGTAGAGCATATATTCGGGGGCTGTACCGCCGTTTTCGATCAAATAGTTTGTATAGGCGTTTTTTGCTTCCTGCAAGGCTTTGCTGTCATTGGCTTTGCCAATCAAGCCGGAAAATGTAGGAATCAGCACAGTAGCAAGGATAGCGATCACCGCAATGACGATCACCAGTTCTACCGTAGTAAAGCCTTTTTTGTTTTTCATATGTATCTCTCCTTAAATTAAAAAGGTGCGCAGCGGTCGCCACGCACCGAAAAATGCATAGCCTCAAATGCTGCGACACATCTTTCACGCCAAAACAGGTGCAAAAACGAGGATGCATTTTTACAAAAAGTAAAATGCACCTACTTTGGCTAAATATTCAGATGTGTCGCAAGTAAATCATACCACACCAAAAATAGAAATGCAAGTGTTTCCTGTCGACTGGTTTATAGGCTTTTTAGATGGAATGCATAAATGCATTCCCTGCAATTGCTTACGATGGTACGCCATCCCCTCCCCCGGGGGAGGGTGATTTTTGCTCTGCAAAAATCGGGTGAGGAATGGCGTGCACTATAAGTCTGCACAAATGCGTATTTTGAAGACTATCTCCCGCATTCCTCATCCGCCCCTTCGGGGCACCTTCCCCCCGGGGGAAGGCTTTTTTTGTACTTGAAAGGGTCCTTTTTGCGTAGAGTACCATAGGAGGGATCGGTATGGTTATGAGTTACATTTTTGTAGGCTGCCTTATTCTTTCTGTCTTTTCTGCCGTGCTGACAGGAAATGGCGGAGCATTGGGGGCGGCGGTATTTCAGGGGGCGCAAAGCGGCGTTACACTCGCCATTTCCATCGCCGGGGCGCTGTGCCTTTGGTCAGGTGTGGGATATGTGATGGAGAAAACCGGTATCAGCAAAGGGCTGAGCAAGCTGCTCTCTCCCCTGCTCCATTTTATTTTCCCATCCACACGGACAGATACCGCCCTTGCGGGCAGTCTCAGCGCCAACATCTGTGCCAATTTCCTGGGACTTGGAAATGCGGCGACTCCTATGGGCATCGCTGCCGCGGAGCGATTGGCAAAAAACAAAAACGGCATTGCCTCCGATGAGCTGTGCCGTCTCATCGTCCTCAATACCGCTTCTATTCAGTTCATTCCCTCCACCGTTGGGGCGCTTCGGGCATCTCTCGGCTGTAATACACCTTTTGATATTCTGCCCGCTGTTTGGGTAACAAGTCTATGCTCCGCCGGACTGGGGCTTACTGTGGCCTTTTTGCTGGGAAAGGTTTGGCTCAAATGACCGATTATATCGTACCTCTGATTTTACTTACCACCGCCCTTTGGTCGCTCCGCAAAAAGGAAAATATATACGATCTGCTGCTTACCGGCGCATCCCAAGGGTTAAAGCTGCTTATTGCGCTGATCCCAACGCTTATCATTTTACTGACCGCTGTGACGATGCTCCGTGCTTCCGGTGCGCTTATGCTGCTCAGTCGTTTCCTATCTCCGGTTTTCAGCCTTTTCGGCATTCCACCGGAGACCGCCCTTTTAGTTTTAGTTCGTCCCATCAGCGGTAGCGCGGCGCTGGCGGTTGGCGCAGATCTGATGGCGCAGTACGGTGTGGATTCCCAAATCGGGCGTACCGTAGCCGTTATGCTTGGCTCCACGGAAACTACCTTCTATACTATAAGCGTCTATTTTGGTGCCGTAGGCATCCGCAAGACACGTTACACCGTCCTTGCTGCTTTAATTGCTGATTTCGTTGGCTTTTTCACCGCCGCCTTCACTGTTCGTTTCCTCTTTCCTCAATAGTAAAAGCCGCAGGCGGCTGCCTGCGGCTTATAAATTATTCGTCGTCTTCTACTACGAACTCCAAAAGTTCGCCGCAGTTGGGGCAAGTGATACTGCCCTGCTCCAGCGTCTCTTCGTCGAAGTCTACGATCTCGCCGCAACCGCACTCTACAGAATAAATGATAGAGTCCTCGTCGCCGAAATCAAAG
Source organism: Oscillospiraceae bacterium (assembly GCA_015067785.1). GTDB lineage: Bacteria > Bacillota > Clostridia > Oscillospirales > Oscillospiraceae > Faecousia. The sequence continues at coordinate 38,781 of SVLR01000001.1, forward strand.
CCTTCCTCGCCGTACTCCTCGTCTTCAAAGTCGTCGAAATCGTCCTCATAGTCGTCCTCAAAGTCCTCATCATCCTCGGAGAGAATGTAGTCCTCGATGGCGTCCAGATCTTCCTCGATCTCGTCCAGCTCGTCGGAAATAGCAATGGTAGTCTCCTGCACATTGGCAAGTGTGGTGGTCACATCGCCCAGCAGCTCCACGATGGAAGCGATCATCTGACCCTCGGGCTTATCAGTGTCCAGCTTCAGGCCATCCATCAGGCCCTTGAGGTATGCAGCCTTTTCAGAAATGGTCATAGAAATTCTCCTTATTTTGCGCGGCCCAGATACTCACCGGTACGGGTGTCGATCTGGATCTTCTCGCCCTCATTGATGAACAGAGGCACCTTGACCTCAGCGCCGGTCTCCAGAGTAGCGGGCTTCAGGGTGTTGGTAGCGGTGTTGCCGGCAAAGCCGGGCTCGGTAGCGGTAACGACCAGCTCAACAAAGGTGGGAACTTCCACGCCGAAGACATTGCCCTTATAGCTCATAATGGTGCAGGTGTCGTTCTCCTTAACGAAACGGAAGCCGTCGTCCAGAACGGACTTGTCGATGGGCTCCAGCTCGTAGGTCTCGGGGTTCATGAAGTAGTACAGGTCGCCGTCATTGTAGGAATACTCCATCTTCTTTCTCTCAATGAAAGCGGTGGGGAACTTTGCGGAAGGGTTCAGAGAGGTTTCGGTCACGCCGCCGGTGATGACATTTCTCATCTTGACGCGAACGAAAGCTGCACCCTTACCGGGCTTAACATGCTGGAACTCAATGACCTGAACGACCTTGCCGTCCATCTCAAAGGTAACACCGTTACGAATATCGCCTGCAGAAATCATAATTTTTTATCCTCCTAAAACGCTCCCCAAAACGGGGGCTAAATGTGTACATAGCTTGACTGATATATTTTAACCGACAAACTGACATTTTGCAAGAGGAAAATGCAAATTTTTATACAATAATTAAATTTTTCGGACTATGGGTAATATCTTCATAGCCATTTTCCTTGAAAATCAGCACATCTTCGATGCGAACACCAAATTTTCCGGGCAGATAGATGCCGGGTTCAGCAGAAGCAATCATATTTTCTTCCATAACTGTCTCACCGGAGGGGTTTACACCGGGGGCTTCATGGACCTCCATACCAAGGCAATGACCGTAGCCGTGGCCAAAGTATTTGCCATAACCGGCATCTGCGATCACCTTACGGGCAGCACCGTCGATCTCCTTACCCGTCACGCCTGCCTTTGTTGCAGCGATACCAGCCATCTGCGCTTCCAGAACCGTATTGTAGACCTTTTCCATTTCTTCGGTAGCATAGCCAACCGCCACTGTACGGGTCATATCTGCGCAGTAGCCACAGTACAGCGCGCCGAAGTCCATCGTGATGAAATCGCCTTTCTGAATCACGCGGTCACCGGCGACACCGTGGGGCAGACTGGTATTAGGACCGGAGACCACGATGGGATCAAAGGAAGTGTTGTCCGCACCGTTTTTATAGAGGCAGTAAATAAGCTCTGCCTGCAGTTCCTTCTCGGTCATACCAACCTGAATGCGACCCAGCACTTCAGAAAACGCCTTATCGGTGATCTCCTGTGCCCTGCGCATCAAGTTCAGCTCCCACTCCTCCTTGATCTGGCGGAACTTATGGATCGCCTTATTCATAGGAACAAGCTCTGCGTTCAGTCCCTTTTCATAGTAACGGAACTCCGCCACATTCAGGTAGTCCTCCTCAAAGCCCAGCTTGGTTACGCCAAATTCTTCGATGGCTTCATTGATGAGCTTTACATAGGGATGCTCCCGGTCCACCATAATGACCTCATAGCCTTGAAGGCCGTTCTCGGCAGCTTCGATGTAGCGGCTGTCAGTAAAGTAACGGCAGCCCTTCTTCGTTACAATCGCAACACCCTCGGCAATGTCATACTCTGCGCTGTACAGACGGCTGTAACGGGAGGTCAGCAGCAGACCGTCTACCTCTCCATCCAGCAAGGTCAGGTATTTTTCCATATTCTTCATCGTTTCATTCTCCTTTTTGCCATAAAGATAAAAGGCTTTTCTGCGATATGACGCAGCTTCAGCCAGATATTATGATTATTAATAGGTTTTACCAGGATAGACATTGCACCGGCTAGGTTTGCCCCCAGTGTATCCGTAAAGATCTGGTCGCCTGCCAACGCGCACGCCTGCGGTGCAAGACTGTATTTTTCCATACACTTGCAGATCCCCCGACCAAAGGGTTTCTTTGCGCGGGTAATGCAATCGATCCCCCACCGGCTGCAGAAAACACGAACACGGTCACGCTTGCTGTTGGAAACAACGCAAATTTGGATGTCCGTACCCTGCATTTCTTTGAGCCACGCTTCCATTTCCGGTGTCGGGATATTGGTCGTATAGGGGACGATGGTGTTGTCAAAATCCAGCATCAAAAGCCGGATTCCCTGCGCTTGCAGCATTTGGGGTGTCAAATCCGTCAACGACGGCTGAATCCATCGAGGAAATAAGGGAAAAGGCATATATTTATTCCCACCTTCATAAGATATACGGCACATATTATAACACATCGTGAGGTGTTTGTCTATGTCTTTGCGCTTCTATCTTGCAATGACGGATGCCGAGATCCGGAGTGCCCCCTCTCTTCCACCGCATCTCGCCTTTATGGCATGTCACTTTTCCCCATACGGTGCCGGGCTTACCAATATTCCTCAGCGTCTCCCCCCCGGTAGTATATTGATCGTCAATGACCGCGTGCCGGTCCTGCATCACGATCCAGGCATTATTCTTGGTCAGCTAAAAACCGCTGTTCAAAAATTAGGGGTCTTTGGTGTGCTTTTGGATTTTCAAATACCCGAACAGTCGCAAACCGCAAAGATCGTAAAGGCACTCACGGAAGGGCTCCCCTGCCCGGTTGCCGTCTCTGCAGCATACGGCAAAGATCTTACCTGCCCGATTTTTGCCGCGCCGGCACTGCACCTGCGTTTTTGCGACTTTGAGCCAATAAAGAAAGGCCGTTCCCTTTGGCTGGAAGCCTATGAGGAAACGGCTGTTTATAGTATTACCGGCGAGGGTTGCAGTGCAGGCAGAGAAGCCAAACTAAACGGTGAAAGCTTTTTTGACGATGCCCTGCAATGCCGGTATGCGTTTTCCATTGAAAAGGATGCTGTGCTTTTCACCCTCTCACGGCAAACGGAAGAGATACCCGGTTATCTTCAGGCAGCAGAAAAGGCCGGAGTCAGTGTTGCAGTCGGTCTTTATCAGCAGTTTTCCGGTCTTACCCCTGCCAGCGGCGCAAAAACTGGATCGCGCTGGTAAAAAAGACAGAATTGCTGGGTCTTTTCTTTGCGCCCGGGAAATAAGTATCCCACATTTTCCCATTGTGCCTATTCCAAGCATCCTTTACGGACAAGCGAATACCGTGTTCGATCTGTTCCCAGCTACCGTTGATTTGTTTTGCAACAGCCGGATATATAACCTTTGTCAAAGGCTGACCCGGATTCTCACTGAGCAATTCCAGGGTTTTGAAAAGATACTCATATCCGCATAGGTTCGGCTTAAAGCCTAAACTCATCAAGAAATTCCGAATCCATTCTCTTACCGGTGTTACTGCGCAATTCACTTTATCTTGTAATGCCAATACTTTATTTGCCACAGCAAGCATCTCGCAGGGTCTTAATATGATGTCATCGACCTTCAGTTCACCTGCGCGGTCTGAAATATCCAGCAGAGCAACCAGCAATACTGTCGGATGTATGCCTACGCTTCGTACCGCTTGCAGAAGGTAGAGGCCATCATACCCCGGCAGATGGGATGGGATAACCAAAATGTCAGGCTCGTAGCTTACGATCCGCGAAAACGCATTTTCGCAATCCGTGCAAACATCTACCGTCATAGTGTCCGGCAAAAGCGCTTTCAGGCTATCACAGAAAGTCTCAGACATATCAACAATTTGTACTTTTATACCAGACACCTCTCTTTCCGTAGAGTTGTTTCTAAAATATCACATTTATCTACATTTTACAACTAAATACATCCATTTTCGTTCGACGGATTTCGACCATACCCTGTTATCAGTCCAAAAGGAACCCATTTCCACTTTTTGCTTAGGCCAAGTGCTTGCATTTCCTGCTGAAATGTTGTATAATAAGGCGAATTATTGGAAAATTCGTTAACTGAATGCATTTTACACGGAGGAGTACGCAATGAAGATATTTAAAGTTGCTTTCGTCCTTATCTTTTGCCTGCTGCTGATCGGCGCCATAGCACTCTTGGTACAAGAGGCTCCTGAGGCACCAAAGGACGGATATTATACCTACACCATAAGTAACGGCAAAGCCACCATTGAAAGCTGTGATCAAACAGCAACCGGAGAGCTTATCGTTCCCTCTGTTCTGGGTACCTTCCCCGTCACCACGATCGGTGCCTATGCATTTGACGGCTGTATCAATGTTACTGATATCAAGCTCCCGGATAGCGTAACAGAAATCCAAATGTACGCATTTGAGAATTGCACCAGCCTCGTAAATATCCACATTCCCGATAGTGTAGCAAGTATCGACCGCGATGCCTTTGGTAACTGCCCCAGCTTAGCTGGCATTTGGGTCGATGAAGGCAACACCAAATACGCAAGCGACGATTCCGGTGTTCTCTTTTATAAGGATATGGTCACGCTTATCCGCGCACCTATGGCGCTGACAGACCCATATATAATCCCGACTACCGTACAAACCATTGGCGAACGGGCATTCCAGGGCTGTTCCAATTTAACCAATATCATTATTCCCGATGGCATTACCAGTATCGACTGGTATACTTTTAGTGACTGCACCGCCTTAAAGGTCATCACCATTCCCCACAGTCTCACCAGCATCGGCTACGAGGTTTTCCGCGGCTGCAACAGCCTCACCAAGGTAAACTTCAAGGGCACAGAAGATGACTGGGGCAAAATCTCCGTCAAGACCGGCAACAACCCCTTAAACAGCGTAACATTTGAGTACAATTACTGTCAGCACACCTTTGACAGCGGTACGGTTACGAAGCCCGTATCCTGCAAGGAGGACGGTGTCCGCTCCTACACGTGTACGCAATGCGGTCGGATCAAGCTGGAGACTATTCCGAAGCTCGAGGCTCATGATTGGGACGAGGGTGTCAAAACGAAAGCACCTACCTGCAAAGAATCTGGTACAATAACCTATACCTGCACAATCTGTAACACCAAAAAGACAAGCGACATTCCTGCCTTGGATACGCATACCTTCGGTGCCGGTGTAACTACCAAGGAGCCTACCTGTAAGGAGCCCGGCACAATGACCTACACCTGCAGATACTGCGGTATGACAAAGGAGGAAACCATCATAGCCCTTACTACCCACACACCGGGTCCTCCAGCAACAAGCACCACCGATCAGGTCTGTACAGTTTGTGGCACAGTATTAGTCCCCGCTACCGGTACACCGGAGCCTACTGAACCCACAACCGAGCCCTCAACCGAACCGTCTCAGAATGAGGATCCTGGAAATGACGGAGGTTTCTTCGGTGGCATTGCAGACTTCTTCAACTCCATCGGTTCATTCTTCGAGGATATGTTCTCTTCTTTCTTCTCCTTGCTTGGTTTCTGAACAACAAAAACACCGGCACCGCGAAATGCGATGCCGGTCATTTTATGGTTTGAACTTTTCAAAAATCGGAATCCAGTCCTCATTTATCGCCGTTTCATACTGCTCCATATCCGTAAGTGTCCAGGAAACGCCCTGAATTTGCCAAAGCTTACGGCAAAGAAAATTGCTCATGGTTTTACGGTCAGCGTACCGATAAGCAATAAAATCCGGAACTACCCAGCAATTCATCAGCTGATAGGTCAGTAGAAAACGCAAAAACAGGGGCACCGGAGATTTTTCCTTAAGAGAATTGTGTGCCAGCTGTCCCCGAACGAGATCCGGAAAATACTTCCGGACATAAGCGATGGCGCGGGGATCAAAGGATTCCACGCAGTAAAGACCTGGATACTCTGCCAGCATACGGCATGTTGCTTCCGTGACCGCAGCCGTATTCTTGCCATCCGTCTTGATCTCCACGATCAACGGCACACGCCCGCCTACCATCTTCAGCACATCGGCAAACAGTGGTATGGTTTCCTCTGTCCCCTGCAGCTTGTATGCGGATAGTTCTGCCGCCGTCAGTTCTTCGATCTTCTTTTCCACACCGACGGTGCGTTTGAGCGACGAGTCGTGGATCACTGCAAGGTTGCCGTCTGCCATCAGATGAACATCCAATTCCATGCCATAACCCGCCTCGACAGCCTGCCGGAAGGCTCCCATACTATTTTCCGGGAATCTATCACCGTGTAGTCCTCGATGGGCATAGGACCATTTCTTAAGCTCTTCCATCTTTGGATGCCCAGCCCGACCGCGAAGCATCAGCAGATAGAGGAATATGAGAACAAAAATGAAAATGATCATATCAATCATCTACATTCAGCGCTTCCAAACCCTTCTGTGTTTCGGGTCTGCTGTCACCGTGACGGACAAAGGCCATCGTCACAAAGGCAAGGCCGGCAAAGATCGCAGCATACGGGAACAGAATGGTCATTTTTCCGGTCAGGTCCATAAGCGCACCGGAAAAAACCGGTGTTACGATCTGCGCCGCCATAGAAGCTGTGTAGTAATAGCCGGTATACTTACCGATATCAGAACCAGAGCTCAGCTCTACGACCATCGGGAAAGAGTTGACATTAATGGTCGCCCAGCCAATACCTGCCAAAATAAACAGCACATTCATAACCAGTACAGAGCTGCCTGCACGTAGGAAAGAGGCAACAGCAAATGCAGTCGTCAGCATTACCACGCCGCCCAGAATGGTCTTCTTTCTTCCGATCTTAGAAGCCACAATACCTGCAGGGATATATGCAACGATGGCAGCGCCTTGGGCAAGCAACAGCGTGGTATTATAGTCCATATCCAGCACACGGCTTGCATAGAGCGAATATTTGGAGGTAATGGCATTGTAGCCAATGTACCAAAGAGCGACAGAAGCGAGGATCAAAAGCAAGCTGCGCTTTTCCGCCTTATCCAGTCGACGGTTCCCCTTGTTCTCCTCAGTCTCTGCTTCGTCAATACCCAAACGCTCACTCTCCGCGCGCATTTCTGCGGCCCACTGAGGCTCCCGGACAGTTAGACGGAACACAAGTAGTGCGCCTAACATCAGTGCTGCGATCACACCATAATATACGGTATAATTCATCATAGAGTTTTTGACCGCGCCGGTTGCAAATACAATGCCCAGCACCAGCACAAGGATGCCGCCGGCAGTACCCATCAGGTTAATGATAGCATTTGCCTTGCTGCGAAGTGGCTTGATGGTCACATCCGGCATCAGCGCAACAGCGGGGCTGCGGAAGATAGACATAGAAATCAGCACCGCCAGCAAAAGCGCCACGAACAAGATAAGTGTTGTAGGATCTGCAGCTGTTGCATCTGCCGCGCAGGCCTGACGGGCAGGTGCTACATAGTTCGTATAATCGGGGTTGGTAACAAGCTTGTCATTTTCGCCCTTGACTTGGCTGGTAATCGCCATAAACTGTTCCTTGGTGAACTTGTCCTTGAGCACATAAGCATCACCGTCAGGCGTCATCAGCTCCCGTTCTGCCTGCTGCTCATAGATTACGCCAAGGGTAGCAGGATCATCGATCTTGGAAACATCAGAGATATTCTTCAGCTGCGCTGCATCCACAAAGCTCAACGCAACCAATACAACCGCAGCAATGATCGTGCCTACCATAATAAAGGGTGTACGCTTGCCGGATTTCTTGCCTACATATTTATCGGACAAAGCACCAAAGATAGGCAGCATAAAGACTGCTAAAATGTTATCCAGCGCCATAATCAGGCCGGACCATGTCTGGGACATACCAAACTTATTTGTCAGGATCACGGGAATCGTCGCATCATAGGCCTGCCAAAATGCGCATATGAGGAAAAAGGCAAAACCTACCAGAATCGTACGCTTATAATCGAGTTTCATAGGGAACCTCCAATTTTTAGTGTAGATGATCTACTGGTCTATTATAGCATTTATTGTCAGATTGTCCAGTTTTTTGTGAAAGGGTGACGAAAGTCGCCCTTATTTCACTTCAGTACAGCCTTGTGGAATACCTTTTTACCCTTACGGATCTTTACGCCTTCCTTCAGCATCTCCTCGGTGACTGCAAACTGAGGCGCAGGTACCTTTTCGTCATTAACGAAGACACCGCCCTGCTCGACCAGCTGCCGGGCCTGCTTATTGGATGGTGCAAGTCCACAGGCAACCATCAAGTTCAAAATGCCGATCTTGCCGTCTACAAGCAGCTCTACGCTGATCTCCGTAGTAGGCATCTGGGCATCACCGCCGCCCATAAACAGTGCCTTTGCAGATGCTTGCGCCTTTGCAGCTTCTTCCTCACCGTGCACAAGCTTTGTCAGCTCAAAAGCGAGGATATCCTTGGCCTCGTTAAGCTTTGCATCTTTCCAGTCCGCCATCTCCTCGATCTGCTCAAGCGGCAGGAATGTCAGCATCCGGATGCACTTGAGTACATCGGCATCCTCTACATTTCTCCAGTACTGGTAGAAATCGTAGGGAGAGGTCTTATTGGGATCCAGCCATACCGCGCCCTTAGCGGTCTTACCCATCTTCTTACCCTCAGAATTGAGCAGTAGCGTAATGGTCATTGCGTGGGCATCCTTACCCAGCTTCTTGCGGATCAGCTCAGTACCGCCCAGCATATTGCTCCACTGGTCGTTGCCGCCAAACTGCATATTACAGCCGTACTCCTTAAAGAGATAGTAGAAGTCATAGGACTGCATAGGCATATAGTTAAACTCCAGGAAGGAAAGACCCTTTTCCATTCTCTGCTTAAAGCACTCCGCACGAAGCATATTGTTCACAGAGAAGCAGCCGCCGATCTCCCGGATAAATTCCACATAATTAAGATTCAGCAGCCAGTCGGCATTGTTGACCATCCGGGCCTTATCCTCACCGAACTCGATGAAGCGCTCCATCTGCTTCTTGAAGCAGGCGCAGTTATGCTCGATGGTCTCCCGGGTCATCATAGAACGCATATCCGTCCGACCGGAAGGGTCGCCAATCATAGCTGTACCGCCGCCGATCAGCGCAATGGGCTTATTGCCTGCCATCTGTAATCTTTTCATCAGGCACAGCGCCATAAAATGGCCAACATGCAGAGAATCAGCGGTGGGGTCAAAGCCGATATAGAAGGTAGCCTTGCCGTTGTTGATCATTTCCTTGATCTCTTCTTCGTTGGTAACCTGAGCAATGAGTCCTCTTGCTACCAGTTCATCATAAAGTTGCATATCATTTCCTCCAATAAAAATAAAGCCCTCCGTCCTTACGGACAGAGGGCGTAAATTACGCGGTACCACCTCTGGTTCGCCTACGCCTCACAGCAGTAGACCTTACAGCGTCTATGACGCATTGCGCTTTTTCGGGCGCACCCGTCCTCCCCTACTATTTCATTCAGAAAGGCCACTCCGGGAGGTATTTGGGCACACATTCTGCCGTCTTGCACCAACCGGCGGCTCTCTGTAAGAAGAGGTGCGCTTACTTCATCCCATCATTGTGTTAAGCCGAGGGGAATCGAACACCGACAGCCCTCAGTTTATTATGATAACGAAATTTCAGGCATTTGTCAAGTATGGAGCATTTCCTCCGCGCTTTTCAGGGTCGTTTCTGTAATATTTGTGCCGCCGATGATCCGTGCCAGCTCCTGTGCCCTGCCTGCCCGGTCTAAAGGTGTAACGGTAGTATAGGTCCGGCCTCCCCGCTCCGCCTTTGCGATCAGCAGATGGGTATCTGCCAGCGCCGCAAGCTGAGGCAAGTGGGTCACGCACAAGACCTGCTTATGCCTTGCAACAGCGTGGAGCTTTTCCGCCACCTTCTGCGCCGCACGACCGGATACACCGGTATCCACCTCGTCAAAGATGAGGGTACCCACCCGATCTTTTTCCGCTTGTACGTTTTTCATTGCCAGCATAATTCTTGCCAGCTCGCCGCCGGAAGCTACCTTGCTCATAGGCTTCAACGCTTCACCGGCATTGGCAGACATATAAAAGGCTACACCGTCTGTACCGGTGGGTGTCAGCAGCAATTTCTCAAATTCGCAGGAAAACTGCACGTTCGGCATATCCAGCTGGCCAAGCTCAGAGCAAATCATCTGCGCCATCGCCTTTGCTTTTTCTCGTCTGTTTTCCGACAGCCGGTCAGCCGCTGCATAGGCCTCTTTCTCTGCTTTTTCAAGCTTATTTTTCAGCTTTTCCAAATGGTCATCGGCAAATTCGATCTCATCAAGCTCGGTCTTTGCCTTTTCCAAATACGCAAGGATATCCTCACAGGTGGCACCGTATTTCTTGCGCAGCTTGTGAATGGTATCCAGCCGCTCCTCGATCCGGTCCAGCTCCTGGGGGGAATAGCTCAGGCTGTCCTTGGCATTCCAAAGCTCCTCTGCCACATCCTGCACCTGATACATAAGATCACTGAGTTTCTCCTGCATCCCGGCATAGGCATCCGTATAGCGGGAAAGGCGGGAAAGCTCTCTGCTTGCTTCCTGCAGAAGGGCGACCGCACCGTCGGTATCTTCGTTACCGGAAAGTGCCTGCACAGCGGACTGCATACCGTCGCTGAGCTTTTCGCTGTTTTGGAGCAGCTTTCTCCGTTCCTCCAAGGCAGTATCTTCGCCAACGGTCAGCGCAGCCTTTTCGATTTCCGCGATCTGATAGCGGAGCGTTTCCATCCGGCGGAGCTTTTCACCCTCATCCATAGAGATCCGATCGATCTCCCGGCAAAGGGTCATTACCGCATCATACTTTTCCTTATAGGCTGCACGAAGGTCCTCATTCGCGGCAAAATCATCCAAAAATTGCAGGTGACTGCCTTCGTCGAAGAGGGACGCGCTGTCGTGCTGACCGTGAATGTCAATAAGCTGACTTCCCAGTTTCCGCAAAACAGAAACAGAAACAAGACTTCCATTGACACGGCAGACATTTCTGCCATCTAAGAAGATCTCTCTCTGAATGACCGTTTCTTCCTCATAGGGCACACCGTTATCATAGAACCAGGACAGCGCCGGCATATCGGAAAAAACAGCCTGCACAGAGGCCTTTTCGGTGCCGGTACGGATCATATCCCGATAGGCGCGCTCACCGATGATGGCAGAAATGGCATCGATCACGATGGATTTACCTGCACCGGTTTCACCGGTGAGCACATTAAAACCCTTATCGAAGACAATCTCCGCGCACTCAATGACCGCAATATTCTCAATATGCAGCACACGCAGCATACTTTTCTCCCTCCGCCTCAGCCAATCAGATTCTTAATCTCACCGCAAAATGCTGCGGCAGCATTGGTGTCCCGCATCACGATCATTACCGTATCATCACCGGAAATAGAACCCACGATGGTACTCAGGCTCATAGCATCAATGGCAGAGCCGGCAGCAGCTGCAAGACCGGGGAGCGTACGGATGATAATGATATTCTGGGCGTAGTCATAGCTGATGACACATTCCCGGAATATCTTATTGAGTCTCGCCGTAAAGGAATTGCCGACTTCACCGGTAGAGGCCGCATAACGATAAGTACCGAGATTCGACAGCTCCTTTACGATCCGAAGCTCCTTAATGTCACGGGAAATGGTTGCCTGTGTGCTGTTAAAACCCTCCGCCTGCAGAGCCTCCAAAAGCTGCTCCTGGGTCTCCACATTGCGGGTAGTGATGATTTCCATTATCTTTGCCTGTCTCTTACTTTTCACGGCAATTACCTCAATTATTTCTAAATTTTTGATTGATCACATCATAGAAGCTACGATCCTTAAGACGCACCAGCTTCGTGGTCAGCGGAGAGCGCTTTACTGTAGCAATGTCCCCCGCATTGATTCGCAGCGCTTTGCCACCGTCAACAGAAAGGTATGCGCTGCGTCGGGTGCCGGGCGACAGCTCCACAGAAATCACCCGCTTATCGGACGCCACGATGCTGCGGCTGACCATATCGTGGGCGCAAATAGGAGTAATGAGTATGTTTGCTGCCTCTGGCTCCACCACAGGACCGCCGGCCGACAGATTATAGGCTGTAGAACCGGTAGGTGTGGCAACAATAATACCGTCACCGTTGCATTCCATTGCCTGCACATTATCGCATCGGACATTGAGCTGTACGACACGGGCGACCGCGCCCTTGGTAAGTACCACATCATTGAGACAAATGTCGTGGAAAATAATATCTCTGTCCCGATAGACCGTCACATCCAGCATCATACGCTCGTCAAGCGTATATTCGCCGATAGCTAATTTTTTAAGCATAAAAAGCTCGCTGTTTTCCAGTTCTGCCATAAAGCCCAAGGTTCCCATATTCACGCCCAAGATCGGCACACCCTGCCGGGTGGCAGCCTTAGCCATATGGAGAATGGTGCCGTCACCGCCAAAGCAGACGACCATAAAAGCACCGGGCAGTTCTCGGTCCAATCGATGGAAGCGGATATCTTTGGGGAGATCGGATACCCGCTCCAATTCAAAGGGCAGGCAGATTTTTATCTCAAAACCGGCCTCCATCAGAATATCCCGGGCATTGCGAACCACAGAAAAATTCTTATCCCGGTAAGGATTCGGGGTAAGTATTATTTTTTTCATCCTATCACCCCTTCAGCGTATCGTGGGCAGACACCACCAAAGCATCTGTATCCGGCGCAATGCCAAGCTTATCGTCCAATGTCAAGTGGGCCAAAAATTCGATATTTCCCTCCGGGCCTTTCACCGGAGAAAAGGTCATCCCCAAAATGGTAAAACCGATTTCTTTGGTCAGTGCAACAAAGCCGTCAAGCACTTCCTTGTGAACTGCGGGGTCACGAACAACACCCTTTTTGCCCACCTTTTCCTTCCCTGCTTCAAACTGGGGCTTAATGAGGCAAAGTACCTGCCCGGTAGGCTTCAGGAAGGTTTTAATGACCGGCAATACGATCCGGAGCGAGATAAAGCTCACATCCACAACGGAAAGATCCAACGGCTCCCCCAATTCCTCCGGCGTCACATAGCGCACATTGGTGCGCTCCATTACCACAACGCGGGGATCGGAACGGATCTTCCAGTCCAGCTGACCGTAGCCAACATCAATAGCAAAAACCTTTTTTGCGCCCTGCTGAAGCAGGCAATCGGTAAAACCACCGGTAGAAGCGCCGGAGTCGCTGCACACAAAGCCGGTAGGATCTACTCCAAAATCCCGGAGTGCCTTTTCAAGCTTCAACCCGCCACGGCTCACATAGGGACAAGTCGCACCGCGCACCTCTAACTCTACCGTCTCCTCGAAGGACATTCCGGGCTTATCTGCCTTCTGTCCGTTTACATAGACAAGGCCGCTCATTATAATGGCCTGTGCCTTGGCACGGGAGTCCGCATAGCCCTGCTCTGTCAGAAGAACATCCAATCTCTTTTTAACTTTCAAGGCTACACACCTCCTGCACAAAATTTACAATACTTTCGGGATCGAGACCACAATGGCGATAAAGAGTCTGCAGATCTCCGTGGGGTACATACTGTTCCCCCAAATTTTTCTGATATACACGGCATCCGCGAAGAGCCTGCGCCAGCGCTTCCCCTATGCCACAAGCTGCCATTGTTTCTTCCAAAATACATACCGGCACATCCGCCGAAATATAGGGCAAAATTTCATTTGTTGGCAGCGGAGAGAGGGATAAAAGCCGCAACACCGTAACGGAAACGCCCTTCTCCTGCAATGCTTTCTGCGCCTGCAGCGCATTATCGGTCAGCACGCCGTAGGTGATCAGCACGGCATTTTTTCCTTGGCTATGCGCACACACCGGGCCATTTTCCCAAGCAGAGCCCGTATAGCCCCGATCTCCCCCTCTGGGATAGCGGATGGCAACCGGTCCATTTTGCTTTTCCACAGCCCAGGTGAGCATTTCCCGCAGCTCCTGCCGGGAAGCAGGACAGAGGATCTGCATACCGGGACAATGCCGCAGATACCCCACATCGAAAACACCGTGGTGGGTCTCGCCGTCCTCGCCCACAAGCCCTGCCCGGTCTACAGCAAAAACGGCGTGAAGCTTTTGCAGACCAATATCCTGAAGCAGCATATCATAGCCTCTTTGCAGGAAGGTAGAGTAGACCGCAAAGACCGGGATCATCCCTTGCTTTGCAAGACCACCCGCCATAGAGACTGCGTGTCCCTCCGCAATGCCCACATCAAAAAGGCGCTTGGGATATTTTGCCTTGAAATCCAAAAGGCCGGTACCGCCGGGCATTGCCGCCGTGATGGCGCAGACCCGGTCATTTTTCTTTGCCAGCTCCACTATGGTTTCTCCAAAGGCTTCAGAAAAACTGGGAGCAGACTTTTTCAGGGGCTCACCGGTTTTGGCATCAAATTTTCCGATGCCGTGGAAAAGCTTGGGATGCTCCTGTGCAGGAGCGTACCCTCTTCCCTTTTGGGTCACCACATGCAAGACCACCGGGGAGCGCATTTCCTTTGCACGACGGAGCAGAGAGATGAGCTTGGGCAAATCGTGTCCGTCCACCGGTCCAAAATAGGTAAAGCCCATATTTTCAAAAATGGTGGTGGGCAGCAGCATCCGGCGGACCCTTTCCTTCAGGTTATGGGTAAACCGGTAAATGGCTTTACCTCCGGGAATCCGGAGGATAAAGTGCCGGTATTGCTGCTTAAAGCCGAGATATTTGTCCCGGGTACGAAGATTGGAAAAATGCTTTGCAAGCCCGCCTACATTTTTGTCAATGGAAAGCTCATTATCGTTAAGGATCACGATCAGCGGCTCCTTGCTGTCTGCCGCGTCATTAAGTCCCTCGAAGGCAAGACCACCGGTAGCAGCACCGTCCCCGATCAGGGCAACCACACTGTAATCCTGCTTTTGCAGTGTCCGCGCCCGGGCCATACCCAAAGCAATGGATACGGAGCTGGAGGCGTGACCTGCGGTAAAGGCATCGCTCACACTCTCCGATGGTTTGGGGAAACCGGCAATACCGCCGTATTGCCGCAGCATGGAAAAATCCGCCTGGCGGCCGGTCAGCAGCTTATGGATATAAGACTGATGACCCACATCAAACACCAGACGGTCAGTAGCAGTATCAAAAACGGTCTCCAAAGCCACCGTCAGCTCTACAACACCCAAATTGGAGGCAACATGACCACCCGTGCGGGACACATTTTCCACAAGGAATGCCCGCAGCTCTTTGCAAAGGGTCTCCCGCTGCAAATCGGTCAGACCTACCAAGTCCTCGTGGCAGCGGATGCTGTCCAAAATACTCACAAGTAATACCTACCTATCTTTTTTCTGAAACATATGAGAAGCGCTCCAGATGATCTTACCGACAAGGTGCACGATCTGTGTGCTGGAGCCGATGGCAATGCTCTTACCGATGGCCTTGCCGCCAACGGTCAAGCCTGCCACTAAAGCAGACATACCCAAGGTAATCAGCTGGGGTATGGAAAAATCAAAATTAGAAAGGATCTGTGCCACAATGGCAGCCGATGCGCTGCCGGATATAACGCCGCAAATGTCTCCGATCACATCACAGCAAACGCTGCTGACCTTGTCCGCTTTCCGCAAAAGCCGGATCGCCTCCTGCGCACCCACGACCTTTCGGGCAGCCATAGAATGGAAGGGTTTTTCGTCAGCAGAGGTCACCGCCACACCGACGATATCGAAGATAATACCGATCAGCACAATGACCAGCAAGATCAGAAACGCAACCGCAACTGTGCTTGCTTCCATCAAAAGAGAAGAACAAAAAGAAATGATCGCAGAGATCGCAATGGTCAGCAAAAAGACGGTAACGATCCATTTTGTTCTTGTTGGCTTTCCTTTTTTTCTACTGTCCGGGTCAGGCTTCGACACTTTTCATCCCTCTTAATCTAAAATTATGACGGCAGCAGACAGGATAAATCTTACGGCTTAGGTCGGGTTGTTTTTCACCGTGCAGAACCTGCCGTTGCCGTGCAGGCCGTTTCCGTTTGATCCGCGCGCTCACTTGTTGCCGGAAGTGAGTACCCGATTGCCACTGAGTCCGTACTGTAATCCCCTGTCTGCCCAATTACGACAGCCTAGGTGTTTTCCACCGCAGCACAAGTCACCCCTTAGCCTCTTTTGCAAGGATGGTTTCCAAAGGCAATTCCGGAAATGGCTCTGGCCATCAGCCACATTCCGGCGGCTCCTTTTTCCCCGCATACTCACTCAAGGCAGGCTACACTGCACACAGCACACGATTCTGCGCACTGCCTTGCAGGTTCATACCAGGCTCGTACGCGATCGGCGTTACAGCAAATGCTGTAGCTTTACCGTCGTCGCACAACACCAGGTCTCCACGGTAACCGGGTCGTATACGCCATGCCATTGGCGTGCGCCCTGAAACCTTAACCCCCAGCATCCACCCTAAACTGGGCGTAAAAAGCAGACACAAGGGACTTCATCGATATGCCCTTCATAGGATTTTTAGGCCCTACCTGGGAGGTGATCGTTCTGACTAGGATACTGCACCGTCAAAATGTATATTATCACAGTATTTATGAATATTCAAGTATATTTTGCATATTTTCCGTAATCGCCTTATATTTGTTATCAATATTGACATACCTATGCATGAATACTATCATATAAAAGAGGGTATATTACGCACCCCCGGCATCGTATTTGTTATATTTTTGCAAATAGGCAGTGGTCTGTGTCATATCGGTAATTTGTGAAAAGATAGCGCGTAGGCTTGCGGGGTGCTCAGCCCCGAAGTTCCTGCGCGTTTTTTGACAATTATATTCATTTCAAGGAGGTATTTGTAATGAAAAAGACGATTGCAAATACGAAGATAAACCGTACTTTCAGGGTATTGCTGATCTTGCTAATATCTACTCTGTCCGTTACCGGGTGCAGTCTGTAATCGTTTTGCGCAACAATGAAAGGAGTAACCAATATGAAAAAAGTACTGTCAATCATCAGCATCCAGTTAGTAATACTTATTCTCTTTTCCTCCTGCGCCAGTCCTTATGCTATCAACATTGGGCACGATGCTCACCATGGATTATTACCCTCGGTCGCAATTGGAATACGAAGTGATAAAAACGAATTTAACATAGATGATATTACTTTGGATTTCTCTTTTGGAGACGACAATGGCGACATCATTGATTACATACAAATTGGCGGTATTAACGCTGAAAAATGTCCAATTGTTTGCGTGGCCGTCTATTTTTACAATGCGAAATATATGGATGCTACATTTGAACATGTGGAAGATTCCTATGTTTCGCAGAGAATCCTTTTTGAAGATTACAAAGAAATTGAAGGCTGGCATTTCGTAAAAGAAATTACGCCCGAGGACTATGAAGAAAACTACAAGGTGCAGTATAATTACTGGGGTCGCACAAAATACGACCATACCGAGACACTAACAATTCCCAAAGAAACATTGGAACTCACAACCGGTTATGTTTGCTTTGGGGTACATCAGATAGCCTATATCCCTTCTGAAGATTCTTACATAGTCATAGTTAACGATGGTGATTGTAGAGGGGTAAAATACGAAAAACTCGAAAACGGAAAAGTTAAAATTAGTGATGCCGGTATGACTCTTTTCCCTACTGATGTGCCTCGATAAGAAAAAACAATTGAACGAAAGGATGGTTAAAAATAATGAATAGTTCGAGGTTTAGATTTTTAGCTTTCAAAAGCACGCAGGCAAACCGTGCTTTTAGGGTGTTGCTGATCTTGCTGATTTTTGCCTTGGCGGTATCGGGTTACGGTCTTTAATTGCATTACCAAACAGTGAAAGGAGCAACTAAGTATGAAGAAAGTACTGTCAACCATTAGCATCCTGTTAGTAATACTCATTCTCTTCTCCTCCTGCGCCAGCCCCTATGCTATCAGCATTGGGCACGATGGCTTCTATGTAGGATTATTACCCTCGGTCGCAATTGGAATACGAAGTGATAAAAACGAATTTAACATAGATGATATTACTTTGGATTTCTCTTTTGGAGACGATAACGGCGACATCATTGATTACATACAAATTGGCGGTATTAGCGCTGAAAAATGTCCAGTTGTTTGCATAGCACTCTACTTTTACAATGCGAAATATATAGATTACATATCCACTCGTTTTGCAAACTATAAAGAAATTGAAGGATGGCATTTCGTAAAAGAAATTACGCCCGAGGACTATGAAGAAAACTACAAGGTACAGTATAATTACTGGGGTCGCACAAAGTACGACCATACCGAGGCACTGACAATTCCCAAGGAAACATTGGAACTCACCACCGGTTATGTTTGCTTTGGCGTGTATGCAATAGCCTATATCCCGTCGGAGAATACATATAAAATATGTATGGGAAGCGAGAAAGGTTTGAAGTATGAGAATCTTACAAGCGGAAAAGTTAGAATTCATAACGCTGGCAAAGGTCTTTCCTCTACTGATGTACCCCGATAAGAAAAAACAATTGAACGAAAGGATGGTTAAAAATAATGAATAATTCGAGGTTTAGGTTTTTAGCTTTGGTTTTAACATTTGCACAACTCTTATCCATATCAAGTGTCACAGTGTCGGCAAACTCCAACGAGAAATCCGCAAAGCAAGCTGAAGCCATTCTACCGTCAGAAAGTATTTCTTTAAATAACGGCATTTCAGTCGAAAACCCGATTCCTATGCCTGAACACGAATTAAAACCCATTGTTAGCTCTGAAAAATTCACAACCGATGAACAAATTGTGCTTCGCTTCGATTATACAGATGTTATGGATTACTACTATGTTGCAGATGGCATAACCGTAACCGAAGAAAGCGGCAATTCTATGCAGTTTACCCTTACCGCAACCGAAGAATTCGGCAGTGTGGATGTTTATGCAGATTACGGAAATGGAGATGTGGTAAAAAGCTCACTATATACCTACAAATACGGCGATACCGTTTATGTCAGCGATATTGCAAAGGATCAAGCGTGGTATGACTGTATGAAGGATCAATACGAATCCGGATTGATTACCTTAGACGAGTGGCAGGATGCTTATTCTCTTTTATCACAAACCTTTGTTGCATATGATGGAATTGAAGCTACCGCTTCACAAGCACATCCAAGCACACCGTCCTCAAACATGGCAGCCACAGCAACTTCGAGTATTATGACAATATCCGGTACACTTAGCTGGGAGATAAATACGGCGGGCAATAAACTTCCTTTACGGATGACGAAAGTAGAATTACACGATAAAGACGCCATTGGTTCCCGGTGCATCGCCGTCGGATATACGAATAGCTACGGTCAATATTCCTTTACTTTCGATAATTCTGACGACGGGGACATTTGGGAAAGTGGTGATATGGATTTCTTTATTCGCTGTTCATTGGAAAGTGAAACATTCAAAGTCGCAGCGGATTGGGTAATAACCAGTTACTACTGCGATATTGATATATCCGACAAGATACATAACGGTATAACAACAGGTTTAGACTACTATATTCTATATGATGAGGATATCAATGCTTCTAAGGCAACCTATGTCCAGCAAGGGATGGTTGTGGGGCAACGGTTTGCGAAGAAAATGGGAATGTCAACCGATAATTTTCTTAATGTAGTTTTTCCATATACTTTTGATAATAATGCTGCTTTTTGCTTTGGTGTTCTTGCCGGAAACTGCTTTTCAGGTATTGGAGCAAACAAATTTAAAAATATCGATACACTGATTCACGAATATGGACATTATGTAGAACGTTCTTTGGGGGTCTGCGGGGCTACTCTATGGGATATTATCATTCAAGATACAGATCACGCTATTGATGAAGACCAGTTTTACGATAAGGATGATAAAACCTTTGCTATGCATTTAACATGGTCGGAGTCTTGGGCAACTGCTTTTTCACTGATCGCTCAGGATTTCTACAAAACAGAATACGATGTACTCCCTGGATTTGCCGATGTTAAATACGGAAATACTAGCTACACATACGAAACACTTAATGTCGGCCAAAATGGTTGTGAGGCTCAAGAAATGGCAGTTATTGCAGTTTTATGGGATTTATTCGATGCTGCGCCTACCGAGCCGGAAGATCCTGCCGAACCGACCGAGCCAACCGAACCATTTGATAATGTTGCATTAGGCATACAATCCAGCAACACAATCCGGTGTATATAGACTAAATTTTGGTTACTAAATTACATTGTGTAAATCTCACCGTGTCAAATCTTATTTTCAAGGGGTCGATGTCTGTATCGACCCCTTGTCCATTTTAGTTGTTTTTTGATAGTTACGCTCTATTTTGACCTCCTGAGAAATTTTCAGTCTATTTCCCTTTCCGTGGACATATTCTTTCGTAGAACGAGGCAGGAGCAGGCCTCCTGCCAAGCTAAGGAGGCTGGCTTATGGAAAATATGTACGCAAACATTGCCGCACGAACGGGAGGTAATATCTACATCGGCGTGGTGGGCCCGGTACGCACCGGTAAATCCACCCTCATTAAGAGAATAATGGAGACGATGGTCATTCCCAACATCGAAGACCCCTACCGTAAGGAGCGGGCAAAGGATGAGCTGCCCCAAAGCGGCTCGGGAAAGACCATTATGACCAGCGAGCCCAAATTCGTGCCGGAGGAAGCGGTGGAGATCTGCCCCGATGGGACCACGCGGCTGCGGGTGCGGATGATCGACTCGGTGGGTTATATGGTAGACGGCGCGGTGGGCGCTACCGAGGACGGTGTGCCCCGGATGGTCACGACCCCTTGGTATGATTATGAGATCCCTCTGGTGGAGGCGGCTGAGCTTGGCACACAAAAAGTGATGCAGGAGCACTGCTCTGTGGGCTTTGTGGTCACCACCGACGGCACGGTGACGGACATAGACCGGGCAGATTACTTAGAGGCGGAAGGTCGGGCCATTACCGATATGAAAAAGGCAGGAAAGCCCTATCTTGTGATCATCAACTCCGCCTCCCCCACGGGAAATGCGGCAAAGGCGGTGCAGGCAGAGCTGAAAGAAAAGTATGGCGTCGACAGCTTCGTCTGCGACTGTCAGGCGCTGACGGTCGAGGATATCAACGGACTACTTCAGGAGCTGCTCTATGCGTTTCCAATGCAGCAACTTGCAGTCTATCTCCCCCGGTGGATGGACGCGCTGGAGATGGATCACCCGGTAAAGAGCGCGCTGGACACGGCCCTTTTGCAGGCAGCCGAGCAGATCGCCTGCCTTGCCCAAGCCGAGGGAACACTTGCCGCTCTTGGGGAGCTGGAAGCGGTGCAGGACTTTAAGATCCGGTCTATCGACCTTGGCTCGGGCACAGTATCCTGTGTACTGACCTTCCCTGAGAAACTTTTCTACGAAATCCTTAGTGCCAAGGCTGGGATGCCCATCGAAAATGACGGACAGCTTTTATCGCTGCTTACTACCCTGTCGGAAAGCAAGCGAGAGTATGATAAGATTGCTGATGCCCTTTCCTCGGTGAAAGCCACCGGCTACGGCATCGTAATGCCCGGCGCAGAGGAGATGAAGCTGGAAACCCCGGAGATCCTCAAAAAGAACGGTGCATATGGCGTGAAATTGAAAGCCGGCGCGCCTTCTATTCATATGATTCGGGTGGACATTGACACGGAGATCTCCCCGATGGTGGGCGATGAAAAGCAGTCCCGGGACTTAATCGGCTATTTGGCTGGAGAATCCCCGGAAAAGCTGTGGGAGAGCAACATTTTCGGCAAGAGTGTTTACGCCCTCATTCAGGAAGGGCTTAGCTCCAAGCTGATCCGCACCCCCGACGATGTCCGCAACAAATTCCGCGGCTGCCTGACCCGCGTCGTAAACGAAGGCGCAAACGGAGTTATTTGTTTGATACTGTAAAGGACTTTTAACAAAATCGGCGCATCGAGCGCCGATTTTTGTTTCGGTTCGTCGTGGCGCCGACCGCTACAATGCGCGCCGACAAACCGTGTAGGGACACCCGTCCTCGGGTGTCCGTTCCCTGTCAGGTCATTTACCCACACAAAAGATACACCCCCAACCGTTTCCCGGTTGGGGTGTGTTTGTGATGGAATGACGAAAAGGTGCGCGTTTTTCCACCACTTCAATAAATCAATAAGAATATTTGGAGAATTATTGCATCATTGGAACATCACATTGATACTTTGACCATAGTCGGCGGTCAGGTTGTTGTTTGATGAGTCTCTGACCATAAGCCGCATATATGCATATTCCCCAGCGTGGAGGTTCAGTTCGGTGAGATAACCATCTGGACTAGTAACCGGGCAGGAATGGAAACTAAAATTCTCATTATAGTAGATAGGGCATAATTTAGCATTGCCAGTGACGGTGATCTTCACGCCATCGGAAACATTGATGAAACCGGTGCGAATTCTGTTTGACATAGTTGCATCAGCACCAGTCGTAGAATTGATAGCACCGACCGACCAAAAAACGTTCTGTTCTCCGGAGGTCGCGACTGTCACTTGGATATTATTTCCGTATTCAGGAGTCAAGGTTGCATTGATGTTCGACTTATTTCTGGCCACAATCCGCATATATACATATTTTCCGGAGGGAACGTTCAGATCATTAACACTCCAATCCACGAAATCACATTTCGTGAGATCCTTGTTAAAATAAAAGACATAGTACTCAGCGCCGCCGGTAGCGGAAATGGATACACCGTTGGTAATCTCGATGTAATTAGTGGAAACCCTGGTCGTCCAGCCATTGTTCGAATCTTTTCCGTCAGAGGAATTAAGAGCCATAACCGACCAGACAATACCACCTTCCGTATCCACTTTTGCGGTAGAGGTGATCGTGATATTTCCGGTAACGGCAGGGATGGTGATCTTGCCGTCTACATACACAGAGTCGGTAATATCCACTCCATCCATCGTAACAGCAACAGAGGAGATTTGACAGCCTGAGGCGGCGTACAGTCTCGCGTTGATGGATGTTCCGTCGGATATCAGGGTGGGTTTCACATCGGCGTTCACACCGCTCAGATTCCATGCTACAGCGTGATAGGCATCCTTACCCAGCATGGCATCGATTACTGCCTGACTAATAAAATCCATTCCTGTTGCGGTAGGATGAACCGCATCACCAAAGTATGTTTTCCACGTTGTAGAAGCATTGTCGACGCAGTGCTCCAGATCAACAAAAGTCGCGCCGACTTTTTCTGCCACCTTTTTTAGTTCGGCATTGAATGCAGTAGGCTGGCCGTGATCGTGGTAACCGCCTTGATAAGGCTCCACGCGGGGCAACAAGCTCAGGCAGTAAATCTTCACATCAGGATAGGCTTGCTTCATCTTGTCCAGCGCAACCGCATAAGCTTCGCAGGTGCTTGTGGGATTCTCCGCATTGGAAAGATCTACACTGTCTGCGGTGCCTAAAGGCTTATTACAAAAACTTGAGTTTACACCGCTTACATTTCTGCAAGTCTCACAGACATTAAGATTCTTATCAGTTCTGCTTGTACACTCCGCACAATTCAGCATTACTTGGCAATTGGTGCAATCAGAATTTATATGATAGCTAAAATCATTGGTGCCCATAAATACGAGGATCACATCAGGCTTTTCCTCACCGGAGTGCAGATTCACACACCGATCTCGATATGCTGCGTAGTTGCCATTGCGAATACCGTTTCCTTGAAAATATTCATCAGAAAGAATACGGCTACCGCCTGAAGCATTATTAACAAGTAACTCCATCCCCATCGTATCGATGACCTGCTGCCACCAAGTATCAGATCGGGATTTAACAGTCGTGTCATGGGGATATACAGCATTCAGTACATTGGGTACGCCACCAAATGTGGATATGCTATCACCCATAATAGATACCTTTTTTCCTGCAAAGGAGAAAGGAGGCTCACCGGGGCTAGCAGCACCGTATATATGCATTTTGCCGTATTTTACAAGCTTTGTGGGGTCTGCATTTGCGATCATAGATTTCAGCGCTTCTTTATCGGTCGCATAAACGCCCTTGGGGGTGCCATTGTGGAGGGCAACAAAGCGGCCGTCTGCTTCATAAAGGATATATTCCGGGGCGGTGCCGCCGTTTTCTATCAGGTAGTTTGTATGGGCGTTTTTTGCTTCCTGCAAGGCTTTGCTGTCGTTGGCTTTGCCAATTAGACCGGAAAAAGTAGGAATTAGAACGGTTGCCAAAATCGCAATCACTGCGATCACGATCACCAGTTCTACAGTTGTAAAGCCTTTTCTATTTCTCTGCATATATGTCCCTCCATATAAAAAGGTGCGCAGCGGTCGCTACGCACCGAAAAACGCATAACCCCATTGCTGCGACACAATCATTCGACGAACCCAAAGGATGCCAAATTAAGGGTGCGTTTTTACCAAAGCAAAAACACATCCTTTGTATCGTCGCAATATATGATTGTGTCGCAAGGTTATGGTATCACAGCCGTCAAGAAAATGCAAGGGTTTCCTGCCGAAATCAATGTAGGGACCGGCGTCGTCGACGGTCCTTTTATGAATATGTAACATTCCACCGAGAGATTGCCACGGGCGCAAAGCGCCCTCGCAATGACAACAAAGTGCGGTGCTGGCAAATGTTTTTTCATAAAACCCTTTACCAGCGGGGAAATATATGGTAAACTGGACGAAAATGCGCTATTTGGAGGTCTCCAAAATGAAACAGCTCCGTTTACCGAATATATCCCTCAAAAATTCCCGCATCTCTCCCCTGCTGCTATCTTTCCTTTTACCCTTTCTTGGGATGACCGGCGTAATGATCATCTGCCAGTATGTCCCATTCGGTGTAGGCTCTTTTCTATATTCCGATGCGTACCATCAGTACTATCCCTTCTTTGTGGAGATGCGGGAGGCTATCCTCTCGGGCAAGGGACTGCAGTGGACTTGGAGCGTAGGCTTGGGTCTTGACTATTTAGGGCTCTTTGCCTACTATCTTGCTTCTCCCCTGAACTGGCTGGCTGTTTTGCTGCCGGAGAGTATGACCCTCGGTTACTTCACTTTCCTGATCCCCATTAAGCTGGGCTTTGCAGGACTGTTCTTCGCTCTGTTTTTGAAGAAGATCTTCGGTCGCAACGACTGGTCCATTGCCTTCTTTGGCGCATTTTATGCCACCTGTGCCTGGGCGCTGGGCTATCTGTGGAACATTATGTGGCTGGATACCTTTGCCCTTCTGCCGCTGGTAATCCTCGGTATGATAAGCCTGCTGGAAAAGCGGAAATTTGTACTTTATACCATGGCGCTGTTTTTCGCAGTCGTGATCAACTACTATATTGGCTTCTTTGTCTGCATATTTGTATTTCTCTCCTTTCTCTGCTATGAGATCTGCTGCTTCAAGAGCATCAAGAAGCTGCTTATCGATCTGGGATTGATGGCGATCTTCTCCATCCTTGCCCTATGTATGACGATGGTGCTGACCCTACCTGCCTACGCTGCACTGCAAAATACCCATTCCTCCGTCAACGCTTTCCCTGTAGATTTCCGCCTCAATATGGTCACCGAGCACAATTTTGCCGGACTGCTGGAGGCAATGGGCAAGGTTGCCGGCAATATGGGCGGCGGTATCGCGCCTACCTTTAAGGAAGGGCTTCCCAATGTGTATAGCGGTATTGGAACAATAGTGCTGGCTTTTCTGATGCTGACCGCCAAAAATGTCAAGCTCCGGGAGAAGCTCACCACCGTCATTCTTCTTCTGTTCCTGATGGTCAGCTTCGCCATCCGGCAGCTGGACTATATCTGGCACGGCTTCCACTTTACCAATATGATCCCCTATCGGTTCTCTTTCCTTTTCTCCTTTGTGCTGCTGACGATGGCATATCGTGCATTTACCCTATGGGATACCTTTAAGCCCTGGCAGATCGTAATATCTGCAGTTTTGGCTATGGTACTGATGCTGTTTTCGGAAAAGAGCACGGAAACCGTCTATATTCTCTTTAATTTCGTTCTGATCGTCCTTTATAGTGCAGTGCTTCTTTATCAGGTCCTTCCCCTGAAACCGGAGAAAAAGGCCAAGAAGGAAGAGCAGCTTCAAAAGCAGGCAAATCGCCGCAGGCTATGCGCCCAAACCCTTGCAGGTGTGATGGCGGTGGAGCTGATCCTCTCTCTTGTGAATTTCAGC
Organism: Oscillospiraceae bacterium; assembly: GCA_015067785.1. Lineage (GTDB taxonomy): Bacteria > Bacillota > Clostridia > Oscillospirales > Oscillospiraceae > Faecousia. Next base: position 64,924 of record SVLR01000001.1, read on the forward strand.
GTCAATTTTGGTGGCACCAATACCGCTTACTATCCCAAGGGCAAAGATAACAGTAAGCAGGCGATCTCCCTTATGAAGGAGCGGGAAAAGGATAATCACTTCTACCGGGCAGAGACCACCCACACCCAGTCTCTCAACGACGGCGCGCTCAATGGCTATAACGGCATTACCACCTTTACAAGCTCTGCCTTTGTAAATGTTACAGAATTTATGCAGGCGCTGGGATATGGCGCAAAGGACAACTATAACCGCTACTGCTATGAGGAAGCCTCCCCCGTTGCCAATCTGTTTTTGAATCTCAAATATATGATCGAGCGGGACGGCATCATTGAGGATAACAGCTATTTTGACGAAGTCGGCCGCTATGGCGATGTGATCCTCTTGGAAAACAACGCTTATCTGCCCTTGGGCTTCCTTGCAAATAAGGAGCTTGGTCAGCTTGAATTTCCCATTGACGGCAACGGCTTTACCTTCCAAAATGACCTGATTCTGGCAGCTACCGGTGTGAACAATGTCTTTTCCACCGAAAAGGACCTAAAGATCACCGCAGCCTCCGGTATTACCCTTTCCAACATTTATTCCTCCGGCTACTGCCGCTATAAAGCCACCAGCGCCGGTGCAGTCACCTTCACCTACACCATCAAAGAGGAAGGCTTCTTCTGTATTGATATCAATCAATCCAAGCGCAACAATTTTATGGTGCGGAAAAACGGCACATCCCTTTACCGCTACCAGGAGGCCTATTCCCTGCCCCAGATGGCATCTGTCTGTGATGTCGCCCCCGGGGATCAGGTGCAGGTAGTATTCTACTGTAAGGCCGGTGAAGAGGGAGTTATCAGCGTAGATAACGGACTTCTAAACGAAGAAAAATTCCGTCAGGCGCACAGGATTTTGAATGCCTCTACCCTCTCCATTTCTGAATTTGACACCACACACATTGTGGGCACCATAAGCTGCGATCGGGACGGTCTGATGTACACCTCCATTCCACAGAACGGCAACTGGATCGCAATGGTGGACGGCGAGCCTGCGGAAACAGTACAGGTAGGCGGCGCAATGCTTGGCATCTATATGACCGAGGGTGCGCATACGGTAGAGATCGTTTATCAAAACGATGCCTTCCGTGCAGGTGTGTGCATGACGGTCATCAGTCTTCTGATCTTTGGCGCTATTTATGTAGCTTGGTACAAGCCCTATAAGAGATTCCGCAAAAAAGAAGACAATGCATAAACAAATCGGGTCTGCCGCGGCAGACCCGATCTTCTTATTCATTGGGAATATTTTTCATAGTCAGGCTGATGCGCTTGCGCTTTTCATCCACATCGAGAACAGCGACCTTTACCACATCACCGACCTGTACCACCTGGCTGGGGTGAGTGACCTTATGCTTTGCAACCTGAGAGATGTGTACAAGACCATCCTGATGGACTCCGATGTCCACAAAGACACCGAAGTCAATGACATTTCGCACCGTACCGGTAAGCACCATTCCGGGCTTTAAGTCCTTCATTTCCAGCACATCGGTACGCAGCACCGGAGGCGGCAGCTCGTCACGGGGGTCTCTGCCAGGCTTTTGCAGCTCCTTGACTACATCATCGAGGGTGGGAACGCCAACACCGCAGCGGACGGCAGCTTCCTCTTTTCCAAGGGCTTCATAGCGGTCGGATAATGCTGCAATATCCCCGGATTTCACATCCTTTTTGTCATAGCCACAGAGGAGCAGCAGCGTTTCCGCTGCCTTATAGCTTTCCGGGTGAACGCCGGTGTTATCAAGGATCTCCTTGCTCTCCGGTACACGGAGGAAGCCGGCGCACTGCTCGTAGGCTTTCGGTCCTAACTTGGGAACTTTTTTCAGCTGGCTGCGGGCGGTAAAGGGACCGTTTTCTTCACGATAATTGACCACGTTTTTGGCGATGGTGCCGTTCAGTCCGGAGACCTTTTGCAGGAGACTTGCAGACGCAGTATTGAGGTCAACGCCTACCGCATTGACACAGTCCTCTACCACCGCACCAAGGGCTTCGTCCAGCCGTTTTGCGGGCATATCGTGCTGATACTGACCAACGCCAATGGCCTTGGGATCGATCTTTACAAGCTCAGCCAGTGGGTCTTGGAGACGGCGAGCAATGGAAACGGCGGAGCGAAGATTTACATCGTAATCCGGGAATTCTTCAGCCGCCAATTTGGAGGCAGAATAGACGGAGGCGCCGGCTTCGTTAACAATCATATAGCTGACGCCGGGCAAGCCCTTCAGCATATCCACGGTCATAGACTCGGTCTCCCGGGAGGCGGTACCGTTACCGATGGCAATGTGGCGCACGCCGTGCTTTTTCGCCATTGCGGTCAGTACACGGATAGCCTCCGCCCGCTTGATCTGAGAGAAGGTAGGGTAAACCACGGCCGTATCCAGCACCTTGCCGGTGGGGTCTACTACAGCCACCTTACAGCCGTTCTTATATCCAGGGTCCAGACCCATAGTAACGAAGCCCTTCACCGGTCTTTGCATCAGCAGCGGCTTTAAGTTCAGTGCGAAGTTACCGATGGCAGACTCAGCTGCCCGGTCGGTGAGCGTACTGCGAAGCTCCCGCTCGATGCTGGGGGCGATCAGCCGGTTAAAGGCATCCTCGGCAGCTGCGCGGACGAACTGGGAAATGTGCAGACCGGGCTTCAGCGCCATCCGGCACACCAGTGCCTGCCCCTCAAGGCCGGGGAGGGCGGCGGTGACTTTCAAAAAGCCTTCCTTTTCGCCACGGTTAATGGCGAGGATCTGGTGATTTTGCAGTCTCGATACCGGGGTCTTAAAGTCATAGTACATCGTGTACACGCTTTCCTTTTCCAGGTCGTCGGCAACAACGGTGACTACTGCGCTGCGCTCCATTTTTTCCCGGAGCGCTTTGCGGATATCCGCATCGTCAGAGAGCATTTCCGCGATAATATCCGATGCGCCTTGCAGGGCATCCTCTACCGTTTCTACGCCCTTTTCCGGATCGATGTAATCACCCGCGAGGGTAGACGGGTCGCTGCCGTCCTGCTGGAAAATAGCAAGCGCCAAAGGCTCTAAACCTTTTTCCTTTGCCACGGTTGCGCGGGTGCGGCGCTTCTGCTTATAGGGGCGGTAAAGGTCCTCCACCTCGGCGAGCGTAACAGCCGCCAAAATAGCCTTTTCCAGCTCCTCGGTGAGCTTTTCTTGGCCTGCGATGGATTTAATGACCTCGGCCTTACGCTCCTCCAAATTGCGGAGATATTGCAGGCGGGTTTCTAAGTTACGGAGGGTCGTGTCGTCCATCGCGCCGTGCATTTCTTTGCGGTAACGGGCGATAAAGGGAATGGTATTTCCCTCGTCGATCAGGGCTACGACATTTGCGACATACTCGGTCTTTTGACCCAGCTCCTCGGCTAATTTCTGAATGATTGGATCCATAGGCATCTCCTTACTTTTGTATGCAAGCATTATAGCACAAAAGGAAGAAAATGTACACCGGAGTTTGACTTTTTTTCATCCTTGTTTTATAATAAAAGAAACACAATCAAAGGAGGCGTTTTTATGGAAAAGAAGATCATTACCATCTCCCGGCAGTTTGGCAGCGGTGGCCGTACCATCGGTCGGGCTGTGGCAGAGAAATTAGGTATTCCCTTTTACGACAAGGAGCTTGTGGAGCAAATCGCCTTGGAGTCCGGCTTTGACCCCAGCTACATAACAGAACACGGCGAGCACGCACCGGGAAAAAGCCTGTTTTCCTACGCCTTTGCCTCTATGGGTATGCCCGGGGTGATGCAAGGCCTTTCCTCTGCGGATTTCCTGTGGACGATCCAGTGTAACGTCATTTTGCAGCTGGCGGAAAAAGGCCCCTGCGTCATTGTGGGCCGCAATGCGGATTATATTCTCAAGGACCGGGAGGACTGTCTCCACGTCTTTATCCACGCAGATACCGATTATCGGGCTGACCGGATCGTGCGGCTCTACGGTGAGTCGGAAAAAGCGCCCCTTGCCCGCTTGGAGGAAAAGGACAAGCGCCGCCGGGTCAATTACGAGCATTACACCGGCCGGGATTGGGGCAATGCAGAGAATTACGACATCTGTCTCAACAGCGGTGTTTTAGGCGAAGAAGCCTGTGTGGATTTCATTGTAAATTCCGTCAAAAACAGCAAATAAAAATCGTAGGGACACCTCTCCAAGGTATCCGAAAAACGCAAAAAATCGGCACAAAATGTGCCGATTTTTTATGGTTATTGTGGGTTTTGCGGACACCCGGGGACGGGTGTCCCTACAATACCCATTTTTATTTTTTGTCCCAGAGGCAGTTCCAGTTTTGGATGAAATACTCCACACCGGAGTAGACGGTAGTCAGTACAATGACAGCGATAACGATCCAACTGAGGATGCTATTTGTGGGAAATGCCATCATCACGCAAAGACCGATCATAGTGCTGGCGGTTTTGACCTTACCGCTCCAACCGGCGGCAATGACCTTTCCCTTACCTACCGCGATGAGCCGCAGACCGGTAACAGCAAATTCCCGGGTCAGGACGATCATCAGCGCCCAAGCGGGGAACATATTCCACTGACAGAATATTGCCATAGCAGAGATCACCAGCAGCTTATCCGCCAAGGGATCTAAAAACTTACCAAAGTCGCTGACCTGCTGATATTTCCGCGCAATATGGCCGTCCACGAAGTCTGTCAGGCTTGCGACCACAAAAACCGCAAGACTTAGCCACATATAAAGGCCGCTTTGACCGCCGCTCAAGTACATAAGTACCATAAATACCGGGATAAATGCAACCCGGATCAGGGTAATTTTCGTTGCAAGTGTCATACTGTTTCCTCCTGGGGATAGCCGGAGAGGTCTCCGTCTACCAGTCCGTCGATGGTGATGTTCAGGAATGTGCCCTCTGTCAGAGCTTCGTCGCAGGCGATCCAAACTCTGCCGTCAATGTCGGGGGAGTCGCCATAGGTACGACCATAGAACTGACCGAACTCCTCGTTGTAGCCGTCTACCAAAACCGTGAGGGTCTTGCCGATGAAGGATGCGTTATACTCGTCCATGATCCGGGACTGGATCTGTTCCAGTATTTCCGCCCGCTGCTGGGCAACAGAGAAATCCACATACTCCATATCATATGCCGGTGTGCCCTCCTGTGGAGAAAAGGCAAAGGCACCTACCCGCTCCAGCTTCATTTCCTTCAAAAACTCGCATAGCTCTGCGAACTCCTCCTCCCCCTCACCGGGAAGACCGGTAATGACGCTGGTACGCAGTACGATATCGGGCATTTTGGCTCTGAGCTTTCCGAATAGCTCCCGTAAAAACGCACCGTCGCCACGGCGATTCATCAGCTTCAGTATCTTATTATTACAGTGCTGAATGGGAATGTCAAGATATTTTACGATTTTCGGCTCCCGAGCCATGGTCTCGATCAGCTCGTCGGTGATCTCATCGGGATAGACATAGTGGATCCGCACCCACCGGAACCCCTCGATTTTACAAAGCTCTGTCAGCAGCTCCGGCAGCATCCGCTTGCCGTAAAGATCGAGACCGTAACGGCTGGTATCCTGCGCCACCACGATCAGCTCTTTTACACCGCTGTCTGCAAGAAGCCGGGCTTCATAGAGCACATCATCCATCGTCCGGGAGCGGAATTTGCCACGCAGCGACGGGATCACGCAGTAGCTGCAGCGGTTGTCGCAGCCCTCGGCAATTTTCAGGAATGCGTAATGCTCTGGGGTGGTCAGCACTCTGCCGGTCTCCTCCTCCGGCTCGTTGATGGAGCCGAAATCCACCACTTGGGTGTCTTCTAAAAGCTGCTCAATGGCAGGTACGATCTTGTGGTAGCTGCCGGTGCCGAGGATGCCGTCAACCTCCGGCATCTCCTTCAGGATTTCTTCCTGATAGCGCTGAGAAAGGCAGCCGGTGACAAGAATTTTGCCAATCAGTCCCTCTGCTTTCAGTGCTGCCATTTCCAGTATATAATCAATGGCTTCGCTTTTCGCAGAATCGATAAAGCCGCAAGTATTGATGACCACCACATCGCTGCCGGTCACACTGCTAAGCACCTCGTGACCTGCTTCCCGGACACGGTACATCATCCGCTCGCAGTCTACCTGATTTTTCGCGCAGCCGAGGGATATAAAGCCAATATTAGCCATCATTTTCCTCCATTTGTAAGGACAATTCTTCCATTGCCCTGCGGATTTCTCCGTAACTGTGCCCCCGCCGCAGCAGGGCGTTAATGACCCGATCCCGGGCTTTTCTGTCTTCCCGGATCTCAGGATGGTTTTCGAGATAAGAAAGGATATGCGATTGCTGAGAAGGATAGTCCGCGAGGGCATCCTCCCAAAGATGCTTTGGCACTCTTTTTTCATAAAGCGCCTGTTTTGCCCGGGCGATGCCATAGCCCTTATGGATGCAACGCTCGACGATATTGCGGGCAGTTTTGCTGTCGTCCAGCAGGTCCATATCCGTCAGCCAGGCCACTGCCTCCTTGGCATTTTGCGCATCCTCGCCCTTTTGGATCAGGCGGTGCTCCAGCTCCCGTTTGGTAATACCGGAGGCCGAAATGATCCGCACTGCCCGCATTTTGGCGGACATTTTCCCTGCCGCCTCGGTTAGCTTTGCAAATTCCTCGTCGGTCAGCTCCAGGCCGGTATAAAGTCCAAAGTCCTCCACCGTCTGCCGGTAAAGGCGCATACTTTCACCGCTCTCAAAACGCACCGCGTGCCTCCCTGCCCGGTCGGGCTGGGAGGCAATCGATTCAATCCTCATCATCAAAATCGTCAGCGCTGACAGCTACGGGACGGTCTGCCACCTTAGCCGGTGCTTTGGTGCCGCCGATCTTCCACAGGTTTTCACGGACCTGGGCTTCTACGCTTTCTGCAATGTCGGGGTTATTCTGCAGGAAGGTCTTTACCGCATCCTTGCCCTGACCGATCCGCTCTTCGCCCATACTAAACCAGCTGCCGCTCTTCTGAATAACCTCCAGCTGCACAGCTAAGTCTACCAGCTCGCCCCATTTACTGATGCCCTCGCCGTACATAATGTCGAAAAAGGCTTCCTTGAAGGGAGGCGCGACTTTATTCTTGACCACCTTGACACGGGTCTTGTTGCCGATCACATTGCCGCCTTCCTTGATGGATTCCACTCTGCGCACATCCAGACGGACGGAGGAGTAGAACTTAAGGGCATTGCCACCGGTGGTGGTTTCAGGGTTACCGTACATCACACCGATCTTCATACGAAGCTGGTTGATGAAAATGACCACACAGTTGGTCTTGGCGATGGTGCCAGCCAATTTCCGCAGTGCCTGAGACATCAGTCGCGCCTGCAGACCTACGAAGGTATCACCCATTTCGCCCTCGATCTCCTGCTTAGGAACAAGGGCAGCAACGGAGTCCACGACCACCGCATCCACAGCACCGCTGCGCACCAGCGCATCGGTGATCTCCAGCGCCTGCTCGCCGGTATCCGGCTGGGAGACCAGCATATTTTCCGTGTCCACACCCAAAGCCGCCGCATAGACCGGATCAAGGGCGTGCTCTGCGTCCACGAAGGCGACCTCGCCGCCGCGCTTCTGAGCTTCTGCCAAAATGTGCAGTGCAAGGGTGGTCTTACCGGAGGATTCCGGTCCGTAGATCTCAATAATTCTACCCTTGGGTACACCGCCCACACCCAGCGCAGCGTCCAGTGCCAGGCTGCCGGTGGGGATAGCTTCAACGTTCATATCCGGGCGCTCGCCCAAACGCATAACCGTGCCCTTACCGAAGTTCTTTTCGATCTGGGATATGGCGGTCTGGAGTGCTTTTTTCTTATCGGAAGCAGGGGTAGGTGCTTCATATACTGTCTTTTTTGTTGCCATAGCTATACATCCTCTCTCTCATATCGGGCAATGATCGCCCGCTCTCTCTGATTAAAATCCTTCACCAATTTCCGTACTGTAAATCCGTTTTCGCTTAGTATTCCCGCTACCGCGCTTCCCTGCGCTGCTCCAAATTCAAAGCAAAGATATCCGTCTGTTTTTAAGGCTGCGCGGTAGTTTTTCGCAATGCTTCTGTAGAAGATAAGCCCGTCATCACCGCCGTGGAGGGCTAAATGGGGCTCAAAGTCATCTACGCTTTTTGGAAGCTGCGCCATCTCATCGGTAGTGATATATGGGGGATTGCTGACGATGATATCAAACTTTCCAAGAAATGCCGAGGGCTCTCCCAACGCATCCGCAGCTGTGCAGGTCACTCTGCTATGCAGCTTCTGACGGGCAACATTCTCCTTTGCCACCGCTAGAGCGTTCCGGGAAATGTCCGCCAAGGTCACCCAGACATCGGGCACATTCTTTGCCACCGCAAGACCAATACAACCGGAGCCAGTGCAAAGATCCAAGACCCGCTTTTCGCCGGGGATAGCTTTTGCAGCTTCGATGACCAGATCTGTCACAGCGCAGGTATCGTCCCGGGGAATGAGTACATCAGGCGTGACTTTCAGGGTCATTCCGTAAAAGTCCCACTCTCCCAGCACATAGGCAAGGGGCTCGTCGTTCAGAAGCCGCCTGATGCCCGCCTCTACCCTTTCGCATTCCTGATCGCCCACATACATATCCCGGTGGGATAGGAGCTGATCCTTATTCTTTCCGGTAACACAGCAAAGAAGCTCCTGGGCATAGAAATGGGCGGTATCCGCGTCCTCCCAGTCAAGCAACTTTTTGCGCGCATACATATAGAGGTTTCCGAGGGTCATTACCAACGGTCTTCCCCCTCATTTTCCGGGATAACTGCTTCCAGAGCGGCAATGCCGGTGCGGATCATATCCTCGTCCGGCTCCTGGGTAGTGAAGTTTTGCATCCACATACCGGGGGCGGTCAGAATCCGGGAAAACCAGTTATCGTGACGACCTACCCAGCGGTTGATCTCATAGCTGATGCCTACCACCAAGGGAAGAAGCAGCAGCTTAAAAACGATCATAATAAGCCGGTAAAGGAAGCTGCCGTGAATGGTCTCCAGCGCGGGGATCAGCGCCAAAAGTCCGGAGGATGCCGCGGAAAATACCAAGATGGACAGCACCATTACCACAAGCAGGAAGCTGGTGCCGCAGCGGGGATGCAGTCGGGTCTGCTTTTGTACATTTTCTACTGTCAGGGGAAGTCCTGCCTCGTAGCAGCGAATGGTCTTATGCTCTGCGCCGTGGTAAGCAAAGACACGCTTCATTTCCTGCATCCGGGACACCAGCACCATATAGGTGCCGAAGATCACAATACGCACCAAGCCCTCGATCAGGTTGATGATCAGGTTATTCTTCACGATACCGTAGAAAAAGCCGCCTACGATCATCGGAAGCAGGAAGAAAAGCACAATAGAAAGACCCAGTCCCAAAAAGACACCAAGACCTACCACGATCTTTTGGAACTTTTCATTTCCCAGCTTTTCTTCCAGCCAAGCGTCAAACTTGCTGGGTTCTTCCTGATACTCCTCCGGGGCAAGCTCCGATGCCTGCATCAGCGCCTTCACGCCGGTCAGCTGGGCATCGAAAAAGCTGACCATGCCCCGGATAAAAGGGATCTTGCTGATGACCTTGGGGGGCAGCTTACGGTCCTTCACATCGATCTTCAGTTCTCCGTTTGCACAGGTAACGATGGCATCCTTCTTAGGACCGCGCATCATAATGCCCTCGATCAGCGCCTGACCGCCGATCATTGTTTTGAATTTTTCCTGAGACATAGTATATCCTCTTTAGTAATGTAATTTCTTACCAATGATTATAGCACATTCCGTCATAAAAGGAAAGCTATTTCAGCACAATATTTCCCTCACCCAAGAAGGTTTTGAGTTTCTGCAGCAGCTTATCGTTCAATGCGCAAGTCGTGCCGCGGCGGACACCGGTATCCTCAAAGTAGAGTACCGTCTTGATATCTCCGGGGAACATCTGCAAGGATGCTCTTACCGGCTGATAAAGAGGACTATTCTCGCTGGGAAGCCGCAGGTAAAGCACCTGATCCGCCTTTATCTCCCGCTTTTCACGGACTGCTTTCGTCTGCTGCGGTTCCGGGTCCGGATTTCCGTTTGCAAAATCAGAAATGGGTCTTGCCCGGTTAATGACGATCTGGGGTTCTTTATCGTCCCGCATAGAGAGTCTGCCGGTAATGACCACCGCCTGATTTTCCCGGAGGTAACCGCCAAACTGGCTCAGCACATTGGAAAATGCCAGCATTTCAATGGAGGCAGTATCGTCCTCCAGTGTCACATAGGCCATCATGGAGTTATTGCGGGTGGTCTTCATTTTTACCTGCTGGATCACACCGGCTACGCTGACGATCTGGTCGTCCTGATAACTGCCTTCTTCATCCATAAGAATACCGATGGATACCACGTGGGTATTTTTCAGGAAGGGGCGATAATCGTCCATCGGGTGACCGGAGATGTAAATACCGGTAGTCTCCTTTTCCAGCAGCATCAGCTCTGCCTTGCTCATTTCGTTAAGCTTCGGAATGGGGATAGCCGCAGCCGCATCGTCCTCCTCCAGCATGGAGAAGAGACCGATCTGCCCCTCCACATTCTTTTTCCGGGCAGAAGAGATACTGTCCATCATCATATCATAGACTGCCAAGAGCTCACTTCTGTGGTAGCCGAAGCCGTCCATCGCGCCACACTTGATGAAGTTTTCCACTGCCCGCTTGTTGATCTCATCCCCCATGCGCTGCAAAAAGTCCTCCAAGGAGCGGAAATCGCCGCCCTCGCTGCGTTTTTTTACCATATTGCGGATAAGACCAACACCGACATTTTTCACGGCACCAAGACCGAACCGAATGGCATTGCCCTCTACCGTAAAGGTATCCTCCGAGCGGTTGATATCCGGGGGCAGCACCGGAATGCCCATATTCTTACACTCGGCAATATACCCGGAGATCTTCACCGCAGAATCCAGCACCGAGGTCATCAGTGCCGCCATATACTGGTGGGGATAATGACACTTAAGGTATGCGGTCTGGTAGGATACCACCGCATAGCAAACAGCGTGTGCCTTATTAAAGGCGTAGTTGGCAAATTCCACGATCTCGTCATAGATCGACTGGGCGGCAGCCTCCGAAACGCCTCTGCCCACACAGCCGGGAATATTTTGCTTGGGATCACCGTAGACGAAGACCTTCCGTTCTTCCTCGATGACCTTCTGCTTCTTTTTAGAGATGGCTCTGCGGATGTTATCGGCTTGTCCCATGGTATAGCCTGCCAGAGAGCGGAAGATCTCAATGACCTGCTCCTGATAGACGATACAGCCGTAGGTGACCCGGAGGATCGGCTCTAAATGAGGTGTTTTATAGGTGATTTTGGCAGGATTCTGCTTGTTGGCAATAAATTTCGGAATAGAATCCATAGGACCGGGACGGTACAGCGCCACGATCGCCGTCATATCTTCAATAGAAGTAGGCTTCATATTGACGCAGACACCGGTAATGCCGGCGGATTCCAGCTGGAAGACACCCTGGGTCTTGCCCTCGGCAAGCATCCGGAAGGTCTCCGGGTCGTTATCGGGGACATTGTCAATGTCAAAATCCGGGTCTATTTTCTGAATTTGGGTTTGGGCATCCTTGATGACCGTCAGGTTGCGAAGACCTAAAAAGTCCATTTTAAGAAGACCGAGCTCCTCGATGGTAGTCATCGTATATTGGGTGACGATGGTATCGTCATTACAGGAAAGGGGCACATAGCTGCACACCGGGTCCGCGGTGATCACCACACCTGCGGCGTGGGTGGAGGTATTTCTCGGCATACCCTCCAGCCGCATTGCGGTGTCGATGAGGGTGCGGATCCGCTCGTCTCCGTCGTACATCTCCCGCAGCTTGGGCGAGACATCCAAGGCTTCTTTCAGGGTGATGTGCAGCGGCATTGTGGGCACCTGCTTTGCCACCTGATCGGTCTCTGCATAGGTAAAGTTCAGCACTCTGCCCACATCACGGATGGCACCGCGGGCGGCCATCGTACCGAAGGTCGCGATCTGCGCCACATGGTCAGCGCCGTACTTCTGCATAACATATTCAATAACCTCGCCCCGGCGCTCCTGACAGAAGTCCGTATCGAAGTCAGGCATACTGACACGCTCCGGGTTGAGGAAACGCTCGAAAATGAGAGAATATTGCATTGGGTCTACCTCTGTAATATGCATACAGTAGGCAACGATGGAGGCAGCACCGGAGCCACGGCCCGGTCCTACAGGAATACCCGTTTCCTTTGCAAAACGGATAAAGTCCCAAACGATGAGATAGTAGTTGACATAGCCCATCCGGCTGATGACGCCGATCTCATATTCCAAGCGCTCTTTGTAGCTTTCAGGGGGATCATCATACCGCTCCCGAAAGCCGTCCATACAGAGCTTGCGGAAATATTCCTCATTGGTATACCCCTCCGGTACCGGGAAAGAGGGCAAATGGTACTGATTAAAGACAAATTCCAGATTGCAGCGGTCGGCAATGCAGACGGTATTTTCAAAGGCTTCGTCCAGCCCGGGGAACAGCTTCCACAGCTCCTCCTCGCTCTTTAGGTAAAATTCCTCGGTCTGGAATTTCATACGGTTGGGATCGTCGATGGTCTTGCCGGTCTGGACGCACAGCAGCACATCCTGCACCGCAGCGTCCTCCTTGCGGAGATAGTGAGCATCGTTAGTCACCACCAAAGGAAGGCCTGTCTCTCTTGCGATCCGGCAGATGCCCTGATTGACAGCGGTCTGCTCCGGAATACCGTGATCCTGCAGTTCCAAATAGAAGTTGTCCGGTCCAAAGATCTCAGACATCGTAAGGGCATAGTCCTTTGCTGCATGATAATCCTCATCCATAAGATACTGGGCGACACCGCCGGCAAGGCAGGCAGAAAGGGCGATCAAGCCTTCATTATACTGCCGCAAAAGCTTAATATCCACACGGGGCTTGCCGTAAAAACCGTGGATAAAGGCTTCGGACACCAGCTTGCAGAGGTTTTCGTAGCCCTGACGGTCCTTGCACAGAAGCACCAAGTGATAGGGGTCGTTGTCAATACCGTGGACACGGTCCTCCATATTTCTGCGGGTCACATAGACCTCACAGCCGATAATAGGTTTAATGCCGGCAGCCTTGGCAGTTTTATAAAAGTCAATACAGCCGTACATCACGCCGTGATCAGTCAGCGCAATGGCGCTCTGCCCCAGCTCCTTGACCCGATCCATCATCCGGTCAATGCGGCAGGCACCGTCCAAAAGGCTATATTCCGAGTGAACATGTAAATGGACAAAACCCATATTATGCCTCCTGCGCCAATTGCGCCAGTTTTTTCAGTCGGTGATTCATTGCCGGTTTGGTAATGGGCGGCTCCATAAGCTGCGCCAGCTCTGTCAGGGATGCGTCGGGATTCTCCTCCCGGGCAATAGCGGCAGCCTTCAGCTTTTGGGGCAGCTGATCAAATATGCCCCGGCTGCGCAGGGTGCGAATGGCAGAAAGCTGCTGCTGGGCGGCCTCCACAACCTTGGAAGTGTTGGCATCGTCGCAGTTGCAGCGGCGGTTTACCTTGTTGCTCAGCTCTTTTTCCAGCTTTGCTTCAATAATATCCATAGCTGCAATGGGCGCACCCAAATAGGTTAGACAATCGGAAATTTGGTCGCTTTGCTTGAAATAGAGCACCCAGCTGCCGGCACGGCTTGTCTGCTTGGGATAAAAGCCCAAAGCCTCCTGTGCCAGTGCATAGGCTTCCCGGGCCACGCTTGCGTGGGAGGTAGTCAGCTCCAAATGGTAGCCCTTTCCCGGGTCGGTAACAGAGCCGCCGGCTAAAAATGCGCCCCGGAGGAATGCAGCCTTGCAGCAATCCTCCTCCAAAATCTGGAGATTGATATGAAGGGAAAGACTGCTTGCCGGGTCAAATCCGTAGGTATCCATCAGCCGTCTGCACTTTACAGGGTCTGTGATACCGAAAACCAGCTTGCCACTCTCCTCTTGGGGACGGATGTCAAAATCCATAGAAAAAGCCTTGTGGAAAAGCTTGGGAAGCAGTTGGGCAAAGTCCCGGTTTTCGGTGACGATGCGGACACCGTCAGAAGTAAAGCTGTTGCCAAACAGCAGAACACCAAAGCACTGCGCCAAAGCGCAGCAATGACCAGTTGAGGTGGCGCGGCAAACCTCTGCCTTCGCGCCTGCGGAAAAAGAGATCGCCACTTAAATCCCCTCCCTTTCTTTTACCAAAGTCTAATTTCCGGCTCGATTCGAATACCGGAGCTTTCATATACTTTATCGGATACCTGCCGCAAAAGGGTCAGCACATCCGCAGCGGTGGCTTCACCCAAGTTAACAGCAAAGCCAGCGTGCTTTTCCGAGATGGCGGCATCCCCCACCCGGTAGCCCTTGAGTCCTGCGCCGTCGATCAGCGCTGCCGCATAACCACCCACGGGACGCTTAAAGGCGGAGCCGGCAGAGGGCTTGTCGAGAGGCTGGGAGGCTCTGCGTTTCGCCATCAGCTCCTGCATTTTCTCCCGGATCTCACTTTCGGGCTCAGGCGTCAGGGTAAAGGTTACAGAAAGCACAATGCCACCCTCATCCTCCAAGCGGCTGTGACGGTAGGAAAAGTCCATTTCGCTTCCCGGGACAGTGCGGATATCGCCGCTATCATCCATCACCTCTACGCATTCGCAGACCTGACATATTTCGCCGCCGTAGGCACCGGCGTTCATATACACGCCGCCGCCAACACTGCCGGGAATGCCGTGGGCAAACTCGAGACCCGAAAGGCTGTGATTTGCCGCAAACATCGCCGCTCTTGCCATAGACACGCCGGCAGCGATCCTCACCCGGTCGCCGGGCAGCAGCTCCATTCCATCCAAGGAGTCCTTAAGACAGATGACGATCCCCTTTATTCCCTCATCGGGGGCGAGAATGTTGGTTCCTGCACCTAAAATACGATATTCCGCGTCCAATAATTTGGACACTTTTAAGATTTCAGACAGTTCCTCACGATTTTTCGGGAATGCCATAACCTCCGCCGGACCGCCGATGCGAAAAGAGGTATGGTTTTTCATAGGCGCATTAAAACGAAGCTCGATTCCCGGCAAAAAATCCCCTATTTTCGCCTGAAAAGCTGTATTTTCCATAATAAACACCTCCGGGTGTATCATTCTAATTAGTATAGCATACGCAGACGCATTTTGCAATTATTCCGTTAAAAAATATAGAAAAATTCCCGTGGCGAATTTCGTTTCACCTCGGGAGCATTTGTAGTGGGCGACGTCCTCGACGTCACGCCAAAGCCTCCCCTGTGCAAGGGGAGGTGGCAGCCGAACAGGCTGACGGAGGGGTTGTAATCTATCGATACACAATCCCCCACCGCTTCGCGGAGTCCCCTTTACACAAGGGGGCCTTCACCGCATTGAGCGCCGATTTGGTTTCGGGGTCGTCCGGGAGGTCGACCCCTACAATCAAGACAGAGAACCGTCCCCTGTCTTAACCGCTACGTCTTCTTTTTTTGCTTGAGAGAAATCATAGCGTTTATACCCATTGTCATACCAGCAACCCCTATAATATAAGCAATAGTACGGACAATAATACGGAGTACCCATATGTCAGTTATGTCCAATATAGCCGATATGTACGTTATCTCATTTATGAGAATGCCTGCTACAAACATAATCAAACCTATTATCACTTTCTTTCGCATATGCGCTTCCTCCTATACACAAAATTCTATAAACGAAAGATATAGCCGATTGGCGGACACCCGAGGACGGGTGTCCCTGCGGATTCATAAGGCTGTGGTTATTCCTCTGCAAGATAGCGCAGGACATCAGAAATCGAATCGTGAATGATGCACTCCGCTAAGCCATCATAGGCAGTGGGAGAATAATTGATAATAATGAGATGCTCCCCTGTAAAGGCATCGATCAAAGACGCTGCCGGGTGTACGACCAAAGAGGATCCGCCAACGATCAGAACATCCGCACTGGAAATTTCCTCCTCAGCATCCGCATAATTGAAGCCATCCAAGGATTCTCCATAAAGGGTTACATCGGGTCTGACCAAAGCACCACAAACTTCACATTGCG
>SVLR01000042.1 GCA_015067785.1 Oscillospiraceae bacterium
GACACTAAAAGGTGCTTTCTACTATCATTACTACGAGAACTTTTACACACTATCTTATATCGACAAGATGTGGGGTATCATGCGAAAAGAAGCATTCCCTGAACAGATCAAACTGTAAAAGGATGGTGCGCGCACTATGGCAGATAACACAAATCGCAAGCGACCGATACAGGTAAAGTTCTTCGCAGATGAAAAAGAGCAAGCTCTGATAAAAAAGAAAATGGAACAGGCATGACCGAAATCATGCCTGTTCCAAGAAATTCAAATATTACTGTTTTACGACCACCGAGCATTCAGTCGATGTTTTTTACGCTTTTTCCTTTTTCCTCTGCCGCAGCTCCTTGATGGTTTGAAACAGATTGATGGCAAGCAGGCAGAAATTCAGCACCGCCACCGGCCAGGTATTGCGGGCGATGGCATAGATCATACTGATCAGCGCGCCGGCCATATTAAAAAGCCGCAGCTTCAGCATAGAGGTCATCATCATGGAAATGATCACCAGTGCCGTGCCGATATAGCCGAAAATTTCGAGATAAATATCCATACCGTTCTCCATAGATTAGAATTTGAAACCGCTAAAACCTTCCCCTTTGGGGAGGTTCAGCATGTCAAAAAAGTTTGAAATGAAATCTGTAGGGGGCGGCGCCTACAAATAGATTTTTCGACAGACTGGTTTTCCTGTTTGCATTTATTATACCAATTCCCCCCGGAGAAAGCAATCCCCTTTTCTATTGACACACCCGAAACTTTATCTTATAATAGAGAAAACCCCGAAAGGAGAATGCTTATGGATAACAAGGAACTGGAAATGCAGGAAGAGGAATCTTCCATCGTCACCTTTGTGGACGAAAACGGAGAGGACTGCGACTTTGAATTTTTGGACAGCATCGATTACGAGGGCAAGGAATATATTGTCCTGACCCCCGCAGAGGAGGATGCCGCCGAGATCATCATTTTAGAGGTTCAGCCTATTGACGAGGAGAACGAGGAATTTGTCACCATTTCCGACGATGACCTTCTGCAAACCGTCTACGGCATCTTCAAGGAACGCAACAAAGACCTCTACACCTTCGGTGACTGAACGCAAAAAAGCCTCCCCTGTGTAAGGGGAGGTGTCAGCCGAACAGGCTGACGGAGGGGTTGTAGCCTATCGGTAAGCGACAATCCCTCAGTCAAAAATCAAAGATTTTTGCCAGCTCCCTTTACACAAGGGAGCCTTTTTAATTCTTAAACTCCTCGCAGCACCCTGCTCTTACCTTCATCTGCAGCTCCTGATTCTTGATGCTCACCGTGGTGCAAGGCGCGACAGATTTGGTGATAAAGGCGTTAGAGCCGATGACCGAGCCTTGCCCAATAACTGTATCGCCGCCCAGAACCGACGCGCCGGCATAGATGGTCACATTGTCCTCGATGGTGGGATGGCGGCGCACACCTCGCAGGCTTTGCCCGCCCCGGGTAGAAAGCGCGCCCAAGGTCACGCCCTGATAGAGCTTCACATTCTTTCCAATGACCGCCGTCTCACCGATGACGATGCCGGTGCCGTGGTCAATGAAGAAATATTCTCCGATGGTGGCGCCGGGATGGATGTCGATACCGGTGACGCTGTGGGCGTGCTCCGTCATAATTCTCGGCAGCAGGGGCACCTGCAAAAGCTGCAATTCGTGAGCAAGGCGGTAGACCGTAATGGCAAACAGTCCCGGATAGGCAAAAATGATCTCGCTCATATCGGTAGCTGCCGGGTCACCGTCATAAAAGGCCTGCAGATCGGTCTGTACTACCGCCCGGACAGCGGGAATTTTCCCGAAAAAGGCAATGCTGATCTCCTCTGCCCGTGCTTTTGCAGTCTCCGTCTCCTCACCCGCTTCCCGCAAAATGAGAGAGATCTGCTTGGTCAGGTTATAAAACACATCTTCTATGAGCATAGATAGATTATGCTTTGCATTATAGACCTTATAATTTTTATCCCGGGAATAGCCGGGGAACACGATCCAGCGCAGTTTATCAATGATGTCAATGACCGCCGCCTTGTCGGGACGGCGAACAATATCCATCCGGTCGATGTCCCGCCCCAAGCCGTAATCGTCCAAAATGGAATCCACCAAGCCTTCAATCTGTTCTTCTATTCTTTCCATAGAGATCACTCCTTTGCTATAAAATACCATAGGATAATTTCTCTGTCAATCGTTGACATAATAGTGGCATATGCTATAATCAAAGAAACCCTTCCAAAGCCCTCATTGTCATTGCGAGGCTCGCAGAGCCGCGGCAATCTCCTGCTTCACACCTCCGTCCTTCCTCTGTCATCCTGAGCAAGCGTGGTGCTCCGCGCAGCGAATCAAAATCTAAATGATTGCCGGTGGCAATCATACCTTAATTCCACGCGCGTCGAAGGATCCGTTCTCCAAAAATACGGATTCTTCGACTCCGGCTACGCCTCCGCTCAGAATGACACGCTTTTTCGAGGGTATAATTTATAATTTGTAATTAAGGATGTGCTTTTATGCTCTATCAAAACGCCACCGCACTCATCGGCAATACGCCGCTCATCACTCTCCACCAGCTTATGCGCTTGGAGGGGCTTTCTGCCACCCTGATGGGCAAAGTGGAATCCCATAATCCCGCCGGGTCCATCAAGGACCGGGCAGCCCTTTATATGATCGAAAATGCGGAAAAAGAAGGACTGCTGTCCCCCGGCGGTACGGTGATCGAAGCCACCTCCGGCAATACCGGCATCGGTCTTGCCTTTGTTTGCGCTGCCCGTGGCTATAAGACCGTCATCGTAATGCCCGACAGTATGAGCATCGAGCGGCAGAAATTATTGGCAGCATACGGCGCCCAGCTGGTGCTGACCCCCGGTGCAAAGGGAATGCAGGGCGCTGTGGAAAAGGCAGAGGAACTGCAAAGAGAGATTCCCGGCAGCTTCATCCCAGCCCAATTTGAAAACGAAAACAATCCCCGCGCTCACGAGGAGACCACCGGTCCCGAGCTGTGGAAGGATACGGAGGGCAGGCTGGACATCTTCGTGTGCGGCGTAGGCACCGGCGGTACGCTGACCGGCTGCGGCCGCTTCCTCAAAAAGCAAAACCCCAATGTAAAAATCATTGCCGTAGAGCCTGCCGCCTCTCCCCTGCTGACCTGCGGCAAAGCGGGGTCTCACGGTCTGCAAGGCATCGGTGCCAACTTTATCCCTAAGATATTAGATACTTCTCTTATCGACGAAGTGGTTACTGTGACCGAGCAGGAGGCCTACAGCGCCGCAAGACTGCTCCGTGACTGCGAGGGTGTGTTCGTCGGCATCTCCTCCGGTGCTGCCCTCAGCGCCGCCATAACGGTAGCCAAGCGTCCCGAAAACGCCGGCAAGCGCATCGCAGTCATCTTCCCCGACGGCGGCGACCGATACCTCAGTACAGAGCTGTTCAATTGACAATTGACAGTTGACAGTTGAAAATTATCTACCGCACCTGTCATCCTGAGCAAGGCAAAGCCGCGCCGAAGGATCCGTTCCCCCTCGTAGGGAC
The DNA here is from genome assembly GCA_015067785.1 of Oscillospiraceae bacterium. Lineage (GTDB taxonomy): Bacteria > Bacillota > Clostridia > Oscillospirales > Oscillospiraceae > Faecousia. Next base: position 3,519 of record SVLR01000042.1, read on the forward strand.
GGATATCATCCGCCTATCCCCTCCCCCGGGGTAAGCGAAGCGCAGTCGCGGTAGTGAATGACAATCCGGTGGATTGTCAGAGCCGCGACCGGCCGCCCGCAGGCGGGGGTGGTTTTTGCAGAGCAAAAACCGGGTGAGGAATGCGGCGATAAATGATAGATTTGTACAACGATCAGACATTCTGCAATGTTTCAAATTTCGCCGTTCCTCATCCGGCTTCACTTGCGTTCAGCCACCTTCCCCCCGGGGGAAGGGATTTCGCCGCGCAATATCACAATTGTCAATTGTCCATTATCAATTATCCATTCAAAAAGCCACCCATCCGGGTGGCTTTTCTCAGTTTTCGTAGTATTCACTTACATATTCCACAATGGCTTCCACCTCTTCATCGGTGAAATAGGCCGCCTGACAGCGCAGAGGCTTCATACGCCCCGGTGTGGTATAGAGAAGATCTCCGTTGCCCAAGAGATTTTCCGCACCGGCAGTATCCAGGATCGTCCGGGATTCTACCGCCGTGGCAGTCTTAAATGCCATCCGGGCAGGAATATTGGCCTTTAGCATTCCGGTGATCACATCCGCAGTCGGTCTTTGGGTACCCAAAACCATATGGATGCCCGCCGCACGGGCTTTTTGGGCGATCCGCAGTACCGAATCCTCAAATTCCTTTTTGCCGAACAGAACCAAATCTGCGATTTCATCAATGAGGATCACCAGCTTGGGGAGTGTGCGGTTTTTGGCCGCCTTTTCGTTATAGGCATCTATGTTACGTACACCGGCATTCATCAGCACACCGTACCGACGCTCCATCTCCAGGTTCAACCATTTCAGTATATTCAGCGCCTCCGCCGGCTCTCGGATCACATGGTCATAAAGCATATGAGGTGCATGTTCATAGGGCGTAAACTCCACTTGCTTAGGGTCTATCAGCACAAATTTCACCTGATCCGGCGTGTACTTCATCATTAAGCTCAGGAGGATCGCGTGCATCTGCACGCTTTTGCCGGAGCCTGCAGAGCCGGCAACCAGCAGATGGGGCATTTTGCAAATATCCAGCACCACAGACTGCCCCTCTACATCCTCACCTACGCCAAACAGAAGCTGTCCCGGCTGCGCCTCCTCAAATTTTCGGCTTTCCAGGATATCCGCCAAGTAGACCACACTGCGGTGCTTTTTCGGCACATCCACATAAAGGGTTGCTTCTTCGTGACTGATGGCAATAATCACACCGCTGCGCCCCAGCGCCAGCTCAATCTCGGCGGCACATTTTTGTATCTTGGTGACCGGCGTTTTTTCCTTTTCCAGCACTAAGTAATAACGGTAATAGGCAGCACCCTGCCGGGTCTTTCCTACTTTCACCGCCAGCTTTTTCGCCTTGAATACCTTCTCTATCTCATAGGCGATGCGCTCTGCTTCACCGCCGCCGGAGGAACGGGATTTGAGCAGCTTTAGCGGAATGCCCTTCCCCTTTTCCACAGGAATTTTCTCTTGCTTTTCCTCAGGGGCGCTATAGCCAAGATTCACAAAGCCGGCAGCCGCAAGATTCTTCCCCCTGCCTTCGGTCAGCGCCTTAAGATAGGCAGCTTCCTCCGCAAGGTATGCGGGATCCTCTTCTTTCTTCCGCTCCGGCTGGAAACCCAAAGCCGCGATCAGCTTCTCCGCGCAGGCATCCACGCTGTAGCTGGGCGCGGGAATACACTGCAGGTGCTTGATATCGATCCACCAGGACACATAGCGATCGGGCACTTCCTTATTCTGGATCTCGTCGAGCAGCACCACATAGATCTTCTTATCATAGAAATCCCTTGCCATCTCAAATTCCTTATGGACAAAGGACTGCTCCTTCTCGAAAATATTACGAGAAAGAAAGATCACCACCGCTTCGCTTTCGTGGATTTTGGATGCAATGGTGCCCTCCCACTTGCTGCCCACCTCGATGCCGTAGTCGTACCAGATGGGCAGACCTTTTTCTGCCAGCGCCTTTACATATTCGCTTACCCGGTCCATATCCTCGGTATTGTAGCTGATAAAGTAGTATTTTCCGTCCTTTACCACATCTACGCCTAAATATCCTGCCATCTCTTATCCCTCTTTGGCTTCATTTTCTACATCATATCACAAGAAAGCAAAATATGCAAATCCTTTCCTCTGTTCAATGGCAATCTCTCGGCATAATTTCGAATTGATAATTGACAGTTGGCAATTATCCTCTGTCATCCTGAGCAAGGCAAAGCCACGCCGAAGGATCCGTTCCCCCTTGTTTTGGCGGATATTATCCGCAAAAACCCTCCCCCGGGGGAAGGGTTTTCGCTACGCAACACCACAACTATGCATTATGCATTCAAAAAGCCGTCGGTCTCCCGACGGCTTTTTCTTACATTTTTTCCAGCAGTGCCAGCAGATACTCCCACAGTCTCTTTGTGGATGCGATCTCCAATTTTTCCCGGCTGGTGTGAATATCCTGCATATTGGGACCAATGGAAACGCAGTCAAGTCCCGGCAGCTTTTCGGCAAGCAATCCGCACTCCAGTCCTGCGTGGATGGCAACCACCTCCGGGGCGCTGCCGTACATTTCCTCGTAGGTAGTGATCATCTGCTCCCGCAGCGGTGACTCCTTCCGGTACTCCCAGGCAGGATAATGTCCCCGTTCCGAATATTCCGCGCCGAAGAACTCTGCCCGGTCACGGAGCTGGTTGAGAAGCGCCCGTTTCTCCATCTCCACGCTGCTGCGCACGGAGAAGGTAAGGTGCATACTGTCATCCAGATGGATAATGCCTAAATTGAGACTGGTCTGCACCAAGCCCGCAATGTCTTCGCTGAAGGACTCCACGCCATTGGGCACGGACTGAAGTAGCCCAATGACCTTGGCGGTATCCTCGGTGGAGAGCGCATTGCCGCCCAAAGCGTCCACATCGTCACCACGGACGATGGCACCCGGCTCGTCGTACTGTTCCCGGATCTCCGCCTGCAGGCTCTCGGTGATCTCGTTGATCCGCTGCAGATCGATGCCCATTGCCACCATCGTAGCAGTTGCGGTGTGGGGAATGGCATTGTCCTTGGCGCCGCCCTCTAACTTGGTGAGGCATAGCGGCATCAGCGCCTGTACCCGCTCCAGTAGCTCGCCCATTACTTTATTGGCATTTGCCCGGTCTTTGTGGATCTCCACACCGGAGTGACCGCCCTGCAGCCCCTCCACCGTCAGCCGGATACAAGGACCGTAAACCGCCCGGCGGGACACAGGGAGACTTATCTCCGCCCTTGCGCCACCGGCGCAGGATACGGTAAATACACCCTCGTCCTCAGAGTCTAAGTTGATCATTCTGCGGCCACGCAGCTCGCTGAGGTCAATGCCCACCGCGCCGTCCATACCGGTCTCCTCATCCACGGTGAGGATCACCTCCAACGCCGGATGGGCAGCGGTCTTGTCTGCCAGCAGCGCCATCGCCATTGCCACCGCAATGCCGTTGTCACCGCCCAAGGTCGTGCCTTTTGCAAAGACGTGAAGTCCGTCGTGGGTAACATCTAAGCCGTCCTTCTCCATATCGAGAGGACAATCTTCGTCCCTGTCACAGACCATATCCATATGCCCCTGCAGGATCACCGGCTCATGATCTTCGTAACCGGGCGTTGCCTCTCCAAAGAGCAGCACATTGTTTAGACTGTCTTGGGTGTAGCGGATGCCGTTTTCCCGGGCAAAGCTGCAGATATAATCGCTGATTGCCTTGGTATTCCCGGAGCCGTGGGGGATTTCGCACAGCTTCTCAAAGTAATAAAATACGCTTTCCGGCTGGAGACCAGCCAATTTTCTCATTTCCATCATTCGCACCTCTCAGCAAAAAGTGCGGCGACAACCGTCACCGCACGCTTTTGCAATCATTTGATCAGGGACAGGATCAGGGTAAACAGGATCCAAGCTGCTGCGACCCACTTGGTAGCAGAAGCCAGCTTCTTATTCAGATCACCACTGCCGTTCTTGTTCATGTAAGAATCGCTGTTGCCGGAGATAGCGCCCAGACCGGACTCCTTACCGGACTGCATCAGAATGATGATAATCAGCGCAATGCTGGTCAGGATCTCCAAGCCGATCACTACATACTCCAAAATTTCCATCATATTTGTAACCTCCCTCCGCTTACAGCTTCAAACGCATAAAGCGAAAATACTCCAAATTTCCCCATATGGGGCATAATAGCCAAAGTATTGTACCACAAGCTTTCAGAAATTGCAAGCTTTTTGTTGCATTTCCGAAAGATTATTTTGTGACCCAGTTGCCGGTAGCAGCGCAGGTCAGATAAGCATTGATAAAGGGATCCAGCGCGCCGTCCATAACGGCATTTACATTGGCAGTCTCACAGCCGGTGCGGGTGTCCTTAACAAGGGTATAGGGCATAAAGACATAGTTGCGGATCTGGCTGCCCCACTCAATCTTCTTCTGCACACCCTTAATGTCGGAGATCTTTTCCAAATGCTCCCGCTCGCGAATTTCTACCAGCTTGGATCTGAGCATACGCAGACAGTTTTCCTTGTTCTGGAACTGGCTTCGCTCGGTCTGGCAGGCGACCACGATGCCGGTAGCCTTGTGGATCAGACGAACCGCGGAGCTGGTCTTATTGATGTGCTGACCGCCGGCGCCGGAGGAACGGTAGACCTGCATCTCGTAATCCTCGGGACGGATCTCAAAGTCCTGAGAATCATCCTGAATGTCAGGCACCACCTCGATGGCAGCAAAGGAGGTCTGACGTCGGGCATTGGCATCAAAGGGAGACACGCGGACCAGCCGGTGGACACCGTTTTCGCCCTTCATAAAGCCGTAGACATTTTCGCCTTCAATGAGGATATCTGCGGATTTAAGTCCCGCTTCATCGCCTTCCTGATAGTCCATAATTTTGTAGGTGTAGCCGTGGGACTCTGCCCAGCGGGTGTACATCCGGTACAGCATCTGGCACCAGTCCTGGGCCTCCGTACCGCCGGCGCCTGCCTGGAAGGAAACGAGGGCGTTATTCTTATCGTAAGCGCCGGTCAGCAGCGTCTCCAAACGGCAGCGCTCCATATCGTCCGCAAGGGACTTGAAACCGTCCTTCAGCTCCTGCAGCATCGAATCGTCGTCCTCTTCCGCCGCCATTTCGCAAATGGTCATCAAGTCCTCCCACAGACCGGTCATCTTCTTGTAGCGCTCTAACTTCATCTCCGCGCTGCGGGTCTTGACCACGATCTGCTGGCTCTTTTCGGGGTTATCCCAAAAGCCGGGGGCCTCCTGCATGGCGTGCAGTCTCTCCAGCTCATTTCGCAGACCCTCCAAGTTCAGAGACTGCGCCAAATCATCCAGCGCCGGCTTACAGTCATTGAGCTTCTGCTTATATACATCAAATTCAATATTCATATATCCTTCCCTCTCATAGGCCACAGTCTTCCATAATAGTAAATTATAACCGATTTTTGCCCATATGTAAAGAGAAGAATTACAAATTACAAATTATAAATTGTAGGGGCGATTCACGAATCGCCCGACAAATCGCGCCCCCGTCCCTCATTGTCATTGCGAGGACAGCTCTGCCGTCCGTGGCAATCTCCCGGTACAATCCCTCGTGAATTGACAATTTTCAATTTCGCCCCGGGATTCTTAAGGGGCGAGGCCCCTTAAGCCGTCTGGAGGGTCGGGGAACCATACGGGAGGTTCCCTGCGGCTCTTTGCATACTTTCTCGCCGGAGAGAAAGTATGGTCTTAATCCACCAAAACATATGACCAAAAAGAAATGACAAAAGAGGCGATCAAAGATCGTCCCTCAACCCCCTCACCCGAGAGTGGTATGCGCAGCAAATCAAAAATACCAATGATTGCTGCATGCCGTTCCTCTTCCGTCACGGCATACGCCGTGACACCTTTCCCCCGGGGGCTATATTGAACTTTGTTGTTGATGTGTATAATATGCGTTTTCAGGGGGTGTTTGCAGTTATTCATGCAACAAAGTAGGGTTTTAGGGCGGATGATTATTCGGTTTGTAAAAAAATATTTTTCATAATAGCCAATTGGCTATGTGATGAGGATCGATTTATAGACGGTTTTTGAAATTTATTTATTATAAAGATAGATGAAACGCAAAAATCCCGGGGTGAGTCTTTGCACCCCGGGACGCGGGTTAGGGTTTATATGGATAGACTATGACTGTTTTACCGTCAAGACAGAGAACCGTCCCCTGTCTTATCAATATAGCTACCGTCGTTAAAATAAACAATATCACTGTCTGGTTGTGCTGCTAAAGTACGAACGGGGGTTAAGCTAATAATCAAAACAATAACGATTGCGAGGGAAATAACACGTAAACGCATAGCAATTCTCCTTCTCAATATTATTCAATAACTATAATACCATCATTAGTGTGGCCGTTAGTGGCATCCTTTGCGTCTATTATTGCCCAGATGACAGCAATACCCCAAATCAGCAGAATCACCGCCACTACGCCTGCCACGATAGCAACCAATTTCCGTTTAATGTGCATTTTTTGCAACAACTCGGGAGCGTTCTGATCCTCGATATAGCTGAGAGCAATTGTTTGTGGATCGCCGAAATGTGACTGGACTGCTTCAAAATCTGCAGTCGGTTTCTGCTCTAAAAACAGACTGACACTTTCTTGAATTTGCGCCATGATTCTCTTCTTCATCTTGAATGAGCAAGGAAGTTCCTTGCGGATGTTGCGATAGTACCGCTTCAAGGCGGCATCAAGCTTGCTCATGGGTTCCACCTTCTTCTTTAATTATTTGGAAAATGCCTTGGGTTACCTCTTTGTACTCTTGGATAAGTTCTTGTAACCGCTCCTCACCAGATGGCTCTAAATGATAATAGATTCTGGCCATTCGTTTACCTACCTGAACTTTTCGGTCGGAAATAAGACCTTGGTCTAAAAGCCGGTACAGCACCGGATAAAGAGAGCCTTCTTGCGTTGTAAGCTTACCACCGCTGGAGTTTGCAGTTTCTTGCACCAATTGGTAACCGTACATATCTTCGCGTTTCAGCAGAGCTAAAATCACTAAGGACATAACGCCCCTGCGGAAACTTTGCTGGGTATTATCTGCAGCCACAATATCACCCCTCCTTGCACAGGCACCATATATCTTATATCAAAAACCTATTGAAAATCAATACCTATAAAACAAAAGTATTGTTGACAAAAAATAATGATTCTGTTACAATAAAGGCACAAAGAAAGCATAGAAGCAGCGTAAATGCCTATGCGTTTTAATTTTTCAACAATTTAAGGAGGTATTTGTAATGAAAAGAGCTATTGCAAACACGCAGGTAAACCGTGCCTTTAGGGTGTTACTTATCTTGCTGATTGTTGCGCTATCCGTATCTGGTTGCAGACAGAAAGCAATGTTCGAAAAGGGATTTGACTATACATTCAACCCTAAGGAAATTATGCTTGGTGCTATCTCCGATACAGATTTGTTTGATAAACATAATGTGAATTTTGATTTGTGTTACGGTACGCATGATATAGGCTATTGTGAAAAGTATGGAATAAACCCCAGAGCACTATATGCCAAGACACATTTACAAGGCGCTGACCTTTTCTTCGGCTTATATATTTGCGATGCAGAATATGAATATGACATAGCAAATGATATGGAATTTTCCGAATATAAAGCAATAGATAATCATTATTTTGTAAAAGAAATTTCCGAAAAAGAAGCCTTTTCTGAAGAATACGGTCTTACGATGAGCCGCTGGAAGGGTATTACCTATAACCATAGTGAGAAAGTTACAATTCCTGCAGAAACCTTCAAAGCAGAACGCGGCAGATTTGTTATCAAACTTGTGGCTTTCCACAAGCCAATAAGCGAAGGAGATAGCTACTATACATCATCAGTTGGTATTTTAGAACTTAACTACCAAATAGTTGATGAAAACACAGTAAGAATCACATTCTAAGACACAAAAGACAGGGGACGGTTCTCAAAGACAGGGGACGGTTCTCTGTCTTTTATCTATGCTTTCAAATGTTTTTCTATTAAACCTTTGCTGATACCTGTCAACCGTCCAATTTGCCTAATCGAGACTCCTTTTTCATATATCTTTTTGATATACCGTTCTTTCTTCTTTTCTTCCAGTCCCTGAAATTCGGTAACTGTCCGGCAATGAGACACTTTTTCAATAATTACCATTGCTTCCGTATGAAGCCGTCCCAGACAGAGACCAGTCTGCCGAGGCCGTCATAGACATATTTGACAGTTACCGTTGTTCCGTTGCTGGTGTAGCTTTCCCGTCACCGGAAAGGGGGCGACCCCTCTCCGGGAGGTTAGTTAGGTTTTGTGCGGATAGGCTATGACATTCTTACTGCCAAGATATGGGACGGTCCTTTGCCTTCAAGATTTTTGGATAGTTAGTGGCAAGAAAGCGATAGGTCTCTTGCTCATTTGCGGCCAGCATATCAGAGAAGAATCGCACATCTCCAGAGTTAAGATGCTCTAAATGGCTTGTATGCAAATGAAGTTTGCGTAAAAACCCTTCTTTTACACTTGGGGGTTGCTTCGGGTAATTTGGATTATCGAATTCCTTTAGGCTTTTTTTATGGAGATCAATCTGAAACTCCAAGTACCGCCGTGCATAACTGAAATCGTTTGCCTTTAGTGCCATATAGTATTTTCTGTAGTCACAAAGTGAGCGTTCCTCCAATGGTGCAGCAGAATCATAGCCACCTAACAAACGAAGGGTTTCTATACGATTGCGGTCAAACAGTTCTTCGAGTTTTATTAACTCCGGTAACGCAGAACGGCAATCACAACACATTTCAAAAAATGGTAACATGTGCAAATCAATTGTTTCTGATACTGACTCAACACATTGTAATATGCTTTCTGCTGATTTTGCATCATACGGCCATTCTGAAATCGGAACATTAAACTTATTCAAACTATATGGGCCCACGTCCAGAAAAAAAGGCTGTGGGAGGCATAGAGGAGTCACACCAAAATCAACAGAGCAATACGGACGGCCTTTGAAATGCTTAAGCGAAAATGATTGTAAAACATTTCCACTCAGACGAATATACGTGGTCTTTTTTCTAAAAAAGCCAAGTGGAACATACTTTTTGGTACAAACTTGATTAAATTGCTTTTGTATTGTTGTCATAAACTGCCCTCCTATTATGTGGGTATACCCACTCCGCCAGTTACCCCGGATACGCCTGGTACTCCCAATAAATACAAAAGTGCGGATAATCCGAGAACAAGAACCGTTGAGATTGCTGTTTGGTAATCAAATTCTGAGACTCTGTAATCGCAAGAAGACAGGGGACGGTTCTCTGTCTTGGAGGCTTGCGTGTTGCCTCTTTTGTTACTATACCGCGAAAAAGAGAAAACGACAAGGGGTGTGGAGGGAAAAATGCTAAATTTTGCAAAGACTCATTATTTGCAGACATCCGGCACAATTATAAAAACCTCACTACCGAAGTAGTGCGGCTATAATATGTTGGCATTACCTATTTCGCGGTTCGGGCAAGCTATTGTTATGCCGTCCGCAACAGTCCGGTGGACTGTTGCAGGCATCCCGTACAACTGAATCATAACCACCGGCCGTGCCGGTGGTATGCACAGGCCCCCTTAGGGCCTACAACCTGCCGAGCCTATAGGCTCATCGAATTCTCTTTCGCTTGCGTGTTTTGCCCCACCACCGCAAATGCGGTAATTAGCGCACCGAAGGCTCCCTTGTGTAAAGGGTAGATTTCCCCGTTAGCGGGGAAAATGTCCGCAACGCGGACAAAAGGGGCGCGGGCCCGGCAGGGCTGTCAGCCGAACAGGCTGACTGAGGGATTGACACTATGAGAACAACCCCTCCGCCCAGTGTGCGCACTGGGCACCTCCCCTTACACAGGGGCGGCTTGCCGCTGCGGCGGGACTGGGCATAGCTAAAGCTTTTTGGAACCACCAGCCGTGCTGGTGGTTTTCTATAAGCAAAAAGGACCTCCGCCCTATTGGACGGAGGTTATAATAATGTTTGCGTTACCTATTTTCACGGGGAGCGATGCGACTGCTGCCGGTGGCAGATGAAGGGAGCAGAGCGAGTGGCAGCGGTCAGCGAGGGACGAAGGCTGTATAGCCGAGGACATTCGCTGGGAACCGCAACAGGGCAGTCACCCGGCAACTACGCTTCCGTACATGTGCTTAACTTCTGTGTTCGGGTTGGCCGCGAGCCCGAGCGCTGCCGGTGGCAGATACAGCGAGGGCGCAGCGTGTGCAGCGGTCGATAGCTGACGAAGCCGCACCGTCGGCGAGGAAGATATCGGGCACCGCAAACGGAAACAGGTGGACCCGTCCATCCTGTTCGAAAGAATAAAAGGACCTCCGC
>SVLR01000002.1 GCA_015067785.1 Oscillospiraceae bacterium
AGTATGTCGAGCAAGCAACACCTTGTTTTCTTTAATCACAACAGCTGTAACGCTTTGTCCCCAATTTGTGTTTTCGTTTCCCATATAAAGCCTTTCTAAATTATATTCATTTTATCGCAAGTTTCGCATTTGTTTTACAAATGCATCGGGCAAAGCCCATACCCCTATGGTTGCACATATCCAAAGGCTCCCTCTGGGAGGGAGCTCCCGACGAAGTCGGGTGAGGGAGAGCGCGTTACAATGAAGTTAGTACAAATCTAAAGTCACGCAGGCTCCTTCCGTCACGCTACGCGTGCCACCTTCCTCCCGGAGGAAGGCTTTTTGTTAGCTCCATTATAATACAAATCGGCAGAGAAAACAAGTTCTCTGCCGAAATTTGTAAACATCCTTATGAGAACCGGCATAATGAGGGTGCTTTTTTAATGCAGAATGCATAATGCAAAATGCAGAATTATGGTATCCGCAAGCGGATGGATTTTACTATGCACCGCCAAAGGAGATCGTAGGGACCGGCGTCCTCGACGGTCCTTGTGCGAATACGCAAAATTGTGCCGGGAGATTGCCACGGCGCAAGCGCCTTGCAATGACAACAAAAACAGCTGATAGCGGTGAGAGAAGAAAAAAACCGGCGGATTTTGGGAAGGGACGGAAAGTGTAGTGTTTATGCGCCTTTTCGGGATTTTCGAAAAATGAAAATGGGAAAAAAATGGGAAGACTTTTTCGCAAAAGTGTGGTATAATATTAGCGTGGAAAGTGAGAGCTGGCCACGCAATTTTTTTATCAAAGGAGCACTACTTATGAAAAGAAAGCAATTTACATTCTATGAATCCTTCCACGCAAGTATCCAAACAATGACCTCGCAAAGAGAAAAACTACAGGCCTACGAAACCATATGCGATTACGCGCTTTACGGAAAGCTGCCAGATCCGGAGGTAAGAAAACCTTCGATTTTGGCAGTTTTTTCAATTATAAAACCGGTACTGGATGCAGGCAGGAAGCGGTCTTCCCGCATTTTAGGCCGTGACAAATTGTCGCTACAAGAAAAAGAAGAAGAAGAGAAAGAATAAGTTAAAGTTAAAGCCTTAGTTATAGCTAAAGCCTTAGTTATAGCTAAAGTCTTAGTTATAGTTATAGGTTTAGGTTTAGTTATAGTTAAATATATAAAAGATATATATTAAGTCATAGCGTAACTCCTAAATGGAATAATGTATATTTGGTTGTGGAAAACTCTGTGGAAAAGTCCCGCTTTCCTGTGGATAATTCTGTGGAAAGTCTGTGAAAAGCTGTGGAAAACACTTTTGGAATGCTTAATGCGGAATTGTTCGGTGTCTTCGGCGTTTGTCATTCTGAGCGGAGTGAAACGGAGTCGAAGAAACCGTATTTTGGGGGAACGGATCCTTCGGCGCGGCTTCGCCTTGCTCAGGATGACAGAAGATAGACGGAGGTGCGGTATGGCGGGCGATTCACAAATCGCCCCTACGACGCTCAGGATGACACCGTTTTTGATGGTGCATATTATAATCCGTCCGCTTGCGGATACCACAATTGTCAATTGTCAATTGTCAATTCTTAATTATTAATTAGATCTTATCCGGGAGGTTGGTGATCATATCGTCCAAATGGGAGGTGATGCCGATGTCCAGGGGTGTATAAATGCCGTCCTTGTATTCCACCTTGGTAATGGAGGCATTGGGCACCCATGCGGTATCCATAATACGCTCCACACCGCCATACAGCCAGCTGCTGAGCATCACACGGATAGGAACGGCGTGGGTAGCAATGACGACGGTTTCGCCCGGATGGTCGTGCACGATAGCATCCACCGCAGCCGTTGTGCGCTTGCAGATCTCCCGGATGGATTCCCCACCGGTGGGACGGGCATTCCCGAGATCATTGCGCCAAAGGGCATAGTCATGCGGGTAAAGATATGTAAGCTCCGTAAATTTCTGGTATTCCCATTTGCCGCCGTTGATCTCCCGAAAAGCCGGGTTTTTCTCGATGGGCACTCTACTTATTTTGCTGAGAGGAAGTGCCGTCTCGTAGGCGCGGGAGAGGTCAGAGGCATAGATCCGGTCAATATGGATGCCCAAAAAGTATCGGCTGATGCACGCCGCCTGCTTATGTCCCAGCTCGGTAAGGGCAGCGTCCTGCTGACCGGTAAAGGTCTTATGGACATTGGATGTGCTTTCGCCGTGTCGAATAAGATAAAGAAGCATAGGAACCTCCACAATGAATTTTTATTATGATAGCACAATTGGCTTCCTTTGTCAGCACATTCATAAAAGTTTTACGAATCGGCATACTGGATATAGGAGGCGAAAAGGATGTGCACAGCAATTTCTTATCTTCAGTACTTTGGGCGAAATCTGGATTTAGACCGGCATTACGGAGAGCAGGTAACCATCGTTCCCGAAAATTTCCCATTGGCAGGTATGGCTACCCATAGCGCCATCATTGGGATGGCAACCGTTTTGGAGGGCTATCCCCTATTCTTCGAAGGCACAAATGAAGCCGGTCTCAGCGTTGCTGCTCTTAATTTCCCGGGAAATGCGGTCTATCATAAAGCGCAGTCCGGAAAAGAGAATATCCCCTCTTATGACCTGATCGCCTATGTACTGACACGGTGTAAGACTTGCCGGGATGCAAGGCAGCTTTTGGGAAACAGCGTCATTACCGATGCGCAATTCGGCAATTACCCTGCCACGCCCCTGCATTGGATGATCGCAGACCGGGAGGAATCACTGGTGGTGGAGTCCACAGCAGAGGGCCTACAGCTATATGATAACCCCGTCGGAGTAATGACCAACAGTCCCCCATTTACTGCCCAGCTTGAAAATTTACGCAATCATCAGGCGCTTCATGGTGCTTTCGATTCCACTGCCAGATTTATCAGAGCTGCCTTTATCAGAAATCATACAAAGGATTGTGATGTGAGCCACTTCTTTCGGATGCTGGATGCTGTTTCCGTGCCTGAGGGATGTATCAAGACAGAAATCGGCTATCAAAGAACGCTCTATTCCTGCTGCTGCGATTCGGAGCGTGGGATCTACTACTACACCACCGAGCACAACCGGCAGATCACAGCCGTGGATATGCACAATGCCGATTTAGAGGGGGACAGCATCGCACAATATCCCCTCGTTGATAAGGAGCAAATTCATTTCCTGCTCCCGCAGGCGTGAGGGTGCAGCCTGGCGGGACGGGAAACCGTCCCTACAGGGGCTCAGTGAAAAAGACCACCCAAAGGCGGTCTTTACGAGGGTAGTATTTCAGATCAATTTGAAGGCCTCGGTCTTATCAATGCCAAGGACAAAGGCGATCTCTCCGGTAAGAAGCGTTTCCGCGCTTTTAAGAAAATTGGCATCGCTGACATGGAATTTCCGACCGATGGCAAGCTGGGCATCTCGATGCTGACGCAGGAGCCTGACGGTAATGAGCATATTCTCCGGCTCGCAGTTCATGAGCAGCTCCTTGTAACGGTTTTTACGGGCATTGTCACTGTCGATCCAACAGCTGCTGTCGCAGTTGGCATTTGCAAGCATTTCCCGAAGCTTCCCGGCAGAAAGGGGCAGGCGCATCTTGCTCACTGCCAGCTCGTTATGTACCGGAATGTAGTACCGTGCACCCGGCTGGGTCAGCGGCTCCAGCGCATAATACTGGACAGTCTTATGATCGATAAGCTTGTCTTCAATATCAACGATCGTACATACACCGTGACTGCCATAGACAACCGATTGGCTGCAAGAATACACAATACCATCCCTTTCCAGACGAAATTTTATTTCCTGAATAATTATATCACAAGTTCCTTCCCTTTTCCAATGGTCAAATTGCCGAAATTATAATATATTTCTTATATTTTGCCTTTATTTTTCGAACAGAAAGCAGTATAATAAAGCTGTTCATTCAGCATCGCCCAATTACAAACAAATGGATCGCGCCAGGAGGTAGCATATGCGCATTGTCATTAAGATCGGAACAAGCACCCTCGCCCATCCCACCGGACACTTAAACATCCGCCGCGTGGAGGAGCTGACGAAGGTAATCTGCGATATTATCAACGCAGGAAACCAAATAATCATGGTCTCCTCCGGTGCCATAGGGATGGGTGTTGGAAAGCTGGGACTTCCCACGCGCCCCACTGACATTCCTACCAAGCAGGCTGCCGCCGCGGTTGGTCAGTGCGAATTGATGTATACATATGACAAGCTGTTCCTGCAATACCACCATACGGTCGCGCAGCTGCTGATCACGGCTGACGATGTAAGGGATCCGGTTCGCCACGACAATTTCCGCAATACCATTTACCGTCTGCTGGAGCTGGGCGCCCTACCCATCATCAATGAGAATGACACCGTTGCCACTGACGAGTTAGGCATCGGCGACAACGATACGTTGGCAGCAATGGTGGCGCAAAGCGTACAGGCAGATAAGCTTGTGCTCCTATCTGACATTGACGGTCTTTACACCGCCGACCCCCACGAAGATCCCGACGCCAGGCTGCTCCCCGTAGTTAATCGGGTCGATGACGCCCTGCTCTCACTGGCAGGTGGCAGCAGCACCGCCCAAGGCACCGGCGGAATGGTCACCAAGCTGCGAGCAGCCAAGATCTGCCTCTCCTGCGGCTGCGATATGATCATCACCAACGGAAATGACCCTATGGTACTCTACCGGATCGTTGACGGCGAGCAGGTCGGTACCACCTTTACGGAGAATGCTTATGTATGAGATGTTAAAAAACGCGAAGAAGGCAGCCCCTTCCCTCGCCTGCCTTACAAATGAGATGCGAAGCCTTGGACTGCGAAATATGGCAGCCGCTTTATTAGAGCACGAGGATGCCATCCTTTCGGCAAACAAGGCAGATATGGATGCCGCAAGGGACAGTATCTCCCCTGTTATGTTGGACCGGCTCGCACTTAACCACCAGCGTCTGTGCGCAATGGCAGAGGGTATTATATCCGTTTCCGAACTGCCGGACCCCCTCAATAAGGAGCTGGACAGCTATATGAGAGCAGACGGACTTTCGATCCGCAAGGTTTCTGTTCCAATGGGTGTTGTTGCCATCATCTATGAGAGCCGCCCCAATGTGACTGCCGATGCGGCGGCGCTGGCAGTTAAAAGCGGCAATGTCTGCGTGCTGCGCAGCGGCAAGGAGGCATTCCGCTGCGCAAATGCCATTGTGGACGCACTAAAGGAAGGCTTACGCAATTCCGGCATTTCGGAATATGCGGTCAATTTGGTGCAGGATACCTCCCGGGAAAGCGCAAAGCAGCTTATGACCGCAGGCGGTTTCGTGGATCTTCTGATTCCCCGGGGCGGTGCGGGACTGATCCGCGCCTGTGTGGAAAACGCAACAGTCCCCTGTATTGCCACCGGAACCGGCATCTGCCACATTTATGTGGAAAAAACCGCCGATCAGGAAATGGCGCTCTCGGTCATAGAAAATGCAAAGACCAGCCGTCCCAGCGTTTGCAATGCCGCCGAGGTCCTGCTGGTGGATAAGCAGATCGCGCCGGAATTTTTGCCAAAGCTGAAGGCGCGGCTGGACAAAAAGAATGTAGAGCTTCGTTTGGATGCCTTCGCCCAAACCGTCATAGACGGTACACCTGCCGGTGAAAATGATTTTGATACCGAGTTTTTGGATTACATTCTGGCAGTTGCCTGCGTGGACAGCACCGCTGACGCCATAGCGCACATTACCTCCCATTCCACCGGGCACAGCGAGGCAATCCTGTCCCAAAACGATGCAGCGATCGAAGCCTTTACACAGCAGGTAGACAGCGCTGCCGTCTATGTCAACGCCTCCACCCGGTTTACTGACGGCGGCGAGTTCGGTCTGGGCTGTGAGATGGGCATTTCCACCCAAAAGCTCCACGCACGGGGTCCTATGGGTCTGCAGGAGCTGACCTCTTATAAGTACATCATCACCGGGAAAGGACACATACGATGAAATACGGATTTATCGGTTGCGGCAATATGGGCGGCGCACTGGCGGCTGCGCTCACAAAAAGTACAACGGACATTCTCATCTGTAATCGCAGCACCTCTGCTGCGGTAGCGGAAGCACTCTCTTGCAAAGCAGGGACTGCCGAGGAGGTTGCAGCGCATTGTGACCGCATCTTTATCGGTGTCAAGCCCCATATGGTTTGCTCTGTACTGGCACCCTTGCAGGAGATCCTTGCACAGCGAAAGCCGCTGCTGATCTCTATGGCGGCAGGACTGGAAATTCGCACCCTCCAAGGCTATGCCGGTACTCCCCTGCCCATCCTTCGCATTATGCCAAATACGCCGGTGTCTGTGGGCTGCGGGATGATCGGCTATACACCAAACAGCCTTGTGGACGAAGAAACCCTTGCCGATTTTCTTTCGGATATGGGGTCTGCCGGACTTTGGGAACAGGTAGAGGAAAATTTAATGGACACGGTTGCTGCCCTTTCCGGCAGCGGCCCAGCTTACACCTACTACTTTGCGGAGGCGCTGTGCAAAGGTGCAGTCGAATGCGGTATGGAGCCGGAGCAGGCGCTTCGCTACACAGTACAGACCTTAGAGGGCGCAGTCGCACTGCTAAAGCAAGGCAACAAATCGCCGGAGCAGCTGCGCAGAGAGGTCTGCTCCCCCGGCGGCAGTACGCTGGCAGGACTGAAAGCTCTGGATGACGGCAATTTTACAGAAGCTGTCGTTGCCTGCATTCAGGCCGCCCACGACCGCAATAAGGAGCTTGCGAAAATGTAAAAATAGCGGAGAGCAAACGCTCTCCGCTACTTTTAGCGAATGACTCGGATCCGTAGGACACCAGGGATCTGGGCAATCTGCTGCAGGGCAGATGCAGGGACCGGGTGATCCAAGTCAAACATGGTATAGGCATATTCTCCACGGCTGCGGTTAAGCATATCCGAGATGTTGATGCCCGCGCCTGCCAGCACGGTGGTGAACTGACTGAGGGTATTGGGAATGTTCTTATGGAGGATGGTGATCCGCCCTGCCTTGGAGCAGATACCCATATCGCAGTTGGGATAATTCACCGAATTGACGATATTGCCGTTTTCGATGTAATTCATCACCTGCTTGACTGCCATTTTCGCGCAGTTATCCTCCGATTCCTCGGTGGAGGCGCCCAAATGGGGTATGGCAATGACACCGGGCATAGCGGCCGTCTTATCATTGGGGAAGTCGGTGACATAGCGGCGGATCTTACCGGAGGCTAAGCCTTTTTCCAGCGCATCGTCATCTACTAAGAGATCCCGGGCGAAATTGAGAAGCACCACGCCGTCACGCATTTTGGAAATGGCCTCCTCACCTATCATCCCCCGGGTATCGTCCACAAGGGGTACATGCAAGGAAATGATGTCGCAGTTTTCGTAGATCTCCTCCCGGGTCTTGACCCGGACGATATGGCTATCCAAGTGCCAAGCCGCATCGATGGAAATATAAGGGTCACAGCCGTAGACCTCCATACCCAATTTCCGCGCTGCATTGGCAAGAGGTCCGCCAATGGCACCCAGACCGATCACGCCAAGCCGTTTGCCCCGGATCTCGTGACCGGCAAATTTAGACTTGCCCTTCTCCACCTTGGCGGCAACATCACCCGCATCCTTAATGGACTGCACCCAGTTGATACCGCCTACCACATCCCGGCAAGCAAGAAGCATACCGCAGATGGACATCTCCACCACACCGTTGGCGTTTGCGCCGGGGGTGTTAAAGACCACGATGCCCTGCTCCGCACACCGTTCCAGCGGGATATTATTCACGCCGGCACCCGCTCTTGCCACCGCAAGAAGACCTTCCGGCAGGGTCAGGTCGTGCATCTTCGCGCTGCGGACCATCACCGCATCGGCATCTAAAAGGTCCTCTGTTTTCACATAATTCTCTGTCCAAAGGGCTGTGCCCTTGGGGGAAATGGGATTGAGATAATGAATCTTTGCCATTTTTTACGCTCCTTAGCTGTGCTGTTTTTCAAATTCTTCCATAAAAGCAACCAGCTTTTTGACACCCTCTATGGGCATTGCATTATAAATGCTGGCGCGCATACCGCCTACGGTACGGTGACCCTTCAAATTCACAAAGCCTGCCTCCGTTGCCGCTTTAATAAATTCTGCGTCAAGCTCTTCCCTTCCGGTCACAAAGGGCACATTCATAAGGCTGCGGTCTTCCTTGCGGACTGTTCCCTTAAACAATTTGCTGCGATCTAAGAAATCGTAGAGGATCGCCGCCTTTTTTTCGTTATAGGCTTTCATTGCCTCTAAGCCGCCCTGCTTTTTGAGCCACTTGAAGACCTTACCGCATATATAAATACCGTAGGCAGGCGGTGTATTATATAACGAGCCGTTATCTGCGTGGATCTTATATTTTAGCATTGTAGGCGTACAGGGCAGTACATCATCCGATATCAGATCTTCCCGAATAATGACGATGACCACGCCGGCAGGGCCGATGTTCTTCTGTACGCCACCATAGAGGATACCGTATTTGGTCACATCCACCGGCTCAGATAGGAAGCAGGAGGATACATCGGACACCAGAACCTTACCCTTTGTGTTGGGCAGCTGCTTAAATTTTGTGCCGTAGATGGTGTTATTCTCGCAGATGTAGACATAGTCTGCGTTTTCCGAAATGGGCAGATCGCTGCAGTCCGGGATATAGGAGAAGGTTTGATCCGCAGAGGATGCGATGGCATTGGCTGTGCCGTATTTCTTCGCTTCCTCGTATGCCTTCTTCGCCCACTGACCAGTGATGATATAATCAGCTACCTTGTTTTTCATCAGGTTCATCGGAATCGCCGCAAACTGCTGCGATGCGCCGCCCTGTAAAAACAGGACCTTATAGTTGGCGGGAATGTTCATCAGCTCCCGCAGATCCGCTTCCGCTTCGTCAATGATCCTCTGATAAGGCTTAGAACGGTGACTCATTTCCATCACCGACATACCGGTGCCATTGTAGTCCAGCATCTCTGCTGCCGCTTCTCTAAGTACTTCCTCCGGAAGCACCGCAGGACCTGCGGAAAAATTATATACGCGTGCCATAGTGATCTCCTCCCTTAACCGTTGAGCAATTTGTCAATGTGCTCTACATAAGCAGTAATATGCCTTTTCGCGCCCACCGGGTACTCATCCATAATATACACAAGCTCGTAGTCCAGCACCGCACCGTCAGCTTCTTCACAGAAGCTCTCGATGGGTGCGGCATCCGCAACACCGCAGCCGATGATGCAGGGAAGCTCCGGGTTCGCTTCTTTCGCAAGGCGCACTGCGTTTTGCACAGCCTCCCGGTTTGTCTCCGCACCGGTAACGATATACAGGAAGCCCTCAGCCTCTTTTGCGATCATCCCAATGCGCTCCGGCAGTTCCGGTGAGACCATAGAGATCAGCGATATACCGTAATCACGGAAGACCGCCTTAAATTCCTCCTGCTCCTCGAAGGGCACATCGTGGAGGATCACACCGGTGACTCCGGCATCCTCACACTGCTTTGCAAAATTCTCAATACCGGGACTGAACACAAGATTGGCATAGCCCGTCAGCACCACCGGTACCTTATCGGAAAAGCGCTTCGCCGTCTCCATCACGGTTTTAGTGGTTGTACCGTCCGCAAGACCTCGCAGAGAGGATTCCTGAATGACCGGGTCAACGGCTGTAGGATCAGAAAAAGGAATGCCGAGAAACAGAATATCCGCACCGGCAGAAATAGCAGCATTTGCCGCCTCTACGGTTGCTTCCGCCGTAGGATCACCGCAGGTAAAATAGGCGGCAATGGCCTTGCGGGCAGAAAACGCAGATGTGAGCTTATTCATAGAGCTTACCTCCCTTGTATCTTGCGATGGCGGCGCAGTCCTTGTCACCGCGACCGGAGAGCGTGATGACAATGATCTTATCCTTATCCATCGCAGGGGCGATCTTCATTGCGTGGGCAACAGCGTGGGAAGATTCGATGGCAGGGATAATGCCCTCCATCCGGGAGAGGTACTCAAAGGCCTCCACCGCCTCATCATCCGTTACCGGCACATACTGGGCACGACCGGAATCGTATAGTCCTGCGTGCTCCGGTCCGATGCCGGGATAGTCAAGGCCGGCGGAAATGGAATAGACCGGCGCGATCTGCCCATCCTCATTTTGGCAGAAGTAGGATTTCATACCGTGGAAAATGCCTACACCGCCTGTGCTGATGGTAGCTGCTGTCTCCAAGGTATCCACGCCACGACCTGCAGCCTCGCAGCCAATGAGCTGCACGCCCGGCTCGTCGATAAAGTGATAGAATGTGCCGATGGCGTTGGATCCGCCGCCTACGCAGGCCATCACCACATCGGGAAGCCTGCCCTCGGCTGTTAGGATCTGCGCCTTGATCTCCTTGGAGATCACCGCCTGCAAGTCTCTAACGATCATGGGGAAAGGATGGGGACCCACAGAGGAGCCGAGACAGTAGTGAGTATCCTTCACGCACCGTCCCCAAGCGCACATTGCCTCGGAGACTGCATCCTTCAGCGTACCTGTGCCACTGGTGACCGGCACCACCTTTGCGCCCAAAAGCTCCATCTTATAGACATTCAGGGCTTGGCGCTCAATGTCCTCCTGACCCATATAAACGGTACACTCCATATCCATCAGAGCTGCAGCCGTGGCAGAGGCAACACCGTGCTGTCCGGCGCCGGTCTCTGCGATGAGATGGGTCTTTCCCATCTTCTTGGCAAGCAGCGCCTGACCGAGGACATTGTTGATCTTATGGGCGCCGGTGTGGTTCATATCCTCTCGCTTCAGGTAGATCTTCGCGCCGCCCAGCTCCCGAGTCAGCTTTTTTGCAAAGTACAGCCGGGAGGGTCTGCCCGCATAATCATTAAAAAGCGCGGTCAGCTCTGCATTAAAAGTCGGGTCATTCTTATAGAAATTGTAGGCCTCCTCCAATTCCTTCAGAGCGCCCATCAGGCTCTCGGGCACATACTGTCCGCCGTGAATGCCAAATCTTCCGTTCATAACTGCCTCCTAAAACAAAAAGTCCTTGACAGACGAAAATTCTGTCAAGGACGAATACATAGATCCGCGGTGCCACCTTGATTTACAGCAAACGCTGTACCCTTTGCGAGATACCAACATATCTCCGGTAACTGACGCATACCCTCGCGTTGCAGATACTAAGCGAAGCCTTTCCCTGCACCCTCCGCGGCCCATTTGCCGATCTGTGTTTTGCCCGGCTCTCAGCACCCCGGACTCTCTGTGAAAGCATAACCGACTTTACTCCCGCATCAACGGTTTTTATATGAAAGATTTATAGCACATCCCGCAGTCAATGTCAATAGTCTTTCCATAAAAAACTTTTGTTTTCCCGAGAAAATCAGACAAACGAGATATGATAGTGGCGAAGCCAGAAATTAAGCTGCAGCATATAGGCGATGGTCTGCGGCTTTTTCATCAGCTGACCGTACCATGGCCAAGTAAATTCCGCAGTCAGAAGCTGCTCCAGCGCTTTCCTTTCTACGATCTGGAATATGGGCGCAGAGGGGTCTGTCAGCACCTCGCGAAGCATCGCTGAGACCAATTCCTCATATTTGGGGTCGTGGGTCTTTGGATAAGGGCTTTTCTTTCGCCATAAGATCTCGTCCGGGAGGATCCCCTGCATTGCGTGGCGCAGAAGTCCCTTTTCGTAGCCGGCACGGTCTTTATAGGACCAAGGCACGGCATACATATATTCCGCAATGCGATAGTCGCAAAACGGCACCCGCACCTCAAGTCCGCAGTACATACTCATCCTATCCTTTCGGTCAAGAAGGGTCTGCATAAACCAGTGGTGATTGAGGTTTACCATTTCCTTCATCCTTTTTTCCGTAGGGAGTGTACCGGGCAGAATATCACACCGGTTCAGCGTTGTTTGGTACAGGTCCCCCACAAAGCAATCTGGGTCGATCTGCGCCCGGATATCCGGATGGAGAAAATCTGCTCTTTGGGCTGTGTTTTGTGCCCAAGGGAAGCCGCTTCGCGCTCTCACCTCCGGGTCACGGTACCAAGGATATCCGCCGAAGATCTCATCAGCGCACTCTCCCGACAGTGCCACCTTTACAACGCTTCGAATTTCCTTACAAAATGCCAATAATGAAAAATCCACATCTGCCATCCCCGGCAGATCCCGGGCGATGGTCGCCTCCTCCAAAGTGTTCACCAAAGCTTCCGGTGTTAGCACCGTTCTGTGGGGGAGCACACCGAGGGCATTTTCCATAATGGGGATATAGTCGCTGTCGGTATTGGGCTGGAATTTCCCGGGAACGAAGAATTTCCGGTTGTTTTCATAATCTAAGGAAAATGTATTCAGGCGCGCTCCCCTCTTTGCCGTCTCCCCTGCACAGACTGCGGAAATAAGACTGGAGTCCAGTCCACCGGACAGGAAGCAGCCGATAGGCACATCTGAGACCATCTGCCGACGGATGGAATCGGTCAGCAGCATTCTGATATGCTCTGCCGTTTCCTCAAAGCTTTCCTCGTGGGTGCGGTCCTTCAAATACCAGTACCGCTTCCATTGCCATTTTCCGTCTTGAAACACACCGCAGCAGCCCGGTTCCAGCTCCATAATGTCCTTAAAAACACCGCTGCCCGGCTTGCGCCCCGGACCGAGAAGTAGCAGCTCTGCCACGCCCTGGGCATCCAGTCTCGCCTCCACGCCCGGATAGGCAAGAATGGTCTTTAGCTCTGAGGCAAACAGAAAGCCGCCCTTGTGGCGCGTGTAAAACAGCGGTTTCACACCGATCCGGTCCCGGGCAACAAAGAGCCTTTTGGTGTGATGCTCCCACACCGCAAAAGCGAAGATGCCGTTTACAAGCTGCAGTGCCTCCTCGCCCCATTGGGCATAAGCGTGGAGCAGCACCTCTGTGTCAGAATGGGTACGAAATTGATGTCCCAGAGCGATCAATCTGCTGCGAAGCTCTGCTGTATTATAAAGCTCTCCATTATAGGTGATGGTATATTTTTCATTTCCTTGTACATAGGTCATAGGCTGGGCGCCGCCGTCCAAGTCAATGATGGCAAGACGGCTGTGGAGCAGACAGCACTCCCCCTGCTGAAAGCTGCCCCGACCGTCCGGTCCTCGCCGCGCCATCGTTTCAAGCATTTTTTCCGTACCGATGATCGGTAAACCGACCATACCAGCGATCCCACACATATCCATCCCTTTCCTTTCGTGGTACATTCTATTATTCCTGCGAAATTGTGTGCATAATTTTGGAATGCCCCGGGAAATTTACAGAGGGGTGATATGATGAAAACCGGAAAAGATGTATTAAATTCTGTGGTAAAGACCACGCAGATGGGGCAGCTGGGTATTGAGGCGGTGCTGGAATTTACTCGGCAGCCGGAGCTACGGCAGGCGCTGCGTGATCAGAAAAAGGAATACGACGAGATTGAAAAGGAAGCAATGAAGATCGCAGGGCAGCGGCAATGGGAGGTCAAAAACCTGAACCCTGCCGTCAAGGGTATGGCGCGGATGACCACACGGATGCGTGTATCCGGCAAGGACCCGGATTCCACCATTGCGGCAATGATGATCAAAGGCAACACCAGAGGCAGCATTAAGACACTTAAAAATATGCACCGCTACCCGGAGACCACCGGCAGCATCTGCGCCATCTCCGAACGGCTACTGCGCTGTGAAACCGATAATATTACGCAAATGCAGGGGTTCGTGTGACCCCTGCACACTTTTTAACGATCTACATAGGATAAAGAGAGGAAAGGAGTGTGATCTTCTGAGCGCACAAGGTCAGATTCAGGTAAACGCTTATGTCAGCAATGCAAGAATACCGCTAAAGGATGTGGCAGTCACCGTCACCGACGCAGGCGGCTCTGCAATCGCGATGCGCCTTACCAACCGCAGCGGTCAGCTACCAGCGCCCGTCACGGTAGAAGTGCCGGATCGCGCAGCCAGCTTAAGCCCCAACACCGGGGTAATTCCCTTTACCACCGTCAACCTATACGCCCGTGCTGAAGATTACGAGGAGATATTCATTGAGAACCTACAGGTCTTTGCCGACACGGTGACGGAGCAGGATTTGGAGCTGATTCCCCTATCGGAATTTCCCGACAGTTGGAATAAGTCCGAGACCTTCCTGACACCGGCACAAAACTTATGAGGAGGTATCTATGCCGGTCGTAACACCTTATGTTCCCCAAAGCATTACCGTACATTTAGGCTCACCTGCCTCCAATGCCGCCAATGTGACCGTTCCCTTCGTGGACTATGTAAAAAATGTGGCATCCAGTGAGATCTACCCCACCTGGGATGAGGATGCCCTTAGAGCAAATATCCTCGCCATCGTATCCTTTGCACTGAATCGGGTCTACACGGAATTTTACCGCAGCCGAGGCTACGGCTTCGACATCACCAATAACACAGCCTACGATCAGGCCTTTGTCAACGGACGCAGTTATTTTGGCAATATATCCCGATTGGTGGATGAGATTTTTAACGATTACCTCCGCAGACCCGGCTTCGTCGAGCCACTTGCTGCTAAGTTCTGTAACGGCACTACCGTTACCTGCGAAGGGCTCAGCCAATGGGGCAGTGAGAATTTAGCCCGCCAAGGCTATTCCTATGACCAGATCCTCCGCAGCTACTACGGCAATGTGGAGATCGTACCCGATGCGCCGGTGCGGGGAATTATGTCCTCCTACCCCGGAACACCCTTACAGCGGGGCAGTTCCGGCCCCAATGTGGTGGTGATTCAAACATCTCTGAACCGGATCTCCCAAAACTACCCGGCTATACCGAAGATTGCCAATGTGGACGGTATTTTCGGCAGCCGGACGGAGGCCTCCGTCCGCGCCTTCCAGCAGATCTTTGGTCTGACGCCGGACGGCATTGTGGGTCCTGCCACCTGGTATGAGATCGTTCGCCTTTACACCGCTGTTACGGAGCTTTCTGAGCTTCGCAGTCAGGGTCAGCAGTTCTATGCCGTCAACTGGAGCTCGCCAAACGGTCTGCAGGTGGGTGACTCCGGTGATAAGGTGCGATTTTTGCAATATATGCTCTCAGTATTATCTGCGTACATCTCCGCCATCCCACCGCTGGCGGTTGACAGTATCTTTGGCAATGACACCCGCAACGCGGTCCTTGCCGCCCAAAGACGGTTTGGTCTGCCGGAGACTGGGGTCGTGGACGCAAATACATGGGACGCCATCTATGAGCAATACGCAGGTATTGAGAACACCACATTGCGAAGCGGAGAAATCTTCCCGGCAAGCGGTGCACAGGCAGTTCCCGCCTTTGCACGAAGCCGGAACGGAAACGGGAACCGCCAGCAGTACGCAAGAACGCCCACCCTCACCCAATTCCCCGGCAGAGACCTCAGTATGGGCACCCAGGACCCGGTCCGTCAGGAGGTGGTACGATGAAGCCAAACGAATCCTTTGTAGGGCAAAGCGTTCGTTCGCTCCAGACGATGTTGCGGGTGATCGCCAAGGACGGTGGGTATATTCCCCCGGTCATTCCCGACGGCATCTACGGACCGAGTACAATGAGCGCCGTTGCCGCTTTCCAGCGGTATTTTGACCTGCCGGTCAGCGGTGTCACTGATCAGGCAACTTGGGAGAAGATAGCTGAGATCTACGACCTCAGCATTGTCAATATCGGTAAACCTGAGCCCATCGAGATCCTTTTCGAGCCGGGGCAGGTGTTCCGTCTTGGTGAGAGCGGACCGTATATTTATCTGACCCAAAGCATGCTCATCTGGCTCTCAGGTGAGCATCTGACCATCCCCGAGCCAAACCACACCGGCATTTTGGATCGAGAGACCGCAGAAGCCCTTCGGGCATTCCAGCGCATCAACGCATTGCCGGAAACCGGAGACTTGGACCGCAATACCTTCAGAAACCTGTCAAAGCAGTTTACCCTCAGTGCCCACCACCATACCGCCAACCCGGACAAATAGAAATAAATTGTAAACTTTGCTTTTTTTTCAATTTAACACTTGAATTGCAGAAATTTTAGGCATATAATATTGGGGTCAACCTGTACGCATACGCTGGAGGAAGCGGCTATGAGACTCATAAAGGATTGGAAAAAAGAAATACTTACCGTCCCGAATCTGCTGAGCCTTTTCAGACTCTTGTTGATCCCGGTCTATGTGGTGATCTACCTGAATGCAAAAAACAGAACGGATTACTACATTGCAGGCGCGATCCTGGCGGTTTCTTGCCTTACGGATATGATCGACGGCAAGATCGCCCGGCATTTTAACCTGATCACCACCGTGGGCAAGGTTTTGGATCCCATTGCAGATAAGGCGACCCAGTTTACGCTGATCGTCTGTTTGGCGCTGCGGTATCGCGTTCTGTTTTATGTGATCGCCCTGTTTATAGTCAAGGAGAGCTTCCAGATCATAGCTGCCTATTGGCTCTATCGAAAGGGCAAGATCCTAAAGGGCGCCCTGATCACCGGTAAGATCTGTACGACGGTGCTCTTCCTCAGCCTGATCGCCATGGTGGTCTACCCGGAAATGACGGTCCGGCAGGTGGAGATCATCACCGTTATAGATATTATCTTTATGGTCATGGCCTTTACGGAATACGCCCTCGCCTACTTCAGCAGGAAAAATCATTTCCAAAACATCGAATAAATAATATGCTCCCTCGGAACGATTCGTCCCGAGGGAGTTCTTTTTTTCAAGTCCTGTTTCCTGCGACACACCCTCGCCTCTCCACTGTCATTGCGAGGCTCGCAGAGCCGTTGCAATCTCCCGGCACAACCTCCCGACTCCTCTACTGCGTTCGCTCGCGGGAGGCGAAACGCCTCCCCTACAGCCTCCATCCGCCGGGCCCAATTCCTCTCGTAGGGAACGGATTTATCCGTTCCGTTTGTGGAATGCATAAATGCATTCCCTACACCGCACCATCGTCCTCGCTCTGTTATTCTGCGCAAGCGAAGCGCATCGAAGGATCCGTCCAACCTCTTTCGATAGCGTCCCGTATCAGCGGGAGGCGAAACGCCTCCCCTACAAGGTATAACGATGGCGCGCCATCCCTTATCACGAGGGAAGGGATTTTCGACGGTCTTAAGCAAAAAAGGAGAGCCACAGCTCTCCTTTTTGCTTACTTGTAGGTAACCGTACCGTCCTTTGCGATCTGTCCATCGGTGCAGTAGATGACATACGCACCTGTAGAAGAATTCCAATAGGAAATCTTGGAAACCGCCTGCCACTGGGCAACACTGCCGGTATAGGTAATATCGGTAAGACTGCGGCAGTTATAGAACACAAAACGACCAATGCTGGTCACGCTGTTCGGGATGGTGACACCGGTAAGGCTGGTGCAGCCTTCAAACGCTCTATCACCGATACTGGTCACGCTGTTCGGGATGGTGATACCGGTAAGGCTGGTGCAGCCTTCAAACGCACTATAACCGATACTGGTCACGCTGCTCGGGATGGTGATGCCGGTAAGGCTGGTGCAGCTTTCGAAAACCCTAGAACTAATGCTGGTCACGCTGTTCGGGATTGTGATACTGGTAAGGCTGGTACAGCCATTGAACGCCTCACCACCAATACTGGTCACACTGTTAGGAATGGTGATACCGGTAAGGCTGGTGCAGTATTCGAACGCATAGTCACCAATACTGGTCACGCTGTTCGGGATGGTGATGCCGGTAAGGCTGCTGCAGTTATAGAACGCACTATCACCGATACTGGTCACGCTGCTCGGGATGGTGACACCGGTAAGGCTGGTACAGCCCAAAAACGCACTATCACCGATACTGGTCACGCTGCTCGGGATGGTGATACCGGTAAGGCTGGTGCAGCTCCTGAACGCACTATCACCGATACTGGTCACGCTGCTCGGGATGGTGACACCGGTAAGGCTGGTACAGTTTCTGAACGCATAATTACCAATACTGGTCACGCTGCTCGGGATGGAATAAGCTCCGCTGATTGCATCGGGTGCTACAATTAGCTCGGTCTTGCTCTTATTAAAGAGCACACCAAATTTATCACTGCTGTACACCAGATTACTCGTCTCAACCCAAATCCCTCCAAGGCTGGTGCAGCTCCTGAACGCACTATCACCGATACTGGTCACGCTGCTCGGGATGGTGATTCCGGTAAGGCTGGAGCAACTTTGGAACGCATACTTACCAATACTGGTCACGCTGCTTGGGATGGTGATACCGGTAAGGCTGGAGCAACTTTGGAACGCATAATTACCAATACTGGTCACGCTGCTTGGGATGGTGATACCGGTAAGGCTGGTGCAGCCTTCAAACGCACTATCACCGATACTGGTCACGCTGTTCGGGATGGTGATACCGGTAAGGCTGGTGCAGCCTTCAAACGCACTATCACCGATACTGGTCACGCTGTTCGGGATGGTGACACCGGTAAGGCTGGTGCAGCTCCTGAACGCACTACCACCGATACTGGTCACGCTGTTCGGGATGGTGATACCGGTAAGGCTGGTGCAGCTTTCAAACGCACCGGCACCAATGCTGGTCACGCTGACCGGAATGGTGATACCGGTAAGGCGGTCGCAGCCATAGAACGCATACTCCCCAATACTTGTCACGCTGCTCGGGATGGTGATACCGGTAAGGCTGGTGCAGCCCAAAAACGCACTATCACCGATACTGGTCACGCTGCTCGGGATGGTGATACCGGTAAGGCTGGTGCAGCTCCTGAACGCACTATCACCGATACTGGTCACGCTGCTCGGGATGGTGACACCGGTAAGGCTGCTACAGCCAATGAACGCACCACCACCAATACTGGTCACGCTGCTCGGGATGGTGATGTCCGTAAGGCTGGTGCAGCCATAGAACGCCGCAACATGAATACTGGTCACACTGTCCGGGATGGTGATTCCGGTAAGGCTGGTGCAGTCTTCGAACGCATACAAACCAATGATGGTCACGCCGTTCGGGATGGTAATACGGGTAAGGCGGTAGCAGTTTCTGAACGCATAGGCACTAATACTGGTTACCGGCAATCCTTGGTTTTCAGGTGGGATGATGATCTCCGTATCTGAACAGCTTCCGATTCCCGTTACCACATAACCCGTCTGATTTCTGTTTAGTGTAAATTCCAATCCCTCAGAGTAATTCTCAGACGGCTCTGTTGCAGGAGGCGCAGTCGGCGGTGTCGTAGGAAGCTCCGTGGGAAGTTCTGTAGGTTGCTCCGTAGGCGCAGGCTCAGTGGCGACGGTGTTTGTGATCCAGTTGGGGCATAAGCCCGTGCCGAAGGTTATCTTACCGCCGAACATACTGTTTGCCTCATTATTCAGTGAAACGAAGAAATCGCATAAGTATTCATGGCTGTAGACGATGTTTTCGTCAATAGGTCTGCCGGAAAGGGACTTGGAAATGTCATACTCCATAACCGCGTCGGTAAAGCAGACGCTATAGAGCGTACCCTCTGCGCAGCGGTTGCAGGCGTGGATCGTATCGCCCGTATGCTCCGGCTCCGTGACGACGCCCTCGGCACGAACACCGATAAAGGAATCCAGCTCGCAGGAAAGGACGCCGCCTAAGAATTCCACACCCACCACCGGCATCGGTCCGAATTCCACTTCTCCGTAGCCCTCGCAGGACATGGTCCAGTACGACCGCTTCTGATCGATCACCTGATAAGTATCCTTACTGCTGTAACGGAAGCCTTGGGTGGTCTTAAAGCCGCCCTGCAGCTCCATACCGCCCTCTGTCCGCACGGCGACCCGGGCACGGATCTCCGCAAAAGCGTTGAGACCCATCATACCGAAGGGGATCGCCACCTTGCCCAGCGACAGCTCGGTTTCTTCCCACGCATTTTCGGCATTGGGCTTGTCCTCGACCGTGAGCTTCGCGTCCATATCGGCTGTATATGAGAACTCACAGCGGAAATAATTTTTACCAAACCGCTTCTCGTCCCGTTGCAGCAGCAGCTTTACGCTGATGTCACCGGAGACCTTGCCGTCTACGCTGTAGGACAAAAAGTCAATATCGATCTTATCCAGCTTCAGCTTTATGATCTTATTCGCAGATACATCCTTTTTTGCTTTACGGATCTGTCCGCGCAGCACTTCAGGACCGCTGCTGAGGCTGACATCTTCGTCCTCCTGCGCAGAGGAGACGATATCCTGATCCACCTTCAGGAACTGATAGAAATCCTCCAGGGATACATCGTCCTCGGCCGCAGTGATGGTCAAGGTGCTCCCCTTGGAAACGGCAGCGACCGCGATGAGCGCGAAATTCTCTCCGTCGCTGAGCAGCACCTTGTCCCCTGCTTTTACGGTCTGGGACGCACCGGTGACCTCGTAAATGCCGCGGCCTTCATCAAATACGAAGCTCTCTGCATTCAGGGTGATCACATCCCCGGAGAGAACACCGAAATTGTCCGTCTCCGAGTCGGTAAACTGCAGCACCGTATCCTCCGGGGCAAAATCATGGATCGTGGTGCTGTTAAAGGCGGCATAGCGGGCAGTATGGTCGATGGCAGAGAAGGGACTGCACAGCTCCGCACCGCTGTCATCTGTCAGCACCGCCTCCGCAACATAGTACTGGGGCAGCGCACCACTAAGCTTTGCGCTCACCGTCTCCATATCCGTGCCGGAAGCGACTGCGCAGGCAGCCTGCACATCACCATTTGCAAGATATGCTTTATTTTCCGGGTAGCTGTCGCTGAAATAGATCTCCTCGTCGATAAAGCGCACAAGGAGCTTACAGCCGGCAGGCGCGCTGACAGCAGCGGATACGGTATCGCCCTCGACCGTCAAATGGGAAATGAGATAAGTATCCACCGGAGCGCTGTCCGCAGATACAGAGCCCTCATATTTCGTCCACTTTGCGTAAAGCGTGAGATCCGCTGTCACAGGGGCAGAGAAATCGTAGACCTTCGACAGCTCCGCATCCCGATACCATCCGGCAAAGAACATTCCATCCTTTGTGGGCTGGGAAGGCTCGCTGACCGGCTGACCCTCCAACACAGTCACAGCAGGAATGGTGTTTCCACCGTTTGTTTCGAAGGTTACCGTATATTTTTTCTCTTTTTCACCGCAAGCGGCAAAGGATAAAAGCATACTGATAACCAACAAAATGGATATATACCGTTTCATTCCTTCATCTTCTTTCGTAAGTTGATAGGATTAATATAGCACAAAATAATAAAAATGCAAGAATTTTCATAAAATAATCATAACCACCGGCCGTGCCGGTGGTATGCACAGGCCCCCTTAGGGCCTATTACTAGCTGAGCCTATAGGCTCATCGAATTTTCTTTCGCTTGCGTGTTCTGCCCTACCACCGCAAATGCGGTTATATGCGCACCGAAGGCTCCCTTGTGTAAAGGGAGCTGTCAGCCGAACAGGCTGACTGAGGGATTGTCGCTATGAGTACAACCCCTCCGAGCAAAATCAAAGATTTTGCCCACCTCCCCTTACACAGGGGAGGCTTTTCGCTGCGGCGGGACTGGGCATAGCTAAAGCTTTTTGGAACCACCAGCCGTGTGTGCTGGTGGTTTTCTTTAAGCAAACAAATTGCCGCACCGTCGCCGGTGCAGCAATTGTACTTATTCGACAGACTTTTCTATATTGGTAAACAGCGGGTTTTCCTCCGCCTCGCCGATGGGCTTTCCTTCCATGCAGTCACAGAACTGGTTTCCGGTCATCGTCTCATTTTCCATAAGATATGCAACCACCGCTTCCAGCTTATCCTTATTTTCTGTCAGGATGGTGCGGCAATGGTCGTATGCCTTGTCGATCAGCACCTTGACCTCATCGTCGATAGTACCGGCAACCTTCTCGGAGTAGCTCTTTGTCTTTTCAAAGTCACGACCGATAAACAGCTCATCACCGCCGGTATAGGAGATCGTACCGATCTTTTCACACATACCGTAGCGTCCTACCATATCCCGGGCAAGCTCAGATGCGCGATCAATATCGCTGGAGGCGCCGGTGGTAATGTCCCCAAGGAACAGCTCCTCGGCAACACGACCACCCAGGAGACCGACGATCTTCTCGTACATCTCGTTGCGGGTCA
Organism: Oscillospiraceae bacterium; assembly: GCA_015067785.1. Classification (GTDB taxonomy): domain Bacteria; phylum Bacillota; class Clostridia; order Oscillospirales; family Oscillospiraceae; genus Faecousia. The sequence continues at coordinate 21,970 of SVLR01000002.1, forward strand.
GGTGGCTGCTATCCTCCTTGGGCAGATACCAGGTAGCGCCCAGGGAATTGCCCCGGGGAATGATGGTGATCTGATGAACCGGGTCGTGGGTGGGAAGATGGTACATTGCCACCGCGTGACCGGCCTCGTGATAGGCGGTGATCCGCAGATCCTTCTTGAGGCGCACACGGCTGCGCTTCTCGGGACCTGCCATGATCTTCATCATTGCCTCATTCATATCCGCCATGGTGATCACCGGGCGGTTTTCCCGGGCAGCCAAAATTGCTGCCTCATTCATCAAATTGGACAGATCTGCACCGGTAAAGCCGGAGGTCGCCAGCGCAACGGTATTGAGGTTTACACCGGCATCCAGCTTCTTATTCTTGGAATGGATCCTAAGGATGGCTTCTCTGCCCTTTACATCGGGACTTGGCACATAGATCTGCCGGTCAAAACGACCGGGACGCAGCAGCGCCGGGTCCAGAATGTCCGGACGGTTCGTAGCAGCAAGAACAATAACACCCTCGTTCTTCGTAAAGCCATCCATTTCCACAAGGATCTGGTTCAGGGTCTGCTCACGCTCATCATGACCGCCGCCGAGACCGGAGCCACGCTTACGGCCTACCGCATCGATCTCATCAATAAATATAATAGAAGGGGCAGTCTTCTTTGCCTGATCAAAAAGGTCACGGACACGGCTTGCGCCAACACCAACGAACATCTCCACAAAATCGGAGCCGGAAACCGTAAAGAAGGGCACATCTGCCTCGCCTGCTACAGCACGGGCAAGGAGAGTCTTACCGGTACCGGGACTGCCGGAGAGCAAAATACCGTGGGGGATCTTTGCACCCATCTTGCGGTACTTTTCAGGGTCCTTCAGGAAGTCAACCACTTCCTGTAGCTCCTGCTTTTCCTCATCAGCACCGGCAACATCCTGGAAGGTTACCTTCACATTCTTATGAAGACCAAACCGGGCTTTACCGAAGTTATTCATCTGATTCTGTCCATTCGCACGGCTGGCAAAAAATCCCCAAACAAGGATCAGCACCAGACCTGCAATAATAATGGGCAGGACAAAATCGAAGGGCTCTAACTTATCTCCGGGCAAGAAATTATAGGAGATCAGAGTCCCGTCCGCCTGCTGGATCAGGATGGTATCCCACAGCTCCTCCCGAAAGCGCTCCGGGTTTGCAAGGGAGCAGGTAAATTTCGTCTCACCGTTATAGGGCTGGTGCAGCTTCAGCTCAATTCTCTCGCCGACCACTTTGAAGCTTTGGACCTGTTTATTTTGGAACAAGGTCACGATCTCCGAGTAGGTCAGTGACGGACCGCCAAGCGAAAACAAACCCATCATCCAAGAAAAAGCAAGGACGAGGATGGCAATATAAACCACCAGTACGATTGTTTTGCGTTTTTTCAAATTTATCACCTTAATTCTGATAGACTTCCGGCTTCAGCACACCGATATAGGGCAGGTTGCGAAAGTATTCGTTATAGTCAAGACCGTAGCCCACAACAAATTCGTTGGGGATGGTATAGCCAACATATTTGGGTTTCAAAGTAACACCGGGCATCCGACGCTCCGGCTTATCTAAGAAGGTGCAGACCTCCACAGAAGCTGCGCCGAGGGATTTGAGGTAATCGTAGGTAAAGCTCAGGGATCTTCCGGTATCAAATATGTCCTCCAATATAACGATATGCCGACCGGTTATGTCCTGAGAAAGTCCCTGAAGCATCTTAACATTCCCGGTAGAATTGCAGCCCTCATAGGAAGAAATGCTCAAAAAATCGATTTGACAGGGGGCAGTAAAATTGCGAACGATGTCTGAGAAGAACATCACCACACCCTTAAGAACGCCCACAAAAATAGGGTTCTTGCCGTCGTAATCCCGGCTCAGCTGAGAAGCCAATTCCCTCACACGAGCGGATATCTGCTCCTCAGTCAAAAGGATGTGGTCAATTTGATTATGCATAGCAATTACCTCCATTATGTTATCTGTCAAAGTGGCTCGATTGAGATTTCAACCAGCGCACCGGTATTTTCTCTTCCCATATCCGCGCCATAGCCGCATACACCAAGAAGTCCCGTATCATCCGTAATTACCGGAATGGTACAGCGCAAATTTGCGGGGATTTTATCGTCAATGAACAGCTTTTTGAGGGTTTTCGTACCAAAAGCAAAGGTGATCTTATCTCCCGCTTGGCGGCTGCGCACAACCAACTCCCCTACCGGACAAACAGTAAACCGGTACTTTGTATTACACGCTTCCCCTGCCCACTTAGCGGTGATCCGCCAAGCCCCAAAGGTCAAACTACCGGGTACAGAAAGCACTGTCTGTTCAGGTGCAGCAACGCCAGCACCGAGTTCAAGTCGGTCATAATTCCTACAGACCGTGACACCGTTTGGAAAACAAACCGTTGCAGAAGGCTTCTGTGATTTTAAAATCACTTCTACCGCATCTATCTGCTGAGAAGACGGCTCTTTGATCCCGCCTTCTTCCAAAAATACTGCAATGGCTCTGGCTCGGATCGCAGGGTGCATAGAAATCAGCTCGGAAACCTGAGCGGTTTTCGGTGTGGCCGACCGCAAAAAATCTTCATCCTCCCGAAGCCGCAATGCCATTTGGGAGGCGTTGTGAGCAAATTTAGGATTCTCCGATCTCAGCAGCGGCATAATATGGTGCCGCAGGCGGTTACGAAGGAAATCATCCGTATGATTTGTGCTGTCTTCCACAAAGGGAATGCTATACTCCTCTAAGAAAGCAATGACCTCATCACGGGTAACAGACAGCATCGGGCGAACTACATTTCCGGTTTTCGGTGCAATGCCACCAAGTCCTTTCAGTCCTGTTCCCCGGAGCATATGCATCAGCACCGTTTCCGCGTTGTCGTCGGCAGTATGGGCCGTTGCCACAGTGCCGGGAAGAGATCGTAAATAGGCATATCTTGCCTCCCGGGCAGCTGCTTCAAGGCCCTTCTCCCCCGCAACTACTTTTGCAGTAGCGTAGTGAAACGGAATGTGATAATCCTCACAGAACTGCCGCACAAATGCTGCATCCCGTTCGGACTCTTCGCCACGCAGCTGGTGATTAAAGTGGGCGCATTGTAAAATAATACCCAATTTTTCCCGGAGCATATACATGCACCAAAGCAGCGCCATAGAATCCGCGCCGCCGGAGACCGCGCAGATCACCCGGTCACCAGAGGAAATCAGGGAATACTCCCGGATGAAAGCAAGAATCTTATTCAGCACGCTTCCACTCCCGATCGGCAAAGGTCTGGTACTGGGGCACCCATTGAAGCTTTACCGTACCCGGCTCACCGTGACGGTTTTTCGCCACGATACACTCCGCTATGCCCTTATCCTCGGAATTCTCGTTGTAGTACTCGTCTCTATACAGGAACATAACCTCGTCCGCATCCTGCTCAATAGCGCCGGATTCACGCAGATCAGACAGCAGCGGACGCTTGTCCTGACGGCCCTCGGGACCACGGGACAGCTGACTGAGACAAAGGACCGGTACATTCAGCTCCTTTGCCATGATCTTCATGGAACGGGAAATATCACTGACCACATTGACACGGCTGTCACCGCTTTTGCCGTTACCGGAGCCATTCATCAGCTGCAAATAGTCCACGATCACAAGGCCGAGATTATCCAGCCTCCGGCATTTTGCATTCATATCCGCAACGGTAAGAGAAGGATTGTCATCCACACGGATGTCCGTCTGGCTGAGCGCAGATGCCGCCATGGTCAGCTTCGTCCACTCGTCATCAGAAAGCTTGCCGGTTGCCATTTTTTGACCGTCCACAAAGCTCTCAATGGAAAGCAGACGCATCGCCAGCTGTTCTCTGTTCATTTCAAGAGAAAAGAACGCAACGGTTTTATTATACTTCTTCGCCACATTCAGGCAAACATTCAGCGCAAAGGCTGTCTTGCCCATAGCAGGTCTTGCAGCCAGCAGCACAAGGTCAGACTTATTAAGACCGTTGAGCTTTCTGTCCAAGTCACGCATACCGGTGGAAAGACCGGGAATTGCAGAGTCGGACTGGCTCAGCTCTGTCAGGTTATCAAAGACCCGGTGCAGCGTCACACCAATATGCTCCATGGAATCGGAGCTTTGTCCCTTACGCACAGAGTAGATCTGCTTTTCCGCACTTTCTAAGATCTCGTCCGCTGCACCAACCTGCGAGTAGACCATCTCCGAAATATTGCCGGCGGCAGTGCCCAAATTGCGAAGCATCGCCTTCTCCCGAACAATCCGGGCATAGCGCTCAGCGTTGTGGGCGGTAGGGGTGATCTCCATAAGCTGGATGATGTAGGCACGGGAGCTGTCGTTATAGTAGCCCAGCTCACGCATCTTATCGAGCACCGTGACCGGGTCAATGGTCTGGGAGAAGTTGAACATAGTATAAACCGTCTCAAATATCTCCCGGTTTTGCTGCATATAGAAATCCTCGGGCTTTACGATGCCGATGATACCCGGCACGCAGCTGCTGTCGATCAGCACGCTGCCCAGTACAGCCTGCTCCGCTTCCAGAGAATGGGGCATCTGTCGGGAAGTCAATTCTGTATCCACGAGGGCCTCTCCTTTCCAGCCTGAGCAACATAATCCGAATCCGCCTAAGAGGGCGTTTGATTTGCTCAGACTTCATTTTATTCATTGATATGCGCCAGGAAATTAAATTTCCTCGATCTTAACAGTCAGAGGTGCGGTGATCTCATAGCCCAGCTTACACTGGACAGTATAGGTACCGACGCTCTTAATGGGATCGGCAAGAACGATCTTGCGCTTATCAAGTGTAATGCCGGCAGATGCCTTCAGGGCATCGGCAATTTCCTGGGTGGTCACAGAACCAAAGAGTCTGCCTGCACCGCCGCCCTTTGCCTTTACGACAACGGTCAGCTCCCGCAGCTTCCGGGAGGTATCCAGAGCAGCAGCACGCTCCTTGGCCTCTTTTTCTGCTGCGGCCTTATCGTTCATCTTCTTGGTGTTCATTGCATCGGCAGTTGCCTCAATGGCAAGCTTCTTAGGCAGCATATAGTTTCTGGCGTAGCCGTCAGAAACCTCCAGCATCTGCCCCTTCTTGCCCTTGCCCTTCACATCCTGCAATAAAATTACTTTCATAGATCATACTCCTTACGATTCTTTTTTATCATCGAAATATCCATCAATGGATGCGCAAAGCGCCTCCTTTACCTGCTCCACCGTGCTGTCCTTGATCTGAGCACCGGCCGTTGCGCCATTACCGCCGCCGCCAAGCGGCTCCAGAATCATCTGCACGTTGATATTACCCATAGAGCGGGCAGATATGATTACCTGGGCCTCATCCTGATAGAGAACGAAGGATGCTGTGATACCGGAGATATTCAGAAGCTCATCCGCACTTTGGGCAGCCAGTGCCCGGGTGGTGCAGCCCGAAAGGGCAGCAATTGCGATCTCGCTGCGATAAAGCTTGGCACTCTTGATGATACTGTATTTTGCCATTGTCTCCTGGAAGTCGTTCTGCATAAGCTGCTTGACCTCCGTGGTATCTGCACCGATCTGCTTCAGGTAAGCCGCAGCTTCAAAGGTGCGCTCACCGGTACGGACATTGAAGCTCTTGGTATCCAGGAAGATACCGGCAAGCAAGGCCTTTGCTTCGATGGGAAGAATATCCTTCTTCTCCAGCACATATTCAATCAGTTCCGTCGTCAGCTCACAAGCAGAGGAGGCCCCCACCTCGTGATGAGGTACCACAACATCCCGGATATAGTCCGCAGCACGTCGGTGATGGTCAATCAGGCAAACCTTGGTAGCCGCATCCAACAGAGGCATAAACTCCACCTGATCGGGGCGATTCGTGTCCACAACCACCAGCATACTACGGTTATCACACAGCAAAAGGGCGTCCTCCCCGGCGATAAAGGCATCCTTATATTCCGGTGCAGAGCGGATCTCATCCAAGAATCTACCGACTGCATGATTGACCGTATCCATAACAATGTGATAGGGCTTTCCTTTCTTACGACACATGGCGCAAACGCCCAATGCAGCACCCAGGGAGTCCATATCCGCATTTTTGTGTCCCATAACAAAGACGCGGTTACTCTGTCCGATCAGCTCCATAAGAGAATTGGCATTGATGCGGGAGCGGACACGGCTGTGAGGCTCATTTTCCTTGCTGCGCCCGCCGAAGAAGTCAAAGTTCAGCCTATTCTTGATGACAGCCTGATCACCGCCCCGGCTCAAGGCCATTTCAATGGAAAGAGAGGCAAAATCATAGCATTCTGCAAAGTTAGCACCATCCACACCAAGGCCGAAGGAAATGGAGGCAGGAAGACCTGCAGGACTGGTAATGCCGTGGACCTCCTCCAAAATGGAGAACTTTCCGTCAATGGCACTTTGCAGATAGCGTTTTTCAAAGATCAGAAGGTAGCGGTTCTTTTCCAAGCGGCGAAGGAGTCCATGGTAGCCGTCTGCCCATTTGGTAATGGCGTTGTGAATATCCGCATTCAAAAGGGAGATGGCGCTTTCCGTCAGGTTTTTGGTCAGCTCCTCATAATTATCAACAAGGATAATAGACACCACCGGACGGGTGCGGATATATTCATCCCGGACCTGATACAGCTCTGTCAGGTCCACGAAATACAAAAAACCAAGTCTGGTATTTCGGCTGTCATCCGCAATGATGGCTGTGCCATACACACGGTAACGGCGTTTGCCTAAATTCACATCGTAGGCATACTCGGATTTACCGGCGCTAAGCCAGTCTGTGGGAAATTCCGGAAGCAACTCCTGCAAAATATGCTGTCGGAAGCCGTCCTTGTAGCCGCTGATCTCGGTGAACTCCTTATTGGCATAAACGATGCCGGAATCCTCCAGCCGAATGACTACCAGCGGCAAGGGGGAAGAGGCGCCCTCAATGGTATTCATACTGTCCGTCACGGTCTGTAAATACAGCTGCAGATCCTTACGGCGCTGATTTCTTGCAATCAGATATGTGATAAACAAAATCAGCGTAATACCGCCCTCACTGAGAGCAAGAATATAGTTGCCCATCACCGCTGCTGCGATGGTAAACACAAGAAGAATAATATAGAGATAGCCGGTATTTTGCCGAAGATGCCGCTTGAGTTTCTTATTCAACGCTACCGCCTCCTTAAAAATGGATACAGAAAACCAGTTTATGCTTCATTAGATTATTATATCAAATTATTTGCGATCGCGCAACCGCTTTTCTCACTTTTTTGCGGAAATATACACCTTGTCGAACTTCGGCTAAAATTTTATGTGTACAATCCTATATATTTGTGTTATAATAAGTTGGTCAAGGTTTCGGACCGTTAGTTCCGGCACCTCGAAAGTGAACATAAATTGCAGGCAATTTACTACCGGCAAGGCGATTCAGGGCCCGATGCCGGCACCATTGGCTGCCTGCTTTCTATTGCCATTTGAAAGGAGAAATGATGAAAATTGGCTGAAAAACTGAAGATTATTCCCTTAGGCGGTCTGGATGAGATCGGCAAAAATATCACCGTGCTGGAATATGGCAAGGATATGATCGCCATAGACTGTGGTGTGGGTTTCCCGGACGAGGAAATGTACGGTGTGGATCTGGTGATCCCGGACTTTACCTATCTCGTACAGAACGCAAAGAAGCTTAGGGGTATGTTTATTACCCACGGTCACGAGGATCACATCGGCTCCATCCCCTACTGTATGCAGCAGGTAAACTGCCCCATCCACGGCACCGCCATGACAAACGGTCTTATTAAGCTCAAATTGGAGGAGCACCGCATTGCCGACAAGGTAAAGCTTATCACCCACAAGCCCGGCGATGTGGTAAAGGCCGGCTGCTTTACCGTGGAGTTTATCCATGTAAATCACTCCATTGCCGACGCGGTCTGCTTCGCCATCCACACACCTGTGGGCACGGTCATTATGACCGGTGACTTTAAGATCGACCCCACCGCCAAGGACGGTATGATCGACCTTGCAAGACTGGGTGAGTTAGGCAATCAAGGCGTTCTCGCTCTTTTGGCAGACTCCACCAATGTGGAGCGCCAAGGCTACACACCCAGCGAAAATATCGTTGCGGAAGGTCTTGACCGGCAGTTTAAGAACTGCGATCAGCGGATCGTGGTCACCACCTTTGCCTCTAATATGCACCGCATTCAGGCGGTACTGGAAACTGCCACCCGCTACGGCAGAAAGGTTGCCGTCACCGGTCGCAGTATGGAAAATATGATCAAGGTCGCCCAGGAGCTTGGCTATATCAAGGTGCCTGCCGGTACTATTGTTGACATCGGCGCCATCAAGAGCCTGCCGAAAAACAAGGTGGTCATCGTCTCCACCGGCTCACAGGGCGAAAATATGTCTGCCCTTTACCGGATGGCATTTTCCACCCATAAGCAGGTGGACATTATGAGCGGTGACCGGATCATTATTTCCGCCTCTGCCATCCCCGGCAATGAAAAGGCGGTCTCCCGCATCATTAACGAGCTCTACCGCAAGGGTGCAGATGTTGTCTACGAAAAGAGCGAGGGACTCCATGTCTCCGGACACGCCTGTCAGGAGGAGCTAAAGATCCTGCACGCGCTGATAAAGCCTAAATTCTTTATCCCCGTCCACGGTGAGCAGCGCCATCTCCAACTCCACGGAAGACTTGCCGTACAGATGGGTATGAAGGAAAAGAATGTAACCATTGCGGAGCTTGGCGATGTGATCGAGCTGTCAGGTCGCAGCTGCAAGGTAAACGGTGCAGTACAAGCTGGTATGGTTCTGGTAGACGGCACCGGTGTGGGCGATGTGGGCAGCGTTGTACTCCGGGACAGAAAGCACCTTGCCCAGGACGGTATGATCGTGGTGTGCGTCAACCTGAGCAGTCAGGACGGCGGCATCATCTCCGGTCCGGACATCATCACCCGTGGCTTTATCTATGTGAAGGAATCCGAACAGCTTATTGAGGATCTCCGAGAGGTAGCCCTCGAAGCCATCGAGCGCTGCGGCAGACGCAGGAGCCGCGATTGGGCAACGGTCAAATCTGCCATTAAGAATGACCTCAGCGGCTATCTGTATAAGACAACAAAGCGCAATCCGATGATCCTTCCCGTCATTATGGAGATCTAAATACTTTTGCCGGGTGTACACACACCCGGCAATTTCAGGAAGTACTTATGAAGATTTATTTCGCCCCTTTAGAGGGTCTTACAGACAGTATTTATAGAAAACTGCACCGGAAATATTTTCCCGGTGTGGATAAGTATTTCACACCATTTTTCTCCCCTACCGTCCATCGGGCGCTGACATCGAAGGAAGCAAGGGAACTGCCACCCGCTGACAGCTTCAACGGCATCGTCATTCCGCAGATACTCACCAAAAATGCCGAGGATTTTCTTTGGTTTGCCGGTGTCTGTCGGGATTTGGGTTATGGGGAGATCAACCTGAACTTAGGCTGTCCCTCAGGCACGGTATTTGCCAAGGGTAAGGGCGCCGGTATGCTCCGGGACACGGATACGCTCGACCGTTTTTTAGAGGAGATTTTCTCTGCCACTCCCCTGCCGATTTCTATAAAAACACGGTTGGGTGTAGAAAGCCCGGAGGAATTTCCCTCCCTTTTGGAGATTTTCAACCGCTACCCGATCTACGAGCTGACCCTCCACAGCCGTGTCCGCAGTCAGTTTTATAAGGGAAAACCGGATATGGAGGCATTTCGCTACTGCTTGGAAAACAGCAGGGTGCCGGTCTGCTACAACGGTGATCTCTTTTCCCTGCAGGATATTGCCCACTTCTCCGCACAATTTCCCGCTTGCAACACCGTTATGCTGGGTCGCGGCCTTATTGCAGACCCGGGAATGCTCAGCGGTGGCACAAAGAGAGAAACGCTCCAAGATTTCCAAGACGAGCTACTGCGTGAATATGTGACCGCCTTTGACAGCGAGAGAAACGCCATGTTCCGGCTGAAGGAAAACTGGTTTTATCTGCTTCCTACCTTTGCAGGCAGCGAAAAGTTGGGGAAAAGGCTGCGAAAATGCACCGACATTACGGAGTACAAAGCCATTACCCGGGAAATATTCGAAACGCTCCCCAGAATAAAATAAATATGCCGGATACGCTCGTACCCGGCAATTTTTCACTTTGCCACAAAGCCCACTTTTTTGTAGACCTTACGGAGGGTCTTTTCTGCCACATAGGAGGCCTTTTCCGCACCGGCGCGGTAAACGCCCTCGAGGTACGCCTTATCCTTCATAAGACGCGCCGATTCTTCCCGGATAGGACGCAGATGCTCCACCACCGCTTCGCCAACTACCGGCTTAAACTTGCCGTAGCCGCAGCCAACAAACTCGTTTTCGATCTCCTCGTAAGTCTTACCTGTAACCGCGGAGTAAATGGTCATTAAGTTGGCAACGCCGGGCTTATTCTCCTTATCGTAACGGACGCAGTTTTCCGTATCGGAGTCGGTGATCGCCCGCTTAAACTGCTTCATAATAACCGTAGGATCGTCCATCAGCAGTACCCGGCCAGTATCCTCATTTTCGGACTTGGACATTTTTGCCAAGGGGTTGGTCAGGCTCATAATTCTTGCGCCAACCTTGGGCACAAAGGGCTCGGGAATCTTAAACACATCGCCGTAGATGCTGTTAAACCGCCTGGCGATCACATGGGTCAGCTCCACATGCTGCTTCTGATCCTCGCCAACCGGCACAAGGTCGGGCTGATAGAGCAAAATATCACCTGCCATCAGGCTGGGATAAGTAAAGAGACCGGCGTTGATGTTATCCGCATTTTTGGCAGACTTGTCCTTAAACTGGGTCATACGGCTCAGCTCACCGAACATAGAATAGCAGTCCAGCACCCAACCCAATTCCGCGTGCTGGTGCACATGGCTCTGAATAAAGAGGGTGTTTTTCTCGGGATCCAGACCGCAGGCAATATACTGGGCAAGCTGCTCCAGAGTACGGCGGCGCAGATCTGCAGGATTTTGGCGGACGGTAATGGCGTGTAAGTCTGCCATAAAGTAGAAGCACTCATACTGGTCTGCACGCTCAGCCCAGTTCTTCACAGCACCCAAATAAGAGCCCAAGGTCAGGTCACCGGAGGGCTTGATGCCCGACAGCATTCTTTTCTTTTGTACGATTTCTTCCATAGTAATCGCCTCGTTTCAGATAATTGTATGTATTCTATCACATTCTCCATAAAAACGCAACGACAAATTGACATTACGCCCACAATTTGGTATAGTATTAAGGAAATTTTACAGAGGAGATTTGATTTATGGATCATCAAGCACTTGCGGAGCTTTTGTTTCCCAATGTTACCGATACACCTGCGCAGTTAGAGGAGAGATTCCCCCTTCGGAATGTGCCTGAGGGCGCAGTTATCACCCGTATGGCACCTTCCCCCACCGGCTTCGTCCATTTGGGCAATCTGGTGCAGGGTCTGACCTCCGAGCGGATGGCACACCAGAGCGGTGGTGTTCTCTTCCTTCGTGTAGAAGACACCGATGCCAAGCGTGAGGTGCCCGGTGCTGTCAAGGTCCTCATTGAGACGCTAAAGCACTATGGCATCCAGTTTGACGAGGGCGCTACCATCGACGGAGACAACGGCCTTTACGGTCCCTACCGCCAGCGTCAGCGCGCCGATATTTACCATGTTTACGCAAAGCAGCTGGTCTCTCAGGGTATGGCTTATCCCTGCTTCTGCACCGAGGAAGAGCTCGCCGCAATGCGGGAAAAGCAGGAAGCCGCCAAGGAGACAACCGGTTACTACGGCAAGTATGCTATGTGGCGCGACCGCCCTATGGAGGATATCCAGCAGGCGCTTTCCGCAAATAAGCCTTGGGTTCTTCGTTTCCGCAGCACCGGCAATATCGCAAATCAGTTTAAGTTTAGCGACCTTGTAAAGGGCGACCTGACCATCACCGAAAACGATGTGGACCATGTGCTCTTAAAATCCGACGGCATTCCCACCTATCACTTTGCCCATGCGGTAGATGACCACCTGATGCGCACCACCCATGTTGTCCGCGGTGATGAGTGGCTGCCCACCCTCCCCTTCCACATCCAGCTGTTTAAGGCATTGGGCTTTAAGCTTCCCAAGTATGTCCATATTGGACCGCTGATGAAGATGGACGGCACCTCTAAACGGAAGCTCTCTAAGCGCAAGGATCCCGAGCTGGCGCTGACCTTCTATAAGGCAGAGGGTTTCCCCGTATCTGCGGTTTATGAGTATATTATGACGCTCTTAAACTCCAACTACGAGGACTGGCGCAGAGCCAACCCCACCGCCCCGGCTACGGACTTTAAGTTCTCTCCCAAGAAGCTCAATCCCGCCGGCAACCTCTTCGATTACGCAAAGCTCACCGATGTCTCCAAGAACGAGATCGCCCGGATGGACGCCCAGCAGGTCTACACAGAGCTTCTAAGTTGGGCAAAGGAATTCGATCCCGAATTTGCGGCAGAACTCGAAAGAGACCCGGCATACACCACCGCCATCCTCGCCATTGGCAGAGGCGGCAAGAAGCCGAGAAAGGATCTGGCTGTCTGGAAGGATGCCAAGGATTATATGGGCTTCTTCTACGATCAGTATCTTGTCGCGCCTACCTTCGATGATAAGTTCAGCAGCGAAACAGTAGCTACAGTGCTTCGTAAGTTCCTTGAGAAGTTCGACATTGCAGATGATTCCGCTGTTTGGTTCGACAAGGTCAAGGAGATCACTGTTGAGATCGGCTTCACGACTGATATGAAGGCATATAAGGCAGATCCCGATGCCTTCCCCGGCAGCGTTGCGGATGTTTCCAACTTCATCCGTCAGGCAGTTACCGGAAAGACCAATTCTCCCGATCTTTACACCGTTATGCAGATTCTTGGTTACGATCGCACCAAGGCGCGTATCCAAAATGTAATGAACAGCCTATAAAAGTGTTCCCGGCAGGATCCTGCCGGGAACACTTTTGTTATTATTCAACAGATTTTAGGGCCTCAGCCATATTGATCTTTTCCAGCTTAAAGTACAGGAAGAAGTCAACAATCAGGGCAGACAGTAGTGTCAGCGCCAGCGCATAAACATAGGACGGGAAATTGATTACTGGGAACAACCAGATAATATCTACCTTGATCTGGCTGACAACAAAATCGAGAAGCCACTTGCCCATAAAAAGTCCAAGGAACATTCCCATTCCGGTCAGCATCAGGTTTTCCTTAAAGACATAAGCCGCCGATTCCTGGGAGCGGAAGCCCAGAACCTTAATGGTGGCGATCTCCCGGACCCGTTCGTTAATGTTGATATTGGTCAGGTTATACAGCACGATGAATGCCAGCGCCGCCGCGAACAAAACGATAACGACCACGATGGTATCCAGTGCCTGCAGCATATTGTTCACCGTGTGGATCATATCCTGCGTGATAGTCACATTCATCACGCTGTCCAGCTTGGACATTCTTGCCGCAATCTCGTGACCGTCCGCGTAATCCCGGATCTTTGCATAAGCCATCTGGCTGGTAGGAACATATCCCCACTGCCCCTCAATCGTCTCCGGTGCAACGACCGCAAAATTTTGAACGCTGTTGGCAAAGATGCCTCCAACCCGCAGATGCAAGCTCTTCATATTGGAATCCCGGACTGTTACCGTATCCCCAAGCGCAATGCCCATTCGCTCGGCAATACCAACAGTGAGATAAACCTCACCAACAGAAGGAGCAGGCAGGAGCTCCTCACCCTGCTTGAAATTCAGAAACTCAGTAATTCCGCTGTCGGTAATGATCATAGACAGCTCACCGGTGCTGTCACCAGAATCCAGCTCCGCTGAGGTCTGATAGAAGAAGTGCAAGCCTGACACATCCCCACGGAATTCCTCCCGAAATGCTTTCTGCTGTTCTTCATTCTGTCCGCCGCCAAAATATATCTCCATATCGTAAAGGGCCACCTCTCCGTACTGGTGGGGCACCGTATTGACAATGGAATCCCGCAGACCAAAGCCGGTCAGAAGCAGCGCAGTACAACCGCCAATGCCGAGCAGCATCATCAGCATCCGCTGTCGGTAACGGAAGATATTACGCAGCATTACTTTATTAAGGAATCCGATGCGCTTCCAGAAGGGCAGATACTCCATAAATATCTTCTTACCGGAGGTAGGTGCCTTGGGACGGATCAGTTCAGCCGGTACTTCCTTCAGCGTTCTATGGCAGCAAAACCAGGTCACGGCCAGCATAGCAACCGTGTAGCTCACCACTACAGCAGAGCACAGCGGCACATCCAGCTTCAGCACAAGCTTCGGCGTCACATTCAGAAGGATTCCGTAGACATCCCATAAAATGGCCGGCAGCAGCACACTGCCTAAAAGCACACCGAAGCCGCAGCCAAGCACAGCCGCGGAACCGGCATACATCAGATATTTCCCAATGATAGCGCTTTCGCTGTAGCCCAGCGCCTTGAAGGTACCGATCTGCGTCCGCTCCTCTGCCACCATTCGTGTCATTGTAGTAATACATACAAGGGACGCTACCAGCAGGAAAAATGCAGGGAACACACGGGATACGCCCATAACGATGTCGGAGTTATTATCTACCGCTAAGTAGCCCACATTGGTATTTCGATCCAAAATAAAGGACTCGATATCCGTCATACCGTCGATCTGCGACTTAGCATCCGCCAGCTCCTTCGCGGCGTCATCCAGCTTCTGCTTGGCATCCGCCAATTCCGCTTCTGCCTTTTCCTTGCCTTCGTTATATTCTGCCCAGCCTTTATCCAGCTCTGCCTGACCTTCATTCAGAGCGCTCATGCCCTTATCCAGCTCTGTGCGATTGGCATCTATCACAGTCTGAGCAGCATCCAGCTGAACCTGACCGGCTTCGATTTCTGCCTCCGCAGAGGCAAACTGGCTGTCTGCCATTGCCTTATTGTTCTGCACCTCAACAAAACCGGCATCAATGGTTGCCATTGCTTCGTTCAGTGTCTTTTCTGTCTCCAAAAGTTCAGCCTTTTGGTCAACAATTTCGGTACGCTGCTTTTTAAGCTCTGCCAGCTGATTGATAAGCTCAGCCTGGGTAACGATCAGCTCGTCCTTCTGCGCAAGGTAACCGTCCAACTCCGACTGGGCTGCGGCCAACTCCTTCTTGAGACCCTCTGCGACCGCATTGGTGGCATCCGGGCCACCTGCCCCATTTAGAAGTGTGGTTAAGGTTTTCACCTTCATATCAGCCAGCGTAATGCCAAGCTCCAGCTTTTCCATACCGTCCTTAAGCTGGGTTAGACCATCCTCGATCTGAGTAATGCCGTTATCCAAAAGCGGCAGTCCTTCTTCGATCTGTTTCAGTCCGTCGTTGAGCTGATTGAGACCGTCAACGACCTGTTTTCGGTTTTCGATCAACTGGTTATAGGCATCCGCCAGCTGGGCATAGGCTTCCTTCTTGGCTGTTGCCAGTTCTACACGTCCGGCATCCAGCTTTTCACGCTGTTCATTCAGCTCCTTTTGACCGGCCTCCAGTTCCTTAAGTCCATCCTCCAGCTTTTTCCGGTTCTCGTCAATTTCCTTTTGAGCCTTTTCCAGTTCCTTCAGGCCCTTATCCAGCTCTGCCAGCGCTTCCGTCCTGCCTTCTTCATATTCGGCAAGACCCTTTTCGTACTCGGCATAACCGTCCTCATACTGTTTCGTTGCATCGGCTTTCAGGTTCACCAGCCGTTCGCCCGCAAGGACGGTTACGCTGTCCTTCAGCTCATCCGCCATATCCTTCAGGTATTGATCATACGCCTCGGTATAGGGGGTATAATTGCCGATCAGCGTTACATCGATTTCTGTATAGTAATCCACATTTAAGGCATCTGCAGGCAAATATACATAGGTGCTTACCACACCGCTTCCAATGCTGGTGCTGCCACGAGACAGATCCATGTAAAGCGGTGTGCTCACATAGCCAACCACCGTGTAGGTACGATAATGGATGCTATCCAGCGTTCCCTGATCATTGTCCTCGGAAATGGTAAAGGTGCTGCCAAGGACCTTATCCGTGGCATTGTGACCGTCTACCAAGCATTCATCCGGACTTTGGGGCATTCTACCGCCCAAAAGGTTGACCTTATTAATCGCGGACGGTATGGTGTGTACCTTGTAGACCGCATCCAGCTCTTCCGCATTGCGGCTGCCGATGACATCCATAGAAACAGCACCCTCTGCTTCCTCTACACCTGCCATCTTTGCTACCTTATCCACTTCCGCCTGAGACCAGCCATAGGTAGACAGCAGACGCAGGTCAAACATATTCTGCGTCTGCACAAACTTCTGCCCCGTAGCCACCATATCGGCCTTCGTGCTGAGCAGACCCACAAATATGGACGAGCCCAATATGATAATGGCCATAATGGCGATGTATCGACCGAAGGAGCCCCGGATGGTACGCAGCAGGCTCTTTAGCAAAACATTCTTCTTTTTCATTACCATTCGATCTCCGAAATATCCTGAGGATGTTCGTTTAGTGTCACGGAGCGCACCGTACCGTTGCGGACCTTAATGACCCTGTCTGCCATAGCGGTCAGGGCACTGTTGTGGGTGATGATCACAACGGTCATACCCGTATTTCTCGCGGTGTCCTGCAAGAGCTTGAGGATCGCCTTGCCGGTCTGATAATCCAGCGCACCGGTAGGCTCATCGCAAAGCAAAAGCTTCGGGTTTTTCGCCAACGCCCGGGCAATGGCAACGCGCTGCTGCTCACCACCGGAAAGCTGGCTGGGGAAATTGTTCATCCGGTCGAGAAGTCCGACACTCTCCAATACCTGCTTTGCATCCAAGGGGTGCTTACTGATCTGATTGGCAAGCTCCACATTTTCAAGGGCAGTCAGATTACCCACAAGATTATAGAACTGAAAAACGAAGCCAACATCTGCACGGCGGTAATCCGTCAGCTGCCGCTTATTCAGCGCAGAGACCTCGCGCCCGTCCAAAATAACCTTACCGGTCGTCAGTGTATCCATACCACCGAGAATGTTCAGCAGCGTGGTCTTACCTGCGCCGGAGGGACCGACAATGACGACCAGCTCCCCCTTTTCTACCGTAAAGGACGCGCCCTGGAGAGCGTGAATGGAAACCTCACCCATCTTATAGGTCTTGCCCACATCCGTAAATTCAATAAATGCCATTCTATTTCACTCCAATACTTAAATATCCACACATAGCATAACATAAAAATAAGTCAGTGTGTATAAATTTTTTATGAATTTTACAGAAAACTACCGTCTATGGCGCACCATAGACGGTAGTTTTCTTATAATGTGGCGATCAGGGCATCAGCATACTCCTCGCAGGTAGCAGCCGAGCCGTCAGACTTGACGGTCAGCGGACAATTTGCGATGGCATTTTCCAGCTTTTCAGCAGCCTCACTGCGACAGATATGCCGCAGAAGCAAAGCTGCTGCCTTGAGAATGCTGTCAGGATTTGCGTACTGACCCATACCCCGCTCGATCATACGGGGCGCAGAGCCATGAATAGCCTCGAACATTGCGTAGCGGTCACCCAAATTCGCGCTGCCCGCAGTGCCTACACCGCCCTGTAGCTGTGCAGCTTCGTCGGTGATAATGTCACCGTAGAGATTGGGCATTACAAAGACCTGGAACTTTTCACGCAGACCCTCCTTGAGAAGATTTGCAGTCATAATGTCAATATAGTAATCCTCCACAGTGATCTCAGGATATTCCGCGGCGATCTCATGGGCGATGGCGGTAAATTTGCCGTCGGTCTTTTTCATAATGTTGGCCTTGGTAACCACGGACATATGGGTCTTGCCGTTATTGCGGGCATACTCAAAGGCTGCCCGGACGATGCGGCGTGTGCCCTTATCGGTGGTGACTTTAAAGTCCACGGCCATACCGGGAAGCTCTAAGCCGCGGCTGCCAAGGACATACTCACCCTCGGTATTTTCGCGGAAGAACATCCAGTCGATGCCCTGCTCGGGAATGCAAACCGGGCGCACATTGGCATAGAGATCCAGCTCACGGCGCATAGTCACATTGGCAGACTCCAACGTACCGCCGTGGGGTGTGGTTGTCGGTCCCTTCAGTACCACATCGCAGGACTTGATCTCAGCCAGTACATCATCGGGAATAGCTTTGCCCTGCGCCATACGGTTTTCGATGGTCAGTCCCTCGATCTCCTTAATGATCACGCTGCCCCTTACGATCTCATCTGCCAGCAGCTTTTTAAGCACCCGGGTAGCCTGCTTGGTGATAATGGGGCCGATGCCGTCACCGTCGACTACACCGATGGTGACACATTCCTTAGTGGAAAAGTCGGTCTTTTCCGTATTCATATTTGCAACTCTCTCCTGCTGCTCTGTCAGCAGAACGCGAAAAGCCTCTAAAGCTTCACGAATATCCATAGCTGTACTCCTTTACCTTCCGCCATCCTTTGTGTAGTTAAGCAGTCCACCGGCGAGCAGGATGTTTTGCTGCCGCTGCGTCAGGTCGCAGACCGCTGTGAAGCTGCGACCGCTTTCCTCATCCTTTACTGTCAGCTCGCCGCTGGCCATAGAGCTGCGGATGTCTGCAAATCTAAGCTTTGCGCCCTGGGATACCCAATCGTAGTCCTCGGGATCCTTAAATGTAAGGGGCAAAATACCTGCGTTAATCAGGTTTGCCACATGGATGCGGGCGAAACTCTTGGCAATCACGCACCGCACACCCAGATACATCGGCACCAGCGCCGCGTGTTCTCTGGAGGAGCCCTGACCGTAATTGCTGCCGCCAATTACCACACCGTCCCCTGCCGCTTTTGCCCGGGCCGGGAACTCCGGATCGCAAACCTCAAAGCAGAAATTAGAGAGGTAAGGGATATTGGAACGGTATGGCAGGATCTTTGCACCGGCTGGCATAATGTGGTCTGTGGTAATATTATCCCCGACCTTTAGCACGATCTCCGCTGTCAGACTGTCCGCAAAAGGCTTGCTCTTGGGGAATTCTTTAATATTCGGACCCCGGAGCACTTCGCCATCATTGCCTTCAGGAAGCGGCATCAGCACACCGGAATCGTCTACCTTAAACTGAGCAGGCACATTATAGCATACTTCCGCATCCACAGTACGGGGATCGGTAATATAGCCACGAAGGGCAGATGCAACAGCTGTTTCCGGGGAGACAAGATAGACCTGCCCATCCCGGGTACCGCTTCTGCCGAGGAAATTGCGGTTAAAGGTCCGCAGGCTCACACCGCCGGAATTGGGAGAAAAGCCCATACCGATACAAGGACCGCAGGCACATTCCAAAAGTCTTGCACCGCTGGCAAGAATGTCGTTCAGGGCGCCACACGCGGCAAGCATAGAGAGCACCTGCCGGGAGCCGGGAGAAACAGAGAGGTTCACACCGGGCGCAATGGTCTTTCCTTTCAGCATCGCGGCAACCTTCAGCATATCCTGCAACGAAGAATTGGTGCAGGAACCCACGCATACCTGATCGACCTTAATGTCACTAAGGGTCTCCACAGCCACCACATTGTCAGGACTGTGGGGGCAGGCAATCATCGGCTTGAGTTCATTTAGATCAATTGTGACCTCAAGATCATAGACCGCATCGGGATCGCTTTCCAAAGGAATGTACGCATCCCCTCTCCCCTGGGCCTCCAAAAACTTCTTCGTCTGCTCGTCAGAGGGGAAAATGGATGTGGTCGCACCCAGCTCTGCGCCCATATTGGTAATGGTCGCCCGCTGAGGAACGGTCAGACCTCGGATTCCCTCACCACCCCATTCGATGATAGCGCCTACGCCACCCTTCACAGAGAGGATCCGAAGAATTTCAAGACTGATATCCTTGGCAGTCACATTCTTCTGCAGGCTTCCAACGAGGTTGACCTTATACATCTTAGGCATCGTAATATAATACGCGCCACCTCCCATAGCAACAGCCACATCGAGACCGCCTGCGCCGAAAGCAAGCATACCTAAGCCGCCGCCGGTCGGGGTATGGCTGTCAGAGCCAATAAGGGTCTTGCCGGGGATACCAAAGCGCTCCAAATGGACCTGATGGCAGATACCGTTGCCCGGTCGGGAGAAACGAACGCCATATTTCGCGGCAACCGTCTGTAAGTAACGGTGGTCATCGGCATTTTCAAAGCCGCATTGCAGGGTGTTATGGTCCACATAGGCAACAGACAGTTCTGTTTTTACTCTGGGAATACCCATAGTCTCAAATTCCAAGTACGCCATCGTACCTGTCGCATCCTGGGTAAGCGTCTGGTCGATTCGCAGCGCTACCTGACAACCCGGTGTCATATCCCCATCCACAAGATGGGCGGAAATAATCTTTTGTGCAAGTGTCTTACCCATTTTCCTTCAGCCTCTCGATCATATTCATCTTTGCATTGGCAATATGCGCTTCCATCAGTCTGCAAGCGAGTGCTTCATCTCCGTCAATGATTGCCTGCCCAATGGCGCGATGCTCATCCACAGATTTTTTCACCCGATTATCATCGGTGATGGAGATCCTGCGGAAACGGAGCGTCTTTTTATGAAGCGGCATCAGGGTGTCCTGCAGGATGCTGCCGGGAGAAAGATCATAAATGAGATCGTGGAACTGATCGTCCACCTCACGAAGACGGTCCAGATCCCGTTTTTCATAATAGAAATCCTGCAGATCACAAAGGGACGCGATCTTCGCCTTATCTGCATCGGTGCAATTACGGGCAGCGCGGGCAGCAGCAAGCCCTTCAATGCGCATACGGATATCCATAATATCGATCAGGTCCTCTACCGTAATACCCAACACCATCGCACCCTTGCCCGTCTCCTGAATCAGCCGTTCGTGCTCTAAACGACGGAGCGCCTCCCGAATGGGGGTGCGGCTCACGCCCAGCGCTTCCACCAGCTTTAATTCTGTGAGGATCTCTCCACGGGCATATACACCGGTAATAATATCATCTTCTAATTTCTCAAATATTTGATCTGCCAAAGAAACCGTCTTAAACTTTTCCATAGCTCCTCCTTAAAATCTGCCGGGTGCCAGCTGGGCGATCTTTTCTTCCAGTTCACCGTGGGACATAACCGTCTGCCGCCCATCTTCATAGAGCTTGTCGGTCCATTCCTTGATGGCAATCACCAGCGGATCGTTTTTCTTAAGCTCCCGTTCACCCTTCAGCCCATAATGGACGTTGATCCAGTAGGCAATGCCGGCAAGACCGGAGGTTTTACTGACCTGCACGGTAGCGGGTCTGTCAAGCAGCTTTTCCGTATCGAATATGGAATATATCTCCTGATCCTTTAATAGTCCGTCTGCATGGATACCTGCCCGTGTGGAGTTAAAGCTCTCACCTACAAAGGGCGTCATAGGCGGAATCTGATAGCCCATTTCTTTTTCGAAATAATTGGCGATCTCGGTAATGGCTGTAGGCTGCATACCGTCCATTGAGCCACGAAGAGAGGCATATTCAAATACCATCGCCTCCAGCGGAATGTTGCCGGTACGCTCGCCGATGCCCAGCAGCGAGCAGTTGACCGCGCAAGCGCCATAAAGCCAAGCAGTGGATGCATTGGCGACCGCCTTATAAAAATCGTTATGACCATGCCATTCCAGCTGTTCGCTGGGCACATCGGAATAGTGCTGCAAACCGTAAATGATACCAGCTACACTTCGGGGCATCGCCGCCTCTGTGTACGGCACACCGTAGCCCATAGTATCACAAGCCCGGATCTTCACCGGGATCCCCGCCTCACGGGAGAGCTTTTGCAATTCGTTCACAAAGGGAATAACAAAACCGTAGAAATCCGCCCGGGTGATGTCCTCCAAGTGACATCTGGGCATGATGCCGGCAGCAAATGCGTCCTTAACCGTACCAAGGTAATAATCCAGCACCTGAGAGCGGGACATTTTCATCTTTTTGAAGATATGGTAATCGCTGCAGCTGACGAGTATTCCCGTCTCCCGAATGCCCATATCCCGAACAAGCTTAAAATCCTCCTTGCTTGCCCGGATCCATGTGGTGATCTCCGGGAAGCGGAGACCCAATTCCTGACATTTTTCCACCGCTTCCCGGTCCTTGTTGCTGTAAATAAAGAACTCGGTCTGGCGAATAATACCGTAAGGACCGCCCAGTTTATTCAGAAGCTTATAGAGATCCACGATCTGCTGAACACTGTAGGGCGCTACAGACTGCTGACCGTCTCGGAAGGAGGTATCGGTGATCCAAATCTCCTCAGGCATATTCATAGGAACTCTGCGATGGTTAAAGGACACTTTCGGTACTTCCCCATATGAAAAAATATCACGCTGCAGATTGGGCTCTGCCACATCCTGCAAGGAATACTTATATGATTTCTGTTCCAAAAGATTGGTCTTGGAGGAAATCTCCAACATAGTAATCATCTCCTTTGTATTATTGTATACAATTATACACAATGCGCCTCAATTGTCAATAGAAAAAGCTGAGGAGCATTGCACTCCTCAGCTATATTTATTCTGTCCAGTGGAAAACTGTAGGCAGCAGCGTAACCTCACCCTTTTGCACTGACAAAAGGCCCCTGCTGCAATATGCCCGTCGCAGCTCACCGGCAATAAGGATGCGGGCCTCACCGGTTCCAAGAGAGGTTGTAAGATCGATATGACCTGCCAGGATCCCGAGGTATCCGCTAATTCCGCAAACCGTTACAGACTGGGCTTGTCCGTCATAGCAGATCCCCTCCGGGGTGACGATCTTCAGGTGAAAAGGCGTCATTTCTGCTCACCCTTCCACTTTTCCACGACCTCATCGATGGAGCCAACAAAGAGGAAGTAGGATTCCGGAATCTCATCGTGCTTGCCCTCAATGATCTCCCGGAAGCCGCGCACGGTCTCCTTAAGAGGTACATATTTTCCCTCATAGCCGGTAAACTGCTCTGCAACCGCAAAGGGCTGAGACAGGAATCTCTGGACCTTGCGGGCGCGGTTTACAGTCAGCTTATCCTCATCGCTGAGCTCATCCATGCCCATAATGGCGATGATATCCTGAAGCTCTTTATAGCGCTGCAGGATCTGCTTGACCGCCAGAGCGGTATCGTAATGGTCCTGCCCGACCACAGACGGCGTCAGGATCCGGGAGCTGGAGCTCAAGGGATCTACCGCGGGATAAATACCAAGGGACGCAATGCCGCGGTCCAGCGCAGTGGTGGCATCCAAGTGCGCAAATGTGGTAGCAGGTGCCGGGTCTGTATAGTCATCAGCGGGCACATAGACTGCCTGCACAGAGGTAATGGAGCCATTGACCGTAGAAGTGATCCGCTCCTGCAGAGCACCCATTTCCGTTGCGAGGGTCGGCTGATAGCCAACGGCAGAGGGAATACGACCCAACAGTGCAGATACCTCAGAGCCTGCTTGGGTAAAGCGGAAAATATTGTCGATAAACAGTAGCACATCCTGATGCTTCACATCCCGGAAGTACTCCGCCATCGTAAGACCGGAAAGACCCACACGCATACGTGCTCCGGGGGGCTCATTCATCTGACCGTAGACCATAGCAGTCTTGTTGATGACTCCGGATTCTGTCATTTCCCGATACAGGTCGTTACCCTCACGAGTTCGCTCACCAACACCGGTAAAGACAGAAATACCGCCGTGGGCTTTTGCCACATTATTGATAAGCTCCATAATAAGCACGGTCTTACCAACACCGGCGCCACCAAAAAGACCGATCTTACCGCCCTTTGCGTAGGGGCAGATCAGGTCAACAACTTTAATGCCGGTTTCCAGAATTTCTGTACCTAACGCCTGCTCGTCGTAAGAGGGAGCAGATCGGTGAATGGGCCATCTCTCCCCGGTCTCAACGGGTTTACCCGCATCGATGGTCTGACCGAGCAAATTGAAAACTCTGCCAAGACAGTCCTCACCGACCGGCACTCGTATGGGCGCACCGGTATCAATGGCTTCTATTCCGCGACGGAGCCCGTCCGTCGCGTTCATGGAGATACAGCGCACCACATTGTCGCCAATGTGCTGGGCGACCTCTGCTACAACGGTATTTTCACCGTTTGGTATTTCAATTGCAGTCAACAGCTCAGGCAGGTTCTCCGCTGAAAAGCGGATATCCAGTACTGGACCCATAACCTGAATGACCGTACCCACATTCTTGGGCATAGGATTCACTCCTTTAACTCGCACGGGTTAAACGCCCGCTACAATTTCTGTAATTTCCCGGGTAATTGCCGCCTGACGGGCACGGTTCAGCTCCAAGCTCAGATCCTCGATCATAGAATCTGCATTTTGTGTTGCGGAATCCATGGCTCCTCTGCGCGCGGCTTGCTCGGAAGCACGACTCTCACATAGCGCGCCATAGAGTACACCGCCGAGATATTCCGGAATGATGTTCGATAGTACTGTCTCCGGGTCAGGTTCATATAGCATATCACTGGGTGCAGTTTTTTTACCTCTATACTCTAGGGGTAACAGCTGCAGCATTGCCGGAGTCTGCGTCAGCACAGACACAAAGCTGGTATACCAAAGCTCAATGCGATCAAATCTGCCGGCAAGATAATGCTGGCAGATCTGCTCTGCGATCTGAGAGCAAGCCTCCCCCGTCAGTTTTTCTGCAGAGACGAATTCCTGCGTCAACACATCCATAGACCGGGCGACACAATACTCCACCGCCTTCTTGCCAATGGGCAGAACCGTATGGGTCGGGTCGAGAGGCTTTAAGACATTGCTGTTATAGCCACCGGAAAGTCCACGGTCACCGGCAATGACCACACAAAGGATCTTGCCCCCGCTGCGCGCCGTCATAAACGGAGAATGGAGCTCTCCCGTTTCGGCGGCGATATTGTTGATCGTTTCATAAAGACAGGTGTAATAGGGTCTTGTTGTGATGGCCAGATTTTGCGCTTTGCGCAGCTTGGAGGCGGCCACCAGCTCCATTGCCCGGGTGATCTGCCGAGTGGATTCCATACTGCGTATTCTGTTTTTAATAGACTTTGCAGATACGCCAGCCATAGCTTACTCCTTTACACAGTGATCGCATAGTCCGCAAGCAGGTCCTTTAGTGCCGCCTGCAGACGGTTTTCTGTATGCTTGTCCATAAGTCCGGTAGTACGGATCGCAGCTGATACATCGGGATACTTAACCTCCAGATGCTCCTTTAGTCTCCGCTCAAATTCCGGTATCTGCTTTACATCCACACGGTCCAAATAACCGTTAACAACGGCATAGAGAACGCAGACCTGATGGGCCATATCCATCGGGGAATTATTTTTCTGCTTCAGCACCGCAACGATCCGGTCACCAAGAGCAAGCCGCTGCTTAGTATCCTTATCCAGGTCGGAGCCGAACTGCGCAAAGCTCTGCAGCTCGCGATACTGGGAATACAGCAGTTTAAGGCTGCCGGCAACCTTCTTCATTGCCTTGATCTGAGCCGCACCGCCAACACGTGAAACGGAAATACCCGGATTGACAGCAGGCATAATACCGGCATTGAAGAGCTCCTCCTCAAGGAATATCTGTCCGTCGGTAATGGAAATAACATTGGTGGGAATATAGGCAGAAACATCGCCCGCCTGGGTCTCAATAATGGGAAGCGCTGTCAGGCTGCCGCCGCCCTTCTCTTTGGACATATGGGCAGCCCGCTCCAAAAGCCGGGAGTGGAGATAAAACACATCGCCGGGATAGGCTTCCCGTCCAGGAGGTCGGCGAATAAGCAAGGAAATGGCGCGGTAAGCCACGGCGTGCTTACTCAGATCGTCGTAGATCACAAGCACATCCTTGCCCTGATGCATAAAGTACTCACCCATCGTGCAGCCGGCATAAGGCGCAATATACTGCAGCGGTGCCAACTCAGACGCAGTCGCCGATACTACGATGGTATAATCCATAGCACCACCTGCGGCAAGACTGCTGACGATCTGCGCAACAGTAGAGCGCTTCTGTCCGATTGCAACATAAATGCAGATCACATTCTTACCCTTCTGATTGAGAATGGTGTCGGTGGCAATGGTGGTTTTACCGGTCTGTCGGTCACCGATGATCAGCTCACGCTGACCCTTGCCAATGGGAATCATAGAGTCAATGGCCTTAATACCGGTCTGGAGTGGCTCGTTGACCGGTTCTCTGTCCATAATGCCCGGCGCCGGTGCTTCGATCGGATGATGCGCTGCAGCAGTAATCGGTCCCTTGCCATCAATGGGCTCACCAAGGGCATTAACAACACGACCAATCAGCCCCTTGCCAACGGGCACAGAGACGACCCGACCGGTGCGCTTTACAAGGTCGCCCTCCTTGATGCCGCTGTCGTTACCGAGGATAACGATAGACACCGTCTCTTCCTCTAAATTTTGCGCCATACCGTAAGCGCCATTTGGAAACTCCACCAACTCTCCAGCCATACATTCGTGAAGTCCGGATGCCTTGGCAATGCCGTCACCCACCAGCACGACCGTGCCGGTCTGACTGACCTCTAATTTGTTTTCGTAATTTTTAATTTGGCTGCGAATCAGCCTTGTAATTTCTTCAGGTTTCAATTCCATATTCAAAGCTCCTGCTTTCTGCTTCAAAAAGCGGTATTCTTCAGCTGCTCAGCCATTGCGCTGAGCCGTCCGGACACCGTACCGTCGATTCTTTTGTCCTGATAATCTACCAAAATACCGCCAATGCAATCCGGATCGATCTTACAGCAAAGCCGTACATTTTTCCCGGTACGTCGATCCAGCTTTTCCTTCAGGGCAGACTTCTGCTCCTCGGTCAGAGCAACAGCAGATACGATGGAAACATCCAAAATGCCACTGTCCTCGTTATAGCATTCCCGATACACCTGGCAACACTTGGCAAACTGGCGAATCAGACCGCGCTCTGTCAGGATCTTCAAGAAATTCAGGAGATAAGGGTGTACCCTTCCACGGAAACACGCATCCAGCATTCCCGTCCGCTCCTCCTTGGAGAGACTGGGCATCGCCAGAAGATCGACAAAATCAGGCTCGCTATGAAAGATATCGCGAGCCATATCCATTTCTTCCAGCAGCGCAACGGTAATATCTTCCTCTGCGCTCAGGGAATATAAGCTTTTCGCATAAACACCGGCACTTTCACTCATGGCATATCCCCTAACCGGCTGATAAAGCCGTCCACGAGACGCTTTTGGTCACCGCTGTCCAGGGACTTTTCGATCACCTTTTCCGCGATCTCCAATGCCAGATTCGAAATCTCGTCCTTTGCTTCCGCAACCGCCTTTTTCTTCTCCTGGGCAATATCTGCGGATGCCTTTTCACGGATGGCAGAAGCCTCCTCATTGGCAGCGCGAATGATCTCCGCCTCCCGATCGTGACCGCGGTGGACCGCTTCCTTCACGATCCGCTCTGCTTCCTGAGTGGCAGCAGAGAACTTTTCCTCATACTGGGCCTGCAGCACTTCTGCCTGCCGCTTAGAGTCATCCGCCTTGCGATACATCTCGTCGATCTCATTCTGCCGATCCTCGATCATTTGCATCACTGGCTTAAAGAGCATTTTCTTCAGCACAAGAAACAACGTAACCGTGTTTGCCAGCGTGAACAGTGCCGTCCAGGGATTGACACCCAAGAATTCTTCAAATCCCATTTCCCGGCTCCTTTCTTTGGGTTATTTAGAAATCACACGTTGACCGCAAAGAGGATCAGGAACGAGATCAGCAGGGCGTAGATACCGGTGGTTTCCGTAACAGCACAGCCGATGATCATATTGGTGCGCAGATCGTTTGCTGCCTCAGGCTGACGGGCCATTCCCTCAAGCGCCTTGGAAACAGCATGACCTTCACCAAGGGCGGGCGCGATAGAGCCGATACCCATACAGATCGCTGCCGCGATGGCACAGCAAGCCTTCAGAAAATAAATATTGTATTCCATAATAAATTCCTCCGTTTATTCTTATTTACTCTTTTATTTTGTTTTGTTTGTTTCGGGCGGTGGGCAAGCGCCTGAGATATATACCATACTCAGCAAGCTAAATACAAAAGCCTGCACAAAGCCGGAAAACAAGTCAAAGTACACCGACAGCACCGCCGGGATGCCGTACTGGAATATAGGGATGTCCTTTAATAGACCGGTATACTGCAATAGACCTGCCAGTCCTAAAGTACAGGAAGCGCCACCCAATATTTTGAATATCAGCTTTCCCTTCTTGACGCCCCTAAGGATCAGGAAAACAGACAAGGCGATCAGGATCAGCGGTACTACAACCGTCTTGGACAGCAGCCCGATCACGGTTGTGGACAGCAGCCCCAATGCCGTATATAAAATACTGTTCAGCACACCGCCGCCGGCAACATTGCCGAAATGACGGAATGCCATTGCCACCGGCTGGGCAATTTCCGAAACAATATTCATCGGCAGCATAACCGATATAGGCTCTGCAAAGCCTTTCAGCCAGCCCTTTACACCGCTTCGTTTAATGGTTTGATACCAGATAATGAGGCTTGTCATCACGCCCCAGGTCAGCGGCACTGTCAAATCTGCAGTCGCAGACCGCAAAAAGCCAGTCGTGCCGATCAAGCTACCAAACAGCGAGGAAAGGAAGATGGTGCCGATATAGGGTGTCCAACCCACATTGTGGGCGCCCATCGTGCTGGAGACCAAGTCCATCAAAACCGTTACGCCCTTTTCTGTCAGCACCTGCAGCTTACCCGGACGCTTTTGTAAATTCTTTCCGAGCAGGCAACCGATCACGCTCAGCAAAACCGTGACCACAAGGAGAGACAGCATTGTCTGCGTTACATTGATGCCACCGAATATCGGGATGCGAAAATAAATATACGCACCGTCAATACTGATGCTATCCAATCACGATCCCCCCTTTCGGAAGAAGACGCCAAGTGTCAGCACAGGTCGCACAAATACAAGAGGCAACACTAGCGCGAACACATCGAAATAACCGCTGAAGCCACATAGCAGCAGCGCGCCACTTAAAACCAAGATTCGCAAAGGATAGGACGCCTGCATCATCCGCTTGCCGCCGTTAACATCCTGCTTCTCAGCTTTATCTGCCGCCAAGGTGGCAGATACCGACATAAAGAAGAAGTTGCCCACAGACAGCAGCGTACCTACAATGCCGCCAAGAAGTACAGACAGATCAAAGCGGCCAATCAGCCAGTAAACCGCAAACATTACCGCTGTCAGAATTGTGACACCGATGAGAATATATACTGTTTCACGAATTGCAATCCTTCTGGACGCTTCCATCCTCATCCTCCTTTTCCTCCTGCTTTTTGCGCTCTGTAGGCTCTGCCATCTGCCGCATTGCCTTCAGACTCCCGCGGAAGCCGTCGATCGCACCGTAAAGTCCGGCAGCCACACCAAGAAGTATGACCCAAATGCCGATATCGTACCGATTATAAAGCCATACCGAGAGACCAACCGCGCCTATAAGAGGCACAGCAACCGAAATGCCAAGCTGGGTAAACCAAACCAGCAGTCCAACATTTTTCAAATGACCGCCCCCCTTATCGCATACTTTTTATATTATACCATTATCCGGTGCCCATTGCAAGAAAATTTTAATGTCAGAATGTGTTTTCAGTCTTTTCAATTGTAAATTTTTATTGTATGATATAGAAAGAATGAACGAAAAGGAGGATCGGTATGCAGGAAATGGAGATTCTGCAGGGCACAGTATCTGCTGTCCTGTTTCAAAACTACGAGAACGGCTATACCGTCCTTCGTATGCAATGCGAGAGCGGGCAGACAGCCACCGTTGTAGGCACCATTCCCCTGCCCTTTGTTGGAGAGCAATTGATGGTTACCGGCAAATGGAGCAGCCACGCAAGCTACGGTCGTCAGTTCGAGGCAGAGTTTTTGGAGCGCCTTCTGCCACAGTCCGAGAGTCAGATCCTTACCTTTCTCTCCGGGCGCGCAATCAAGGGCATTGGACCGAAGCTTGCCGCTGCCATCGTTCACCGGTTTGGCACTGATACGCTAAATATTATGGAGCAGACACCGGAGCGCCTTGCGGAAATTTCCGGTATCTCCCCACAAAAAGCCATCGCTATGGGGGAAAGCTATCGGCTGCAGGTCGGTGTCCGTCATTTATTAGAGTTCTTTGCCCTTCATATGCTCCCGCCTGAGCTTGCTGTACGCTGCTATAAGCGATATGGCGACAGCACCTTAGATCTGCTTTACGACGATCCTTATCTTCTCTTAGACGAGGGACTGAACGCGCCCTTTTCCATTGTGGATAGATTCGCTATAGAGCTTGGCATCTCCGGGGATGACAACCGTCGTGTGGAGGCCGGCATCCGCTTTGAGCTGCAGTATAACGCCACGGCCGGTCACAGCTTTTTGCCAAAGGACAAGCTGATAGCCGCTACAGCACAGCTTTTAGGTCTCGCGCACACAGTCATATTAGATGGGATCTCGCGGCTGCACGAAGCGGAGCTGCTCAATGAGGACACCGTCGCAGGCATCCTTGTCTGTTACCTGCCCGCCCTGTATGAAGCAGAAACATACTGTAAAGCACGGCTTCTTCGCGCTGCCGCAGCTCCCGCCGATACACCCAATAACCTCAAAAGCCTGATCTGTGAACTGGAAGCCGCAAAGGGGATCACCTATGCCCGCAGCCAAACCGAGGCCATTGGGCACGCTCTTAGCAAAAAGCTCCTTGTGATTTCCGGCGGTCCCGGTACCGGCAAGACCACCATCGTCAGCGCCATTGTAGAGCTGCTTGGTCGCACCGGACTTACCTGTCAGCTGGCTGCACCCACCGGTCGGGCAGCCAAACGCCTCTCTGAAGTGACTGGTCAGGATGCCTCCACGATCCACCGTCTTTTGGAGGCTGGCATCGACCCGGAGACCGGCAATCTGTGTTTTACCCGCAATGCAACCAATCCGCTAAAGACCGATGCGGTCATTATTGACGAGATGTCTATGGTGGATATTTTACTGTTCCACAAATTGCTCTGCGCCATTCCGGAAAATGCCCGCATCATTCTCGTCGGCGATCCGGATCAGCTTCCACCTATCGGTCCGGGTTTCCCCTTCCGGGATATTCTCCGCAGCCACGCCATCGACTGCGTTATGCTGACAGATATCTTCCGTCAGGCTCAGGAAAGCCTGATTGTTATGAACGCGCACGCTGTCAACAAGGGTGAGATGCCCAACCTGCGGGAACGAAAGAAGGACTTTTTCTTCCTCCCCGCCCGTAGTGAGGAAGAAGCTGCACAGACTATCTTGGGACTGTGCGCCACCCGTCTGCCCCAAAATATGGGTATTCCGGCAGACCAGATTCAGGTACTCTCCCCCACCAAAAAAGGCGGTGCCGGAACAATTAACCTGAACAATCGTCTGCAATCCTCCCTGAACCCCAGCGCCCCCAATAAACGGGAACGTGCCTTCGGTCAGTATACCTTCCGGGAAGGTGACCGTGTTATGCAGATCCGCAATAATTACGATATCCTTTGGCGGACCACCGACGGCAAGCAGGTCGGCACCGGTATCTTTAACGGGGATATTGGTATCATTACCGAGCTTGACCCCCACGCAGAACAGCTTCATATCGTCTTTGACGGTAAGGAAGCCATTTATGAGTTCTCTCAACTCAACGAGCTGGAGCCCGCCTATGCCATTACTGTCCACAAAAGCCAAGGCAGCGAATATACCGCTGTTATCCTCTCTGCGTGGAACAGCTCTCCTTATCTTCTCAGCCGCAGCGTACTTTATACTGCCATTACCCGTGCAAAGCAAATTCTCATCATCGTCGGCAGAGAAGAGACCATTGCCGCTATGGTACAAAATGCCAATACCGCAAGACGGTATACCGGCCTCAAATTACGGCTTCAGGAGAAACACCTATGATCTGGGATATATTTTACCCCAAAAAGTGCATTTTCTGTCGACAGCTTCTGAAGGAAGACGAAACGGATCTTTGCCGTACCTGCCGCACAGAAGCGCCAGATTTTAATTCTTCAAAAAATAATATTCCATTTGTTGCAGGATGGACCGCGGTGTGGTATTATAGAGATAGTGTCAAGCATAGCTTCCACCGCTATAAGTTCCGCAATGCCCTGAGCTATGCAGAGCCCTACGGTCGCTTCCTTGCTATGCGGATCGCGCAGATGGATATAGACTTTGATTACATTTCGTGGGTGCCGGTCAGTTTTTGGCGCCGCTGGTCCCGGGGCTACGATCAGGTTCTGCTTGTTGCTGAGACTGCTTCCAAGGAATTAGGCCTTCCTCTTGTATCCACACTTAGGAAGGTCCGCCATAATCCTGCTCAGTCAGGTATCTCCGATCCTTCTCAGCGCAAGGCAAATGTGATCGGTGCCTACGTTGCCAATCAGAACGCCGCTATTGCCGGCAAAACAATCATGCTGATCGACGATGTAATCACCACCGGCTCCACCGTATCGGAATGCGCAAAAACATTGCTTACCGCCGGTGCCAAGAAGGTATACTGCGCTGCCGTTGCATCGGCCCATAAAGACAATTAAGAAATTATGTAGGTGATAATATGCAGTTTTTCTCAAATGATTTAGGTATTGACTTAGGCACCTCCAATGTCC
This sequence comes from Oscillospiraceae bacterium, assembly GCA_015067785.1. Classification (GTDB taxonomy): domain Bacteria; phylum Bacillota; class Clostridia; order Oscillospirales; family Oscillospiraceae; genus Faecousia. The sequence continues at coordinate 54,379 of SVLR01000002.1, forward strand.
GGATCTACGTAGAGGGCGAAGGCATCAAGGTAAAAGAGCCCTCCGTTGTTGCTTTCAGTAAAACAACCGGCAAGATCTTGCAGGTGGGCTCTGCCGCCCGGAATATGCTGGGTAGAACACCCGGTAATATCGTTGCTATGTACCCGCTCAAGGGCGGTGTGATCTCCGACCACGAAATGACCGTGCGGATGCTGGAGGATCTGTTCCATAAGGTCTCTAAATCTTCCATTTTCCGCCCCAAGCCCCGTGTTGTCATTACCGTACCAAGCGGCGTAACCGAGGTTGAGGAGCGCACCGTTATCAATGCAGCAATCGAGGCGGGCGCCCGCCGTGTTTATCTCATTGAGGAACCTTTAGCAGCCGCCTTAGGTGCCGGTCTTGACCTCAGCGGCAATACCGGACACCTGGTGATCGATATTGGCGGTGGTACCACCAATATTGCCGTACTTACGCAAAATGCCGTTGCAAGCTCCGCTTCTGTAGCGATCGGCGGCGACGACTTCGACGATGCCATCGCCCATTATGTCCGTTCAAAGCATCAAACCGTCATTGGCAAATCTACTGCTGAGGAGATCAAAAATCAGATCGGCTCCGTCATTGGCCGTCCGGAGGTGCTGACGATGAAGGTCCACGGCCGTGACGTCACGACCGGTGCGCCCAAGGATACCAACCTGAATTCCAACGAGCTGATCAGGCCCTTGACCCACCTTGCCAATATGATCGCTGATCAGGTGCTGTCTCTTCTTGACGAGACCTCACCTGAGCTTGTAGGCGACATTGCCGGCAACGGCATCGTGCTCACCGGCGGTGGCAGTCAACTCTGGGGTATGGATCAATTTTTGATGAATCGCACCAAGGTCCGCTGCTCCCTGGCAGATGATCCGGACACCTGTGCCGCCCGTGGTTGTGGTATGAGCCTTGCGTGGATCAATCATATGAACGAGGGCCCCATCAACATTGCCCGCAAGCGCCTCCTCAATATCCGATAACAAAAATGCCGAAGGGGTCTCCCCCTTCGGCGCTTCGTTTACATATCCGCAGTTGTCGTATAGCAGCGGCTACAGCCGCCTTCGCTTTCGTATTCCTTCCCATCGCAAGGGTCACAGCCTTTCGGCGTAAACTGTCCTGCAGGGAATGGGATACGGCTGAACATCTCGCAGGGATCCTCGGCACAGCCCATCGCATCACAGCAGTTCTTGGTGGGCAACGAATAATCCAAAAACGGCACAATGATTTGGGCATCCCGCTCCAGGCGGATAATGGAAAACTGCCCCAGAGAAACATACAGCCGTCTGCGCTCCCCTGCCAGCACCAGCTCGTCATCAAATAGCTCCAGGACATTCGCAGGGATCTGCACAACTGTATTTTCCCGATTCCCGCAATCGCCCAGCTCCTTGACCCGGGAGCTGAGGATCATGGGATCCAGCGCTTCCACGATGGCAGTGGGATAATGTTGATTCTGACACAGGGATGCGCCTCTGTCATCCGCACTGCTGAAGATCCGCGCGCTGCTCTCCTCGCCGCAGAGCACCGCCCGCTTGGAAAATACCGCAAGACCGTAGAGCGCTGCAGGGCGGCAGGTGCCGATGGTGGCATCCGCTAAGACCCGGTAATAAAATGTAACATCCACACAGTAATGATTTCTGTCAAAGGCAACCGGCTCCACATCCACCGCTGCATACACAAGGTCAGCGCAGCGAACCTTCGCCCCGGCAGCGGTTTCTAAAATCGCCTGAGAGCTTCTTGTCAGGTACACACGCAAGGATTCGATGCAATCTTTATCCCGGCAGCTGTCCGTAATTTTCCGGGTGTGAATGGGCAGCGCGTTCTGCAGATCCTCCGGCCCGCAGCGCATACACCCCTGAATATACTCCGACATGATATAACCTCCGAAATCATACTAAAATAAGCACACCGCTTATAGGACATTTTATGCGCAGAACCCTACTGTGTGCAGAATGTTGATCTAAAAAAGCTTTTCCCAAAGGCAATGATATAAATAACCGCACCGCGAAAATTCGCGGTGCGGGTTGCTTATGAAAATTATCGCAGTTCGGGGAGCTTGCCGTCTACAAGGAACCAAACCATTCTGTCAAAATACATCGTATTTTCCAGGAAATCAGCAGACAGCAGCTCGCTTTCAGCCTTTGCCGTGCCGATATCGTTGGTGGGAGTTACCTCCTCGATAGTCTCTGCTTCCTCTACGATCATCTTCTTTGTGATGGTCATGGTGTCCAAGTAACAGCAATCCTTTTCCGTGCCGGTGGACAGACCCACAAACTTACCAACATTTTCCGCAGTACCGCTGATGGAAATGCTGCCGGTGGAGAAGCACTTGTGAATAACATATTCCTTATCTGCCAGCTTCTCATTGTAACCAGCAAAGCCACCGATGGCCTTAATTGTTGCGGTATTATCCGTAATATCGCAGGTGCTGTAGCAATTATAGAGCTTACCGCTGGTATGACCCACAAAGCCACCAATGCAAGTATCTTTGTTCGATGCAGTATTATCGATTGTAATCATACCTTGAGCAAAGCAGTTAAGCACATCACTTGCGCTCTCGCCCATAGCGCCTCCTAACCATACTCTCGTTGTTTTACCCTCAATACTCAAAGTTATATCACAAATACTACCGCTTGCCTTCACACTACCATAGTTGCTACCAACAATACCGCCAACAAAATCATTACTTCTGGCATTTGAATTCGTTTTTCCACTAAAATTTAACTTTCCGGTATTACTGCAGTTGCTAATCAATGCGTCAGCTTCATTTTTACCAACAATACCACCAATATAAATACTCGCGGTGCATGCATCCCAGCTATAACTGCTATAGGCATTCGTTGTAGCTTGAACATCAATTATTGCTATATTTTTACAATTCACAACATTGCCGTAATTTTGTCCAGCTAAACCGCCAACTGCCAACACGCGACCACCAGTACTCTTGCTAGAAATATTTATTTCGCTATTGAGAATCACACAGTTCTCAACATTGCCATAATTAACGCCACAAACGACACCATAGTATTGATGTCCGCCGTTTTTCACAATATCGAAGGTAAAATCGCCAAAAGAGAGGTTTTTCACCGTGCCTCTGTTAGTGCGGATTAGGGCAACATTCACCGCACTTTCGCTCATCGTGTAGTTATAGATCTTATAACCATTGCCCTCCAGCTCGCCGGTAAATTCGTCGATGGGAACAAGGGTTTCACCCTTACAGTTAATATTGCAGGCAAGAAGATACTTGGCAGCAGGATCGTCCTTGATTGCTATCAGCTGTTCCACATTAGAGATAACGATGTATTCGCCTAAAGCAGTCTCATAGAACTTTGCGTACAGCGTAACATCGTCGTCCAGCGGGTAATCAAAGAAGTAGCGGTCAGTTAGCTCTGCGTCCAGATACCAACCGGCAAATACGCAGCCTTCTTTCGTAGGGATGGGCATAACAGCAGTCTCTCCGTCCGGAACGGTAACGGAAGATACGACACCCTCCACATTCTGCCCGCCGTTTAATTCAAAGTTGATGGTATACTCCGCAGGAGGCTCTGTGGGTGGTTCTGTGGGTGGCTCTGTAGGATCGCTGCCGCCAAAGCTACAGGCGCAGAGGGACAAAACGATCATAAGGGTAAGTAGTATTGCGGTTAGTTTTTTCATTTCTTTCTCCTCCATAAAATAAAAAGTGCGACCACCGAAGCAGTCGCACAAAAAACGCAAACTCCGATAGTCGCCAAACTAACCGAATGTGAAAATGGGCATAGCCATACCTACATTACCGCTGGAATTTGCGTTTTTATCAAATCCTTACGGTAAATGGTATGCAGAAATAAGCGTATTATCCCTAAAAGAAAATACACCCACTTTCACATCTATTCAGTTAGTTTGGCTTTATCATCATAGCACACCGAAAATCAAATTGCAAGTATCTGCAAGAAAAACATTTGTCGCATTTCGCCCGTCCTCTGTAGGGAATGCATTTATGCATTCCGCCATTCACATCGAACCCTCGCGGAACGGATAAATCCGTTCCCTACACTTTGGAGGGATAAAAACTGCACCGTGGATGTCCACGGTGCAAATTTTATAATTCCCAAGTCTTAATTTGGCTGGACTTTTCGTAAAGGCGGAGATAGCTGTCGTGTCTTGTCGTCTCGATTTCCCCGTTTGCCAGCGCCTGCAAGACCGCGCAGCCCGGCTCTTTCCTGTGGGAGCAATCGTGGAACTGGCATTTTCCGATATAGGGAGCAAAATCCGGAAAGGCGTACTGCAAATTTTCCTTCAGGATCACATCCATCTGCTCCGTGTCAAAGGAGGCAAAGCCGGGGGTATCCGCAACGAAGGTATCCTCCCCAATGCAGAAAAGCTCCACGTGCCGGGTAGTATGTCTGCCACGACCCAGCTTTTCGGAGACCTCACCGGTCGCAAGCTGCAGCTCCGGGCAAAGGGCATTAAGCACGCTGCTCTTGCCCACACCGGTATTGCCGGTAAAGGCCATCAGCTTCCCTTGCAAAAGTGCCCGCAGCTCTTTCATCCCCTCCCCAGTCTCAGCGCTGGTGCACAGCACCGGGAAACCGGCATTGCGATAGATCCGTACAAGATCCACCGCCGGGTCAAGATCGCACTTATTCACACAGATATACACCGGCACATCCTGATCACCGGCAATGGCTGTGACCCGATCAATGAGAAACGGCTCTGTCACCGGGTTTACATTGGCGGCGAAGATCACAAGACCGTCCACATTCGACACCGCAGGCCGTACAAAGCGGTTTTTCCGGGGCAGGATCTTTTCCACCATTCCCTTACCGCCCTCTACGGAAATTTCCACCATATCCCCTGTAAGAGGCATCTGCGCACCCTTACGAAGGCTGCCCCTTGCCCGGCAGGTAACTCTGCCGCTGTCGGTCATCACATCGTAAAAGCCGCTGAGAGAACGGACGATCCGTCCGGTTTTCATTTCTGCCATAGCTTAACCGTTCCCCTGTGGCTGGGTCTCGCCCTCAGGCTCCATAGGCGGTTCTGTCTCGGGTGCTACGCCTGCGACCCTAAGCGTAATAACCTTGGAAATATCCCAGTTCATTCCCTTGCTTACAGATTGACTTAGCACCTGACCCTCTGGCTTTGTGCTTTCGGGGTCATACTCCACTGCGATATTTTCGAATTTATTTGCCTTCAAAAGAGTAAGCGCTATATCCACTTGCTTGCCAACAACACCGGGAACCGGCTGCATTTCGACCGTCTTTGCCTTCGCTACATAAAGAACGATCTCCTGTCCGTCCAGCAGCTCGGCACCTTTCTCAGGTACCGTTCTGATGACCTTACCTGCCTTGACGGTTTCGTCGATCACCTCTTCGATCTTGATGGTAAGGCGGATACCGATCTGACTGAGGATCTGTTGGGCTTCGGCTTGATACTTACCGGCAACATCTCGCATATAGTAATGCTTGGGCGCACTGCCCTTGCTGACAGTTACATAAATGGTCGTTCCCTTGGGGACAGAAGATTTCGCAGCCACATCCTGAGAAACGATCATACCTGGCTCATAGAAATCATCGTATACCTCTTCCTGCAGCGCAATGGCAAGCCCCGGATAAGAGGGCAGGCTTGAAAACTGTCTGCCTACAAAATCGGGTACGGTCACCATTTTCTTACCGCCGGTAAATGGGTTGCCGTTCATAAACAGGAGCATAATAACGCAGGCGATCACAATTGCCGCAACGCAGGTAATGATCGCGATCTTCTCCAGCTTCGATGCCTTTCTCCCGTTTGTATCTCCGCTGCGCTGCTTACGGCGATCCTCAGGCAGCTCAGCAGGCTTCTTTCTCATATTCTCGTCCCCATCCTCATCGGTGGATTTGTCTATGCGCTTGCGATCCCCAGGGCTCTTTCTCCACTTCCCAATAGAAACCATCGGGTACGGAAATATCATTGTCGGATCACTCAGGAACTGGTCGATCGCCTGCTGCAACTCCACGGCGGTACTGTAGCGATCCTCAAGATTTTGCGCCATGGCTTTCATAATGATCTGCTCCAGACCGGTTGGGATCTTGGGATTCAGCGCGGTAGGCAGCACCGGTGTGCTGTTGATATGCTGCAGGGCAACATTTACGGGAGAAGATCCTTCATAAGGCTGCTTGCCGGTTGCCATCTCATACATTACAACGCCCAAAGAATAGATATCTGACCGGGCATCCACATGCTCACCCTTGGCCTGCTCAGGGGAAATGTAGTGAACGGAACCAAGGGCTTCCTTTTTAAGGGTATTGCCCTTTGCAATACCGCGCGCAATTCCAAAATCAGCAACCTTTACCGAGCCGTTGCGAAGCACCATAATATTATGGGGCTTAATATCCCGGTGGACAATTCCCCTGCTGTGAGCATGCTCCAATGCCTTTGCGATTTGATTGGCAAAATGGAGCGTCTCCTTCCAGTTAAGAGCACCCTTCTTTTCAATATACTGCTTGAGCGTGATCCCTTCGATCAGCTCCATCACAATATAATCCACCGTATCTGTGCTTGAAACATCATATACGGAAACGATATTGGGATGGCTCAGCATCGCAACCGCCTGACCCTCCGCGTGGAAGCGGCCACGGAAGTCAGCATCCTCTAAAAAGTCGTCCTTTAATACCTTAATAGCGACCATTCGGTTAAGCTTATGGCATTTTGCCTTATATACAACAGCCATACCGCCAACACCAAGAATGTCAATTATTTCATAGCGATTTTCCAAAAGACGGCCGATGTATTTATCCATAACTTTATCTCCTTTCGCCTCAGAGCATAATGAGTGCGCAGGTTACATTATCCGGGGCGCCACGGTGACGTGCGATCTCGATCAGTCGTGCGCAGCAGGTATCCGGTGTACCACCATGGAGCACCTCAAACAGGATCTCCTGATCGCTGACCACATTGGTAAGGCCGTCGCTGCACAAAAGCAGGTACTCACCCTTTTGCAGCTGGGCAATGAAGCCGTCGCAGGTCACCGTTTCCTCCGTACCGATGGCGCGGGTTATGTAGTTCTTGCCCGGATAGCGCTTAGCGCGATCCGCAGAAAGCTCCCCTCGCTGGATCATCATCTGCACAACCGAGTGATCAACTGTGATCTGGTGGATTCCCTCAGCGCTGATGCTGTAGGCTCTGCTGTCACCAACATTCACGATATTAACTGCTTTGCCCCGAACGAGCGCAGCCACCAGCGTTGTACCCATCCCGGTATACTCCTCGGATACCTTAGACTGCTGATAGACAGTATCATTGGCAAGGTTGACCGCCCCAAACAGCAGCTGTTCTACCGTGTTCTTTCTTCTGCCCTTCCATATGCGCTTCATCTCCTGCGTAAAGGTATCTGCAGCCAAAGAGCTGGCAACATTGCCGGATCTTGCGCCACCCATACCGTCACACACGACACAAAGAAGGGTATTTTTATTCAGTTGTTCAATATGGAGTGCATCCTCATTTTGCTTCCGGACACACCCTAAATCACTCAGTCCCCAAAAACGCATTACTTGTGGCTCCTTTCAGGACTCATTCTGTTTTTCTTTTGTATATTTTCTACGGAGCTGACCGCAGGAAGCATCAATATCACTTCCCAAGGTGCGCCTGACTGTTGCCGGCACACCGCCATCTTCCAATATTTTTTGAAATTTCATAACCGCGCTGCGGCTGCTTGGCTTCAGCGGACTTTCCTCCACCCGATTGAGTGGGATCAAGTTCATATGGGCGGGCAAGCCCTTTAGCTTTTTCAGCAACAGTCTTGCACACTCCTCGGTATCGTTTACACCGTCGATCATCGCATACTCAAAGGAGATCCGACGGTTTGTCTGCCCATAGTACCGTCGGCATGCCTCCAAGAGAGCATCCGTTGGATATGCTCTATTTACCGGCATGATCTTGTCGCGGATCTCATCAGAGGGTGCGTGGAGAGAAACGGACAGCGTAATCTGTAGCTTCTCCTTCGCCAACTCGTCGATTTTCGGCACCAAGCCGCAGGTAGAAAGGCTGATATGCCGCATAGAAATATTCATCCCCTCCGGGCTGTTGACAAGCGACAAAAAACGCAGCACATTTTGCATATTATCCAGCGGCTCGCCAATACCCATCAAAACGATATGGGATATAGGAAGCCCGGATTCTACCTGCGTAAAGAGCACCTCATCCAGCATTTCGAAAGGCTCCAACCGCCGTACCAAGCCACCAAGGGTTGACGCACAGAACACACAGCCCATCAGACAGCCGACCTCTGTGGAAATACATACGGTATTGCCGTAATGATAGCGCATCAAAACAGTTTCAATACAGTTTCCGTCGGATAGCTGCCACAGATACTTAATGGTACCGTCCTTTTGAGACTCTTGCTTACGCATAACGCGAGGTGTCATAATGGGATATTTTTCCGCCAGGACAGAGCGCAGCTCCTTGGGGATATTTTGCATTTCGTCATAGGAGCGTACACCCCTATGAAGCCAAGTATATACTTGCTTGGCACGAAAGGCCGGCTGTCCCATTTCTTTCATTGCGTCGGTCAGCTCCGTCAAGGTCATTGATTTTATGTTCATTACACTCTCCGCATACAACAAATAAAGAAACCATCAGTTTCATACTGTCCGGGAACGAGACGAAGCATCCCTTCCCGCTCCTGCCGAATTTCCTCCGGCAAAGGTAATTTTACCAGCTTAAACGAAGGATTTTCCTGCAGAAATGCCTCCACAACACCCTCGTTTTCCCGATAGGTCAGCGTGCAGGTGGAATATAGCAGTGTACCGCCGGGACGCACATACCGGGACTGATTTCTAAGAATCTGCAGTTGCAGCACCGGCAGTGCCTCCATAGATTCCGGTGCTTTATAGCGAATATCCGGCTTCTTACGGATGATTCCGTAACCGGAGCAAGGCACATCCGCAATAACAACATCCATCCTATTTTCAAATTCCGGTACAAATACCGATGCATCCTGACAAATGGGATGCATATTGGTAAGGCCAAGTCGCTGCGCACCTTTTTCCATTAGCATAACCTTGTGGGAATGGATATCACAGGAGGTGATCTCCCCCGCGCCACACATAGCTGCCGCAAAGCTCTTGCCACCGGGGGCAGCGCAGCAGTCCAAAACACGGTCGCCGGTCTTTATTCCTGCACATTGGACACTTAGCCAAGCAGCGGCATCCTGCACATAGAAAAGGCCGTCCCGGAAAGCCGAAAGCCGTTCAATATTACCTGTATTTTCCAGAATCAGGCACGAAGGAAACACCGGGTGATCTCTCACCGTTACGCCCTCGTCTTCCAAGCGCTCTAAAAGCCCATCCCGACTTATTTTCAGCAAGTTTACCTGCACCGTCATAGGCGGCATTTCGTTATTCGCCTCCAGCATCGCAACAAGCCGTTCCTTGCCAACATATGGCTTTAGTAAATCGATCAGCTCCTGGGGGTGGCTGTATTTCCTGCAATAGTCGGTCGGGGTCTCCAGCTGTCCCACTGTGCGTACTGCGCTGCGCAGCACCGCATTTACAAGGCCGGAGGCTTTGGGGATCTTGCAGTATTTCTTCGTCAGCTGCACCGATTCATTGACTGCCGCAGCATCAGGAATCTTGTCCATCTTGTAGATCTGATAAAGACCCATATGGAGAATATCACGGACAGCGGGATGCAGGTCCTTCAGTCTGCCGGTAAGCAGTTGCTTCAGATAAGCATCCAAAAGAGCCCTGTTTTGCAGCACACCGTAGCACAGTCGCGTGGCAAGGGCAGCGTCTCTGCCATCCAGCTTATCGCGCTGAATATAGCTTTTCAGCACCACATTGGACCATGCCTCTTCCTTGCGAACAGCAATCAGTGCATTCAGCGCTGTCTCTCTTGCACCCATTATTGCGCCTCCAGAGGATGTCCTCGGAAATAATCCGGCGCATTCATACGCTTTCCGCCCTCTGCCTGTAGGCTGCGGATCTCTACCGCACCTTTGCCACAAGCGATCACAAGACCGGTCTTCGTCAGCCCTAAGATCTGCCCGGGCGCACCGCTTCCCTCTGTAACGACTGTCTGGTGGATCTTAAAGCGCTTTCCATGCAGTTCCATTGTCGCTACCGGCCAGGGATGAAGTCCCCGTACCTGATCGTGGACCTGCTGGGCGGTCTTTGTAAAATCGATGGGACACATACTCTTATCCAGCATCGGCGCATAGGTAGCCTTCGTGCCATCCTGCGCTGTACGCTTTGTCTCCCCTTTTTCAATACCGGTCAGGGTTACAGAAAGAAGCTCCGCGCCCAAAACTGCCAATCTGTCCAAAAGCTCACCGGCTGTCTCATTTTCACCAATGGGCGTTTTGGAAATATCGATAATGTCACCTGCGTCCATTTCACGGCACAAATACATTGCCGTAACACCGGTCTCCTTATCGCCGTTCAATACAGCCCACTGATAAGGCGCAGAGCCACGGTAGGCAGGCAGGACACTTGCGTGGATGTTGATACAGCCGAACGCAGGAATATCCAGCACGCGCTGGGGCAAGATCCGCCCATATGCCACGACCGCAACCACATCAGGTTGTAGCCGCCGAAGAGTCTCCACATCACTATCCTCACGGAAATTCTCCGGCTGATAGACAGGAATGCCGGCTTCAAGAGCAACCTCCTTCACAGGAGAAAAGGCCAGCTTCATACCACGATTTTTCGGTCTGTCCGGCTGCGTGTACACACCGACCACCTGAAAGCCATCCGCTATGATCTTCTTAAGACAGGTCGCCGCAATATCCGGTGTTCCCATAAATACAACACGCATGGGTAAACCCTCCCTTTATTCCTCTTCGTCTTCCATAAGCTCTTCCTCAGTCAGGAAGCGCTCCATAATTTCCGTATAAATAATACCGTCCAAATGATCCAGCTCGTGGCAGAAGCAACGGGCAATCAATTCTTCCCCCTCTGCCTCGTACCAATTGCCGTTTCGGTCCTGTGCGATCACCTTTGCGTAATACGGACGCTTCACAATGCCGTACTTACCGGGCACGCTCAAACAGCCCTCCGCACCGACCTGCTCCCCATCTGTCTCCACTAAGCTGGGGTTCACCAGCTCCAGGATCTCTTCCCCGGTATCCACCAGCACCACCCGGCGGAGAATGCCAACCTGAGGCGCAGCAAGACCCACACCACCGGAATCCACCAGTGTTTCGCGCATATCGTCCAGCAGCTTCCAAAGTCTTCCATCAAAGTTTACCACCGGCTTGCACACCTTATGCAGTGCGCTCTCTTCATCAGTTAAGATTTTTCTAAGTCCCATTTTGTCCTCATTTTCTATTCGAAACCGTTAACATCCACAAATGCTGCCACACCACGGTTCTCCTTATCCAACGAGAACTGCCGGAGCATATGGGCCACGAGCTGACGAAGCTGTGGTGTAAATTTACATTTGAGGGTCAGTCGGTAACGAAAACTATAGTTGATCTTCGGTACTGCGCATGCCGCAGGACCGAGTATTGTACATGCCTCTGTGTGATAGGCAGGATCGCGCAAGCAGCCTTCCAGGCTGTCACGAAGCTTTGCCGCGCCCCGAATCACCTGCCATTCATTTTTACCGGTTACAGTGATAAATACAAGATCTCCAAAAGGCGGATGGTGCAAGCGTTCTCTGAGCCCGATCTCCAGTTCATAAAAGCTGTCATAATCCTGCTTGGCAGCCAGAGTGATGACCTTGTGCTCCGGCGTCATTGTCTGAATGATCGCCCTTCCGGGTGTATCTCCCCGACCGGCTCTGCCCACGACCTGTGTCAGCATATTAAAGGTCGTCTCGGCTGCACGGTAGCTGCCACTGTAGAGACCGATATCACCATCCAGTACACCCACAAGGGCTACATTTGGCAGATTCAGTCCCTTAGCAACCATTTGCGTACCAAGAAGCACCGGGATTTTCTCCTTTTGAAACTGCTCAAGAATTTTATCATGGGTATTAACTGCATTTACGGTATCCGCATCCATTCTTGCCACAGCGGCATCCGGAAACAAGATGGAAAGCTCGGTCTCTACCTTCTGGGTACCGGTTCCCACAGGCTTCAGGGTGCCATTACAATGTAGACAGCTATGCGGTACGCTCTGCGAGAAGCCACAGTAATGGCACATCATTCGGTTATTTGCACTGTGATAGGTCAATCTCTCCTCGCAACGCGGACACTCAGGCGTCTGTCTGCAATCCACACAGATCAGTGCACGGCTATTGCCACGACGGTTAAGAAACAGCACCGTTTGTCGTCCAGCCTCCATCGTCTCCCCCATCGCGTCCTGCAAGGGATAGCTGATAGCGCTATCGTTTCCTGATTCCATTTGGCGGTGCATATCCACGATCTCCACGAGCGGTAGATTGCGACCGTTATATCTTTTATGCAAGCGGTACAAGCTATAAATGCCGCTTTTTGCGTAGTACATAGTCTCCACAGAAGGTGTGGCAGAGCCAAACAGCACCAGCGCATTATTCTTCATTCCCCGCCAAAGAGCGACCTCCTTGGCGGAATACCGGGGGGCATTCTCCGATTTGTAGGAGTGCTCCTGTTCCTCATCTAAAATGATCAATCCCAAATTGGGACAAGGTGCAAACACTGCAGACCGGGTTCCCACAATCACACCGGCTTCCCCGGCTCGTACCCGGTTCCATTGGTCAAATCGTTCACCGGTGGGCAAGCTGCTGTGAAGCACAGCCACCTGATCGTCAAAGTGCGCTGCCATTAAGGACAGAAGCTGCGAGGTCAGCGCGATCTCTGGCACAAGAAGCATTGCCTGCTTTCCCATCTTAAGGGTGTGCTCGATGAGCTTAATGTAGACAGAGGTCTTACCGGAACCGGTTACACCGTACAGAAGTGCCGCGCCGGGCTTATGCTGCACCAGTTGTGAAGAAAGGCCGCGATATACAGCCTCCTGCTCTTCGTTTAAGCATAGCGGACCGTTTAGCTGCGCTTTCCTGATTTCTCGACACCGGAGTACCTTCCGTTCAGAAAGAGCCACATATCCCAGCTCCGCTAGGCGGTTTACAGTAGCGGTCTTCGCGCCGGTGAAATAACAGATTTCCTTCACTGCAGCAGAGCCCACACTACACAAAAGCTCCAATACGCTTTTCTGCATTTGCGCAGACTTAGACCGGGAGGATGCATATTCCATAGCCTCCTCCACAGAGGTAGCAAGGGTAGCAACACGCTCTGTTTTTTCACCGCTTCTGCTGAGATAGTCCGTGTCAGATGTGATCCATTTATTGCGGATCAGGTATGCGATTGCCTTTGAAAAGGCATTTTCATCCGGCACAACCTGCCGCAGCGCATCGCCGTCTGCACGATCACCGAGGGCATCAATATGCTCCAGCAACCGAACTGCATCTGCCTGACGGAGCTTTTTCTCCTTCCAACTGCAGTCCTCCGTCAGCGCATAGGTATCTTTTCTCTGATACCACAATCCCGCGGGCAAGATTGCCCGGATCGCATCATAGAAGGTGCAGAAATACCGGCTTCGCAGCATAGCTGCCATACGCAGCATTTCGTCACTGAGCACCGGCACAGCATCCAACGCTGTAATAACGGATTTTAGCCCCGTCTGAGCCCCTTCCTCTACAGACAGCACAACACCCTCTGTACGGTGATTCCCTCTGCCAAAGGGAACGATCACCCGCACACCTGGCAAGAGCTGCAGCTCCTCAGGAGCAAAGTAAGAATAGGGCTTATCAATGGCAAAATTAGCCGCGCTAACAGCAATTTTTGCAATCATAATACCCTCTCCATATCTATACTTATTTATATTCGTCCTTCAGCTCTGCCGTCAGGCGACCCTCTGCAACCTCATAGATTGCCATGGTAACCGGCTTCTCAGGCAGCTCTTCCTGACGCTCGTCAGCCTCGGCTGCGATCTGTCTTGCGCGCTGGGCAACAACGTTGACCAGCAAATAACGGCTCTCAACATTCTTAAGTAAATCAGCAACGGGTGGGTAAAGCATTTTTCGTTTCCTCCTATTTAGTCCGCCGTATTGGCGATAATATCCAGAATTTTCTGTGCGCAGGTATCTACCTGATCGTTAATAACAATGTAATGATAGCGGGGGCTTTGGCTGATTTCCCAATCTGCCCGCTTCATCCGAATTTCTATTTGCTCCGGTGGGGTATCTCCACGACCGTTTAAGCGGCGGGAAAGCTCCTCCATTGAAGGCGGCATAATGAAGATCAGGATTGCATCGCTTCGCACCTTCTGCACCTGAAAAGCACCGTTTGGCTCAATATCGAGAATGACATCGCCCTTCTTTAGTTTTTCTTCAAGCTGCGCCTTCGGTGTGCCGTAATAGTTTGCTGCGTGCGCGCTATGTTCCACAAAAGCATCGTCGGCAAGCATCTTCTCAAAGGTCTCCTTACTTACGAAGAAGTAGTGAACACCTTCCTCTTCACCCGGTCGGGGACTCCGTGTGGTTGCAGATACTGAAAACTGCAGGTCCTCTCTCTCAGAGAACACCTTTTTTAGCACCGTACTTTTGCCCACACCGGATGCACCGGAAATTACAAACAGTCTTCCCATCTACACTTCCTCCTGCTGTGCTTTGTCTGCCAAACGGGCGCTGATGGAATCCGGTGCCACCGCAGACAAGATCACATGATCTGTGTCCATTATAATCACTGACTTCGTCTTTCTGCCATAGGAAGCATCTATCAGCATTGCCCGCTCTTTTGCTTCCTGAATAATGCGCTTTATGGGCGCAGAGTCCGGGTCCAGAACTGCCAGTACCCGTTCAGCGGCAACCATACTGCCAAAACCAATATTGATCAGCTTCATGATAACCTCTTACTCAATGTTCTGTGTCTGTTCCCGAATCTTCTCCAGCTCTGCTTTGATGTCAACAACAATACGGGCCAGCACCACATCTGTACACTTGGAGCCGATGGTGTTGGCTTCCCGGTTCATCTCCTGCAGCAGAAAGTCCAGCTTTCGACCCATAGCGCCGCCTGCATCCAGCATCGCATTCATCTGCTGCAGGTGACTGCGCAGGCGAACGGTCTCTTCATCCACAGCAACCTTGTCCGCAAAGATGGCAACCTCCGTTAAAATACGACCCTCATCCATATTCTTATCCGCAAGGACCTCCCGAACCTTTGCCTCCAGCCTAGCCCGGTAGTCCAGCACAGTCTGTGCATTTCCGGACTCAACCTTGGAAACAAGCGTCAAAATGGTCTCTCCGCGGCTGCGAAGGTCACAGTCAAGCGCAGCGCCCTCCGTAGTGCGCATTGCATTATAATTCTCAAGCGCAGCTGCCACAACACACATTAGATCTGCCTGCAGCTGCTGCTCATCGGCCTTTGCCTTTTCCATAATGAAGACCTCAGGCAACCGGGAAAGTGCGGATGCACTGATGTCATCCTTTACACCGTAGGTCTCTACCATTTGCTTCATCGCATTTAAGTAGCCCTCTACAACGGGCGTATTGAGTGTCAGCTTTGTATCCTCAGCAGCCTCTGTGCGTACAGAGATGTGGACCTCCACCTTTCCACGGGATACATATTGCTTGACTGTCTGCTTGACTGTCTCTTCCGCAAAGGAAAGCATTCTGGGAAGCCTCACAGAGCAGTCTAAGTAGCGGTTATTTACCGAGGATATCTCCACGGTAAATTCCCGATTATTGATCGTTTCTACTGCACGGCCATAGCCGGTCATACTTTTAATCATTTTTTCCTCCTTATCCGATACGCTGCATATCTGCCATCAGCGTATAGCTTCCGATCGCACCGGCACGGGTGATCTGATTGGTAACAATGATGATCTTTGCAGGCATTCTTGAAATACCCTCTCGGGTGGCGCTAAAATCCACTTCCACATAAATATTGCTTGCACTGATCAATGCCAGATCCTCTTTCGTTCCGCGGATCGTAACATGCAGACGACTTTCCATAAAGACCGCGCGCATACCCTCCGGTACATTTACAGCCTTAAAATTCGAAACGCTGAGCGTCTTTGTTTCAAGACCATTGAAGGTGATCGTAAGCGTTACCTCGTGTATATCGGACTCATTTCTGACGCCCTCAGGAAGCGTGATCGGTATGGTTAATTCTACGCTCTCTTTATGCTGCGTAAGGTCAATGGTTCCTAATTTGATGTCTGAGATATCCTCCAGCACATTCTTATGACCTGCGACAAGGATAGAATCCGCACTGCTTGTGATCGTCGTATTAAGCGTATTCGCACCGCCGCCGTAGATGAGGTCATAGGTAATACCAACTTGCTTTAACATTCTGATTGGCAGAAGCACATGCACATTGGATACATCCGCAACTACGCTCTCGTCCGTTATCTCGCTTCCATCAGCGCCAAGCAGCATAACAGGACAGGTCTCAGAAATGGACTCTGTACGGTTTGTTAGGTCAACACTCACCTTAGCGCCGGTAACCTTATCCAAAGCAGCTTGGGATCCGGAAACCATTACCGTCTTCGTGCTAAGCTGGATACTTGCCTCATCCGTCATAAATCCGGAGGGCACTGCGCCGGTATATTCCACCATAACATCCAGCCTCTTACTGACCTTCTTTTCCACAGTGACGCGAATGGTATCCGGGGATCGGCTTTGGGTCTCAATAGCACCGCTGGCAATAGAACCGGGAAAAGAAACGGTATAGTATATTTCGTGCACACCGGGTTCGTTGATATTGGAAACATCGGCGATCACACGGATATTACTGCTGTTGATCTGAATCAGATCCGTACGCTTTCCGGAAAGGGTGAGAGATATATTGGTATTGCTGATATCCGTGATCACAAAGCCCCGTTCTTCTAAAAGCGCAATGTTCTGCATCTGAACGGGAATATTCTGGAATGTATCCTGAGATTCAGGACTGACCACCGTGATCACATAGATCCAAATACCAATCGCAAGCAATAAGCAAAGGCAAAATGTCAGGATCTTACTTTTCATCGCGTCTTCCCTCCTTCTTGTGAAGCTTTTGCCGCAGTCTCATCGATCCGCCGCTATCCTTGGCGCCGGATACATGGCACAGCTCGTGACGTAGAAGCTTCTCAAGGGTCTGAGGTGCAAGGTAGCGCTTCAGCACACCGCCGACCGCTACGGAAATTGCACCCGTCTCCTCGGAAACGATCACCACGACAGCATCTGTGATCTCGCTGATACCCACACCGGCTCTATGACGCGTACCCAGGTCAGAGCTGATACGGGAGCTGTTAGACAGAGGCAACACACAAGAGGCAGCAGCAATCCTACCCTTTCGAACGATGATTGCACCGTCATGGAGAGTAGCCTTGGGGAAAAACAGATTGCGGATCATAGGATCAGAAAGCTTTCCGTCAATGTATGTGCCGGTTTTGAAATACTCATCAAGCTGAACATCCCGCTCAAATACGATCAGCGCACCTACCCGCTCCCGACTCATATTCTCACAGGCAGATACCGTCTGAGAAATCACCGAGAACATCTCCTGCTCCGGCTTATCACCGCCTAAGAAGCGTTTGACGCGGACGCTGCCGATATGATCCAGCATACGTCGAATCTCAGGCTGAAACAGTACGATGATGGCGATCAAACCCACCGCAAGGAATTCTGTCAGGATAAAATTCAGTGCGTGCATATTGAGAAGATCCGTCAGCCAGGTGACAGCCAATATACCAGCAATCACACCTACGATCCGCAAAGATCCGCTGGAGCGCAATAGCGGAAACAACGAAAAAAACAAGTATGCAACCACAAGAATATCAAGATAATCTGTCCATTGCATTCTCGCAAATTGTTCAATTATCATCTGTATGACACTCATACTCCCATACCTCTTTTCCCTGCAAATTCCAACACATTTCGGGTAATGTGTATAACAATCCTATTATCCAATCCATTATAACGGACAATCGGAATAATAGCAAGAGGGAAAGAGATTTTTTATAATAAATGCGCCACTTTTTCCAATATATTTTTGACTGTCTTCACCTTTTCGGAGCCAACATCTACTCCGATGCTGACACGAACTGTCCCTGTGTCCAAGGTCCCGGCACTACGGTGCGCAATAGGTGCGCAGTGGAGGCCTGCCCTGACCGCAATTCCCATCCCTGCCAAAACCCTCGCCGCCTCCTCGCAGTCACAGCGGGATACAAAAGAGAATGTTCCGATCTGATCTTCGCCCCTGAACACCCGAAGTCCATACCCCATGAGCGCGTCCGCAATTTCTCTAGCGGCATTACGCTCCCTTGCCGCAATATTCCCCATCCCACGACTTTTAATATAGCGCATCCCAGCTGTCAATCCTGCAATACCGGGAACATTCAACGTCCCCGCTTCTCCCCGATCCGGCAAGAAATCCGGCATCTCCTGCATTGCGGAATTGCTTCCCGTACCACCGCACAGAAGTGGTGCCGGTATTCGTGTACAAAGAAGGATCCCTGTGCCCTGCGGGCCAAGAAGTCCCTTGTGACCGGGCATCGCAATAAAATCTGCGCCCAATTTTTTAAGGGAGACCGGCAGCTTCCCGGCAGATTGGGCAGCGTCTATAATGAATGGCACCTTGTATTTTTGGCATAATTCTGCAATCTCATAAATTGGGAGCACATACCCAAACACATTGGAGCAATGGGTGAATACCGCTGCATCTGCCCCATTTTTCAGGGCTGATTCAAATGCATCGATCGTATCTTGCGGTGCAAACAGTTCCCTACCCGCAATGGTTATTTTTGCATTCAGCGCGTATAGCGGACGGCTTACGGCATTGTGCTCAAAGCCCGAGATCACCACCCGATCCCCCCGGTGTACAAGGCTACGGATTGCTATATTGAGTCCTTCTGTGCAGTTCTTTGTGAATATGATCTGCTCCGGTGCGCATTCAAACATCTCCCCGGCAATACAGCGGCAATCATATACGATACGGGCAGCGTTATCTGCTGCAGCATATCCGCCTCTGCCTGGATTTGCGCATGTCCGGATCGCGTGTACCATCGCCCTCTCTACAGATTTGGGCTTATGAAATGAGGTTGCACCATCATCTAAATAGATCATATCCGCAGCTCCTCCATAGCACCATCCTCTTGTCGAAGATATGCTCTTTTATATAGGATCCGGTTTCCCCGCAGGATATTGACGGCTTTATGCAGATCCTCACAGTCTACCCGCAATCCGTTTCCGCACCCCTGCTCCTCCATCCATCTGGGTGATCTTTGCAGACTGCACCGAATTGTGCTTCTGCGCAATATACTCTCTGCCCTCTGCGCAGCTGTCAATGAATTAAAGGTAATAAAACAGTATCTCATAACAAAACCCTCCCGGGCATTCTATGCCCGGGAGGGTGGGTTGGTTATCTGCTATTCTCCAAAAGACAGACACAGTGGCAAGCCATTCCGGAACCATCGCCGGTAAAGCCTAATTTCTCCTCTGTTGTTGCCTTAATATTCACTTGATTGACGCAGATACCTAAGTCAGACGCAATATTTCCAACCATTAGAGGAATATATTCCTTCAGCTTTGGTTTTTGGGCGATCATCGTAACATCAATATTGCCCACCCGATATCCAGCCGCGCTGATCTTTTCTCCAACGATCCGCAGCAGCTTTCGTGAGTCTGCCCCCTTGTAGGCAGGGTCCGTATCCGGGAAATAGTATCCAATATCACGCAGCGCAGCCGCACCCAAAAGCGCATCCATCACCGCGTGGAGCAGTACATCCGCATCCGAATGTCCCAGAAGTCCAACCGGGTTGTCGATCTTAACACCGCCAAGTATGAGTGACCTACCCTCTACCAAACGGTGTACATCATAGCCGTGTCCAATCCTCATTTTCGTTCCTCCAAAAGCATTTCCGCAATCTTCAGATCCATAGGTGTTGTGATCTTAATGTTCCGCTCCTCGCCTTCCACCATCCGTACCCGCATTTTCATTCTTTCCACAGCAGAACAGTCATCTGTGATCTCCGCGCCGTCCTTGACCGCTTTTTTAAGAGCACCCCGAAGGATATCGAAATCGAACACTTGGGGCGTCTGTACTGCCTGTAAAGTCTTTCTATCCGGTGTAGAAGCCACCAGTCCGCCGCTGACGACCTTTATTGTATTCTTAACCGGAATTCCCGGTGCTGCTGCGCCGTAGGTGTGGGCGGCCCGTACAGTCCTGTCAATAACTTCATAGGAAACAAGAGGACGTGCACCGTCGTGGATCGCAGCAAGCCGCACCTTGCCGGAAAGGGCATTGAGACCGTTTTGCACAGACTCTACACGGTTCTCACCACCAACCACCACCGCAGTTACCTTGGGGAATTTATGGCAAAGGTCGGATACCTGCATCAACAGATCGCTACGGGTTACGATCACGATCTCCTTAATTGCCTCACAATCCTGAAATGCGCGGACTGTACGCACGATGACCGGCTCACCG
Organism: Oscillospiraceae bacterium; assembly: GCA_015067785.1. GTDB lineage: Bacteria > Bacillota > Clostridia > Oscillospirales > Oscillospiraceae > Faecousia. The sequence goes on from SVLR01000002.1 coordinate 74,729, forward strand.
CCGAGGAGTGCCATCGCTTTATCGATTCCACCCATTCTGGTGGCATTGCCGGCTGCAACAATGACTGCACCGCAGTAATCCAGTGGCAGAAAACGCCGGATTGCTCTTGTATATCGGGAAATCGGCATATCAAAGCTCCTTAATGATCTTCTTGAAAAATGCGCCGCGAACGGCAAAGTTCTTAAACTGGTCAAAGGCTGCGGAGGCAGGACTCATCAGCACCACATCCCCTTCTGTAGCAGCTGCAACCGCTGCACGAACTGCCGCTTCAAAGTTTCCGCAATCTATGATCTCCGGTTTCTCCTCTGGGCAGGCCTCTACAGCCGCTCGGATCAGCGGACCGGTAGCGCCGCCAAGGAACAGCTTCTTTACATGCTTGCAGATCTCCGGTCCAAGCACATCGTAGGGAATTTTCTTATCATAGCCGCCGGCAATGAGGATCACCTTTTCCGGGAAGCTCCGCAGACCGGCAATTGTGCGGCTTGGAGAGGATGCAATAGAATCGTTATAGTACCGAACACCGTCCTTGATCCGCACCAGCTCGATCCGGTGCTCTACACCACCAAAATTCCTGGCAACCTGAAGGATCACATCCTCCTCTACAAGTCCCTCTACAGCTAAAATAGCCGCCATATAATTCTCAATGTTATGGACACCGGGGATTAAAATATCGGCTGTATGCAGCACCGGCTGACCGTCTCTGAGAATAACACCATCGCGCAGACAGACGTCCCCCGCTCCCAATCGGGAGAAGGTCCGAGTCGTACCGCAATTACGCAAAGCAGAAGTGATCTCATTATCTGCATTTACAACAAGGCGGTCTGTCTCTTTTTGGAAGCGGAAAACGGTCTTTTTCGCCTCCACATACTCCTCCATATCCTTGTGGACATCCAGATGGTTAGGCGCAATATTGGTAATAACGGCGATTTCAGGGCTGTGGGTCATATCCATCAGCTGAAAAGAACTCAGCTCCACCACCGCAATGTCGTCCTCTTTCATCTGACCGCACAGCGGCAGCAGCGGCATGCCGATGTTGCCGCCAAGCCACACCTTCTTCCCTGCCACTTTCAAAAGCTCAGAAATAAGCGTAGTCGTCGTGGTCTTACCGTCAGAGCCAGTAACGGCGATCTTTTTGCACGGACACAGTTCAAAAAATACATCCATTTCACTGGTGATCTTCACACCTTGCTGCCGCAACGCGCATAGCGCAGGGTTATTGGGATGCATACCGGGCGTGCGGAATACAAGGTCGGCAGAGATATTCTCAAGATAATCATCGCCAGTCTTGAGTATACAGCCAAGCTGCTCCAGCTCCAGTACCTCTGCATCCAGTTTCTCTCTGGGCGTTTTATCGCAGCCAGTAACAAAACAGCCGCTCTCCAGCAGCATCCGTACCAAAGGTCGATTGCTGACACCAAGACCAATCACTGTAATGTGCTTTCCGGAAAGGGATGCAAAATAGGTATTAAATTTGTTGGACATAGGGCCCTCCAAAATGTTTTTTCTTATAGTATAGCCCCAATCGCGCCATTTTGCAAGAAAAGTTTGACAATAACCGTTCATTGCTGTAAAATAGCTTAGCAACCAGGTCGGACAGCCGCGGATGGAAGGCGAAAGCCTCCAGATGAGGAAAGTCCGGGCTCCACAGGGCAAGGATAACGGGTAACGCCCGCCGGGGGTGACCCCAGGACAAGTGCAACAGAGATATACCGCTTCCCCCCAATGGGGCCCCCGTTGAAGCCCAGCGCAAGCGGGTTCAATGGGGAGAGGAAATTCCGCATATAGTGTGAGCTTTTTCGCTTGCGATAAAGCGAACGATTTATATGCGCGAATTGACGAAGTAAGGGTGAAAAGGTGGGGTAAGAGCCCACCCGGCCTATGGAGACATAGGTTTTACGATGTAAACTCTATCCGGAGCAACACCGTGTGTGGGACTTTAGGCTTGCCCGGCCGTCCCCAAGAGGTGGCTTGATCCCGTGAGCAATTGCGGGGGTAGATAGATGGCTGTCAAGACAGAACCCGGCTTATAGACCTGAGTTGTATCAAAAAAGCGCCACTCATCCGAGTGGTGCTTTTTGTTATCACTTTTTATTTTCTTCCATCTGTACAAGTCCGGCAACATCAGAAACCGGCAGAGAAAAAGCAATGCCTTGGGCAGCCTTTGCCATACCCATCTCTTTATAAATGGCATTGAGGACCTTATCGCGAATTTCCTTCTCCACTACCATCATGAGAATTTCCTTTTCCGGGTGAAGGTTGATACCAAAGAATGCTGCCGCATCTTCACGGGTAACTCCGTGGGCATTGAGAACGGTACCGCCCCGAACACCTTGCTCCCGGGCAACCTCCATAACCTCTTCGGCAAAGCCGGCATTTACAATCGCAAAGATCACTTCGTGGTTATTTGTCTTCATTTCATTCCCTCCCTACACGGTTATTGCTCAAGAATTGATACAAGTTCACACCGATCACGCTGCTCAGCGGCACAGCAAACGAGATTCCCTTTCCGTTCTTGATCGTGCAGAATTTTTCTTCCAGCGCATTGAGTATGGTCGTGACCATATCCTCTCGGACAACGCTGATAATAACAACCTTGTGCGTATTAAGACCTAGCATATCAACAAGGTCAGATGTTGCTGTTCCGGAACCAGGCATCGCAAGCTGGCAATTGACCTCATACTGACTGATCACATCCAGATAAAACTCGCCTTTATTGCGATCCACTACTGTAAACAGAAGCTTTAGTTTTTTAATATCGAAACCGTTAAATGTATTGGCCATTTTACTCCTCCTTACATAAAGTGGATGATCTGCTGATCATCAGCATCCAAAATTTTCTTCATCGCCCTGCGCTCACGCACTCTGCGCTCCATAATGGAGCGGAAGCCAAGAAGCTGGATGGTAATGAGCGGTGTCATAGCAACCAGCGCCACAACGCCAAAGGCATCCCGCAGCACAGCCTCCACACCCTGCAAGCAGACACAAACACCGGTAATAAACGGCAGAATAAAGCCTGAGGTCATAGGACCGCTGGCAACACCGCCGGAGTCAAATGCAATTGCCGTGTACATAGGCGGAACAAAGAGGCTGAGCGCCAAAGAGATGAAGTAGCCGGGAATAATATAATATACCAAAGAGAAATCGTAAATAACGCGAATAACAGACAAAGCGATAGACGCGCCCACGCCAATACACAAGCCCGCGATCATCGCCTTCCGGGTCACAAGGCCGCCGGTAACCTCTTCCACCTGCTGATTCAGAACATGGATCGCCGGCTCAGCAAGGACCACCAATACGCCCATTATGAGACCAATACCGGTAAGAATCCACTTGTTTCCTCCGGCGAGGCTGAACCCGAGCTTATAGCCGATTGGCATAAAACCAACATTAACACCGGTCAGGAAAATGACGAGTCCAATGTAGGTAAAAATGACACCCAGCGCGATCTTCAAAAGTCTGCGTTTCGGCAAGTGCAAAAACGCCAGCTGACAGATAAGGAAGAATACAACGATCAGACCCAGCGCAACAGCAACCTCCTTTGCGGTATGCACAAGCGTGTGGGTAAAGGCGCCAATAATATCATTGCTAACTGCATAATCCGGCACTTGATAGCTGAGATCACTGCCGGAGAAAATGCCCAAAAGGAGCACGGCAAGGATAGGACCAACGCTGCAAAGGGCAACCAGGCCGAAGCTGCTGTCCTTGCTCTTTCTGTCACCCAAAACACCGGCCACACCCACACCTAATGCCATAATAAAAGGCACAGTAATAGGGCCTGTTGTCACACCGCCGGAGTCAAATGCCATAGGTAGCATATTGAGTTTCCCGGTAACCGCCATGATCAGCGCCAAAGCAAACAGCAGCATATAAAAGAGCATAAGAATCTGCGAAAGAGATCTCTTAAACACGATCTTCAGTATTGCGATCACTAAAAACGCGCCAACGCCAACACCCACGGCATATACAAGCATCGTACCGTTCATAACAGCGGCAACCTGCTTTGCCAAAACCTGCAGATCCGGCTCAGCAACCGTGATCAGCATTCCCAAAACAAAGCACACTGCAAGCAGTAGCCCTAATTTCCGCTGCCTGGCAAGACCGGCGCCAACATGTGTGCCTATGGGTGTCATTGCAATGTCCGCACCAAGGTTAAACAGACCGATGCCCAAAATCAGCAGCACTGCACCTACACTGAAAGTTATCAGCTCAGACGTTGAAAATTCAAACAGCGGTGTCAGCGCAAGCAAATAGACAATCGCCGTAATTGGCAAAGCCGAAATCAGAGCTTCTTTAATTTTCAGTAAAAGTTCCTTCAAAATTGATCACCACCCAATTAACTGTTTATATTATAACAAAGAAAGCTCCCCTTGCCAATAGCAAAGTATAAACTTAATGAAAACAAAAATTCCCCGACCGAAGTCGGGGAATTTAAGTTAGCTAAGAATTACTCGTAGATCTCGGTAACAACACCGGAACCAACGGTACGGCCACCTTCGCGGATAGCGAAACGCAGGCCCTTCTCGATAGCGATGGGGGTGATCAGCTCAACATTCATAACAACGTTATCACCGGGCATGCACATCTCAACGCCCTCGGGCAGGTTGATGATACCGGTAACGTCGGTGGTACGGAAGTAGAACTGAGGACGGTAGTTGTTGAAGAAGGGAGTGTGACGGCCACCTTCTTCCTTGGACAGAACGTAAACCTGGCCAGCAAACTTGGTCAGAGGCTTGATGGAGCCGGGCTTGCAAAGAACCTGGCCGCGCTCGATGTCCTTCTTGTCGATACCACGCAGCAGAGCGCCGATGTTGTCGCCAGCTTCAGCGTAGTCCAGCAGCTTGTGGAACATTTCGATGTCGGTAACGGTGGTGTCCAGCTTGTCCTCACGGAGGCCAACGATCTCGACCTTGTCGTTCTTGTTGATAACGCCACGCTCAACACGACCGGTAGCAACAGTACCACGACCGGAGATGGTGAAGACGTCCTCAACGGGCATCAGGAAGGGCATATCAGCCTTACGGTCGGGAGTGGGGATATACTCGTCAACAGCGTCCATCAGAGCCTTGATGCAAGCGTACTCGGGAGCGTTTACATCGTTGGACTCGGAGATCAGAGCGTTCAGAGCGGAACCCTGGATAACAGGGATGTCGTCGCCGGGGAACTCGTAGAAGGACAGAGTCTCACGGATCTCCATCTCAACCAGCTCCAGCAGCTCAGCGTCGTCAACCAGGTCAG
>SVLR01000003.1 GCA_015067785.1 Oscillospiraceae bacterium
CCGACCAGCGGCTGACAGAGATCGGCGCGAAGATCGGTCTTGTGCCGGAGGAAAGAAGACGGCAGGTGGAGGAAAAATATGACCTTGTCCGTCGGGAGCTGCAAAGACTCGAAAGCACCGGCGTGGCGACCAGTCCCGAGCTAAATGAAATGCTGAGCCGGTATGATTCCACCCCTGTTGCCCAATCGGCACGGCTTGCAGACCTGCTCCGCAGACCGCAAGTGACGTATACGGATTTGGCACCCTTTGATAAGACCCGCCCGGAATTGCCGCAGGCAGTCACGGAAGCGGTGGAGATCCAAATCAAATATGCGGGCTACCTCGCCCGGCAGGAAAAACAGGTGCAGGTCTTTTTGCAGGAGGAAAGCCGCAAGCTGCCCCCGGATATCGACTATGAGAAAATAAATGGTCTGCGCTTGGAAGCAAGACAAAAGCTCTCCGAAATTCGCCCCGTGTCCATCGGACAAGCCGGCCGCATCTCCGGCGTCAGCCCGGCAGACATCGCGGTGCTGCTCATTTATTTGGAACAGAATAAATAATAAGTCCGCGGCAGGGAATCTCCCTGCCGCGGATTAAAAAGGCTCCCTTGTGTAAAGGGAGCTGGATTTTGCGAAGCAAAAGACTGAGGGATTGACAACCCCTCCGAGCAAAATCAAAGATTTTGCCCGCCTCCCCTTACACAGGGGAGGCTTTCTTATCTCGTTAAGCTCTGCACCTTTTTGGAGAACTCCCGGAGGGGGACCTGCTGACGGGAGGCATCCATTTTTTCTAAGGTCTCTTCCATGATCTTATTCCACTTTGTTGCGGTGATCTTATCCCGCAGGGGGAAGTCGATGTAGGGACATTCCTGAAGGGGCTTGGTACCAAACTGTCGGGCGAATACACCGCCCACACCCAGCGCCAGCGCATAGGGAGCAAGATCGAAGAAATAATCGGGATTTTGCTTGGAGATGGCTTCCAGCGACTGGCGGGAGACCCGGGTGATATACCGACGGAAGCCGAGAATTTGCGCCATGGCATCCTTACCGTCCTCTGTCCGTCTGCCGCCGAAATATGCCATAAGTCCCGCCAAAAATTCCAAGGCCACGAAAATGATGCCTACCAGCGGCCGCCCGGATAGGAGCGAGAAGAAGATCCACGCAATGGCGAGGATGCAGCTAAGAAAGAGCTGCCGCCGTCTTCTCAGGAATAGACAGGGCACGGCATTCTGAATATGATGGGCGGTAAAACAGCCGAAAAAGGCGAATAAAACGCCGATAAAGGACTGAAAAGCAGTACCAAAGCCCAGCGCAAGGCCGGTACCCAAGCCCACAAACAGACCGCACAGAGAGGTCAGCACCCGGAAAATACGACGGTTTCCTGAGCGTTTGTCCACAAGGTGGCGTACAGGAGGCTGGGTATGGGCCACCTTTTGGGAAAGCAGCGCATAGCGATAGCCGGAGCAATCTGCGCTTTCACTTTTATGAAAGAGACTGCCGAAGACCTTCCGCTCAAAATCGCTACGCTCGTTGCCCATATCCATCCGCTTGCGCAAAATGACTTTTTTTCGGTCCGGCTCGATCTTTATGTAGCCGAGCCGTGCCCAGTAGAAGACCATTAAGCTCAGATCCGGGTTTTGAAGGGTAAGAAAGGAGCCGAGAAGACCGGCATTCAGCCCTTCAGGAAGGGAGACTCCGTCTCTACGCCGGGGAGGCAGACAGCGCAGCTTCCAGATCCAGTAAAGAAGGGCAAGGGCGGCACACACGAGCATACCGATCTGGTCAATGTCTGAGGAAAAGATCGCCAGCACCGGCTGGGGGAACATTTCTTCTGTGACAGTCAGGGAAAGCTGCAATGTCTCATGATCCACAAGAACCTTGGCGGTGCTGCCGGTAATAGTGTTCTTATTTGTGGAATAGACGATGTCCTTTTCAATGTTGCTTTGGTGATAGCCGCTTTGGAAGGTGGGGCGCGTCTCAATATTGCCGGGAAGTGTCAGGGAAAAGCGGAGATAATCCACTTTATAGGCACTGCTGCAAAGAAGGGGAAGCCGCAGCACTAAGGCGCCGTCTTCTCCTTTATGTACCACATCCCGGAGGGTATAGCTGACGGTGAAGGGGAAATCACCGATGCCGGTGCCGAAATGATCGGAAAGGGGGATCAGCTTCATACTGCTCTCGGAGACCGTAGAAACGGAGACACCGTTTAGTGCAATGGCGGTGGCATCAGCCGGAACGGAAAAATAAAAATTACCGGGGGTGTCTTTATGGATGGTGGCGTTCACCTTTACCTGACAGCTGCTGTCTTCGGAGACGGTGGCCTGAAGCTGGATGGAGGTCTCTCCGGTGGCGGCAAAGACCTTTGTGGGCAGTAAAAAAACTGCCAATAGCAAAAGAATAAGCAGCAAGCTCCGCTTCATAACCCGTCTCCTTTCCAAAATGGTGATACACCATCATTTTACCATAAGAAAGCTATGATAGCAATTATAAAATATCAAATTAACGATTATAAATGATAAAGGCTTCCCCTTGAGGGGAAGCAGTCAAAAATCTTTGATTTTTGACTGATGAGGTGGATTGCTTTTTACACCTCATCCGACAGCCCTTGCGGGCTGCCGCCTTCTCTTCAAGGAGAAGGCGTGATCTAACGGTCAATTAAATTTCCTGTTTTCCATATGCCCGGAATTGACGATGGGCGGCTTGGGGTCCTTGGCTTCCCAAGGGATTTTCGGCGTTTCTTTTTCTTTCATATTGATCCCTCCACCCATATTGTTTGCAGAAACCGGAAATACATACAAAGGAAAGATTGCGAAGAAGGGTGTTTTGTGCTATATTGATTGCAAACGAAAAAAACAGAAGGAGGGACTGCATGCAAAAGCTAATGAAATATATCCGTCCCTTTTGGCTGACCATACTTTTTGGCCTTGCCATAAAGTTTACTGCCACCTATATCGAGCTGCAAATTCCCAAATTGATGCAGGTCGTTTTGGATGAAAAAGTGCCCGCAGGACTGGAAAGGGAGATCTATCTCTTTGGCGGGCTGATGGTGCTTTGCTCTATCCTCGCAATGGTGCTGAATATCACAGCCAACCGCATTGCCTCCAAAACTGCCGGTAAGATCACAAGGCGGCTGCGTCACGATCTTTTCAATAAGCTCCAAAGACTCTCTCCCCGGCAGATGGATACGGTGACGGTGCCCTCGGCAGTGTCCCGGCTGACCAGCGACTCCTATAATGTAAATAATCTCATCGTCCGCATCCAGCGGATCGGTGTCCGGGCACCGATCTTGCTCATTGGCGGCATTTTCTCTATGCTGTCTATGGACTGGGCGCTGGCGTTGATTCTTGTTGCGCTACTACCGTTTATCAGCATTGTAGTATATGTGGTAACGAAAAAATCGGTACCCCTGCACCGCAGGACCCACGAGCTGCAGGACAAGATCGTAATGATTTGTCAGGAAAATATTACCGGTGTCCGGGTCATTAAGGCGCTGAGCAAGACCGGGCACGAAAAAAGGCGTTTTTATGGCGCGGTGGAGGACCGAAACGAGGTCTCCCTGCAGGCGCAGAAGGTCTCCGGTATCAGCGGTCCGCTGACTACCCTCATCCTCAATTTAGGTCTTACCGTCCTTGTGGTAGTGGGCGCATACCGAGTCAATGCCGGCGCTACCGGTTCCGGTGTGATCGTTGCCTTTTTGCAGTACTTTGTGATGATCCTCAATGCCGCTGTGATGGTGACCCGTGTCATTATTATGTGCGCCACCGCCCAGGCCAGCGCCAACCGCATTGCGGAGGTGATGGCACTCCCGGAGGATATGCTGTGCCTGCCGGGGGAGGAGAAGGAAGAAAATGCGCCCCATATCGTCTTCCGGGATGTGACTTTCAGCTATTCCGGCAAGGGTAACAATTTGGAAAATCTCAGCTTTTCTTTGGAAAAGGGACAGACCCTGGGGATTTTGGGTGCCACCGGCTCCGGAAAAAGCACCATTATCAAATTGCTTTTGCGGCTTTACGATGTAAATTCCGGCGAAATTCTTATCGACGGGCAGGATATCTGCACGATCCCGAACGATGTATTACGAAAGAAATTCGGCGTGGTGTTCCAAAACGACTTTGTGAAAATGACCACCATCGGTGAAAATATTCGCTACTATCGGGATATTCCTGACGAGGAGCTGCTCTCTGCCATTGCCGATGCCCAAGCATCCGGCTTCGTGGAGGAAAAGGGCGGTCTGACCGGTGAGGTGGACATCCGGGGCAATAACCTTTCCGGCGGTCAAAAACAGAGACTTCTCATCAGCCGGGCGCTGGCAGGGAAACCGGAAATTCTCATTTTGGACGATGCTTCCTCTGCGCTGGACTATAAAACCGACGCAAACCTGCGCCGCGCTCTGCGGCAAAATTACGAAAATTCCACCAAGGTCATCGTTGCCCAGCGGGTCAGCTCTCTGCGCCACGCGGACCTGATCCTTGTGCTGGATGACGGTGCGGTAATCGGCGCAGGCAATCACGACACCTTAATGGCGACCTGCGGGGAATACAAAATGATCGCGAATGCCCAAATGGGTGACAGAGAGGAGGGAGCATAATGGCTGGAATGCGAGGTAGACTGACCCGGGGAGAGACCAGCGGTGACAACCGACGGTTTTCGAATAAGCCGGTGGATAAAAGAAAGACCCTTCTGCGACTGTGGCGATACTTAGGCAGAAGCCGCTATTTGCTGCTTGCCGCCATCGTGCTCTCTGTTTCCGGCAGCGCATTGGCACTTTACGGACCGAAGCTTTCCGGTATGGCGCTGGATGCGGTGGATTTAGGCGTTGGAAAAGTAGACTTTTCTGTGGTGCTGCGCTGCGCCTTTTGGATGGTTTTTTGCTATGTGATCTCTGCGGTGCTGAACTACTTTCTGCGTATCGCAATGGCATATCTCTCCCGGGATGTATCTACCCATATGCGGCAGGACATATTTTCTAATATGATGCGCTTACCTGTCGGCTTTTACGATAAAAACCAAACCGGTGACATTATCAGCATCATCACCTATGATGTGGACACTGTGAACACCACCATTTCCACCGACGCGGTGCAGATTCTCCAAAGCTTGGTTACGGTGATCGTGTCCTTTATTATGATGCTCACCATTGCTCCGGTGTTGGTGACTATTTTCTGCGTCACCGTGCCGCTTACCTTTCTGTTCTCTAAATGGTATGCTGGCTGGACCCGGAAGCTGTTTCGCAAGCGCTCCCAAAAGCTGGGAGCACTCAACGGCTTTGTAGAGGAAATGCTCACCGCCCATTCCACCACCCGTGCATACGGTTTGGAGGACGCGGTACTCCGGGAATTTGACGAAAAGAACGATGAGGCGATCAAGGCATATACTACCGCCGAAGCCAACGGTACGATGAACGGCCCTATCGTTAACTTTATCAGCAATTTGTCGCTGTCTTTTGTCTGCCTTTTTGGTGCGGTGCTCTTTTACCGGGGGCAGGTGACCCTGGGCAATCTCTCAAGCTTTATCCAGTACTCCCGGAAATTCTCCGGCCCGGTCAACGAGATCGCCAATATTTTTGCAGATTTGCAAAGCGCTCTTGCGGCAGCGGAGCGGGTGTTCACCCTTATTGACGCAGAGCCGGAAAAAGAGGACGCGATCGATGCCATAAAACTGGAAACGGTCTCCGGAGATGTGCGGTTTGAAGGCGTGGATTTTTCCTACCTGCCGGAAAAGCCCATCATTAAAAAATTAGATATCCACGCCGCCCCCGGCTCCCTGACTGCCATCGTGGGGCACACCGGCGCAGGCAAGACCACCATCATTAACCTCCTTATGCGGTTTTACGATGTGGACGGCGGCAGGATCTTACTGGATGGTAAGGACATCCGGGACATTACCCGCGCTTCTTTGCGTAAAGCATACACGATGGTTTTGCAGGATACTTGGCTCTTTAACGGCACGATCTTTGAAAATATCGCTTACGGAAAACCGGATGCCACCATGGAGGAAGTGGTGCAGGCGGCAAAAGCTGCCCACATCCACGGCTATATCTCCCGACTGCCCAATGGCTATGATACAGTACTGTCCGATAACGGCTCGTCTATCTCCAAGGGACAAAAGCAGCTGCTCACCATTGCAAGAGCCATGCTTTTGGATGCCCATATGCTGATTTTGGACGAGGCAACCTCCAATGTAGATACCCGGACGGAGCAAAAAATACAGGATGCAATGCGGCAGCTTATGCAGGGGAAAACCTGCTTCGTTATTGCTCATAGACTTTCTACCATCCGCTCTGCCGATAATATTTTGGTGCTGGATCAGGGTGAGGTAGTGGAGCAGGGCACCCACGAAAGCCTGATGGCAAAAAAGGGACATTATTATAAGCTCTATAACGCCCAATTCGACTCTGCAGGATAAAAAATCGGTGTGCCGCAAAATACGGCACACCGAAATCATTTAGTTGAAACGCACGATTTTATTTGCCAGACGGTAAACAAAAGCAGTAAGGTTCCGGAAAAGCTTGCCCTTTGCAGACACAAGGCACAGACCGGTGCCGTAGCGCAGCTTGTCTGCCCATTTCTTATCAAAGGCACGGCAATCTGCCCACATGGTTTCTAAATCTGCATCGGACTCATCGGTTTTGTTCAGTCGGGTAAAGCAGCAGGCAATGCCGAACATAATAAACAGCTCGTGGCGCAGATATCGCTTCAGCTTCGGCTCAGTTACATTATCCAAGTGGAAACTCCGGAAGCAATCCCTTGCAGCGCCCTGATGCTGGCGGTACTTGCGCATACCTACATCGTGCTGGACGGATTGCCCCTCCCGACCGATGGTGTAGCGGTACAGATCGATATTTATATACCGCATCCGCTTCGTTTTGTGCAGGCACTGGCAGATCATAAAATTATCCTCATAGGATACATGCTTAGGAAGATCAACCCAGCCATCACGCATTAGCTCTGTGCGGAAGGTGGCGCTGTGCAGAGAGATGAGCTGATGGATATGGAATTTCCGGGTTTCCGCCCAAGTAAAGATCTTGCCCTCCGGCAGCGCATTTTTGTAGCAGATGGAACGGTCACCCTTGCCGTCCTCGTGAACATAAAAATAGTTGGTCACCATCAGATCAATGCCGCCCTGCTTTTCACATTCCTCTAATGCGTCCAGAAAAGCGGGGAAATCCGCACTCATTTTGTCGTCGCTGTCCACTACCTTGAAATAGGTACCGGTAGCGTGCTTAAGGCCTTGATTGATGCCCTCACCGTGACCACCGTTTTCTTGGTGGATGACCCGGATGATATCCGGATACCGGGCGGCATATTCATCGGCAATGGCACCGGTGCGGTCCTTGGAGCCGTCGTTAATGACGATGACTTCCACTCTGTCCCCACCCAAAACCAGACTATCGAGGCAGGCAGCCATATAGTCCTCGGAATTATAGCAAGGGACAGTAACGGTTAATAGCTTCATAGAAAAACTCCTTTTTACGGATGAATACAGGAGCATTATACTCTTGTTTTCCGAAAAATGCAAGGGCTTACAAAGCCATAGCCAAGTTAAAGCGCGTTCACTTATTTAATGCTGTCCGTGCAGCTTGATTTTTTTGTGTTCTTTTATGCCTTGAATATAGCATCGATGGCACATAGCAATGTAGGCATCGTTGCCGCCCAGCAGGACCTGATCGCCCTCGGTGACGATGTAGCCGTCGCAGATTCGGGCATTTACCGTGGCTTTATTGCCGCAATCGCAGATGGTCTTAATTTCCTGAATGGCATCTGCCACCTCCATCAGCCGCCGGGAGCCGGGGAACAGCTTGGTTTGGAAATCTGTTCGCAGACCAAAGCACATAACAGGGATGTTATAGTCATTGACAATGGCGCGGAGCTGATCGATCTGCTGCGGTGTCATAAACTGACATTCGTCCAAAATGATCACATCGCAAGCTCCCGCTTTGTTCTCTGCAAAAAAGGCATATACATCCATATCTGCGGAAATGATCTGGGCATCCGCCTGCAAACCGATTCGGCTTTTTACCACATTTTCGCCGTCACGGGTGTCTGCACCGGGCTTAATGAGCCATACATTTAAGCCGTTTTCTTCATAGTTATACTTGGTAATCAGTGCTTGGGCGGTCTTACTGGAGCCCATTGCACCGTACTTGAAATAAAGCTTTGCCATCGGGGACCCTCCTCTTTCTATCTTTCTTTATTATACAAACCCCCTGCCTGTTAAGCAAGTAAAAAAGACTTTGATTATGACGAAAAATATGCTATACTTTTATGCATAATTCCCATATCAGAATAGAGGTGCGGAAAGAATGGGAAGACTTTTTGGGCAAAGCTATACTACGCAAAGGCGAAAATGTAAGGAAGCCAAGGAAAAATATCGACAGACACCGGCTGCGGATACGCGGATACATTTGGCAGAGCAATACATAAGGCTGGCAGACATTCTTCTTTATAATGAAAAACGGTTATCTGCTGCCTGCACATATCGGAAGGCCCTAAAGCTTATGAATGAGGAAACGGTCGGCTCTGACCTGTATAAATGCATTTACCGCGGCTTGGGAGACTGCTATTTAGAATGCCGTCCGCAAAAGGCAAGAGGGTATTACGAAAAAGTGTTGCCCATAGAAAAAGAGGACATTTCCTCGCTGCGGATGAAAAAATCCATCTGTACTTCTATAGCAGTTACATATAGAAAAGAGAAGGATTTGGAAAACGAGCTATATTGGCGTGTGCAGGTGCAGGAACTGCAGGAGAGGATCACGCAGCAAAAGGAAGATGTCAACGATCCTTATTGGCTTATTTACAACACAAATATTGTGGCAAAGCTGTATGACCAAAAGGGCGATATGGCAAATGCCGTATGCTATAGCCGTATGCTGATAAAGCAGGTGGAGGAGCTGTTGATCCCCACAGCAGTAGGTGCAGTTCTTGAGGAATATGCAACAGCTTATTGGCGAATCGGCATTTTTACAGAAGACCGGGATGGGCTTAAAAAGGCGCAGGAGCTGTTCGAAGCGCTTTGCAAGCATTCCCACAGCAAAAAGGTCTATGAAATGCGTCTTGCCGAAATCGGAAAAATGCTGACAGATTAAATGATATAGAAAAAGGCTTGCAGCTGTGGTTAGGCTGCAAGCCTTTTTCAAATAGGATCAAAAAAACCTTCCCCCTCGGGGGAGACGGAAAAAACTATAGAGTTATCAGCATATAAAAACCGCCAACAGCCAAAACTTGCATTTTGACGGTTGGCGGATTTTGCGATCTCCGGCAGAGACCATAGGAGCCGTCAAGACAAGCATCTCGCCCTCGTCGGCGTACAGATGGTACGGTAGAGGGCGAGATGCGCAGTAAGTCAAAATGCCTTGCGGAGCAAGCTTATTTTGGAAAAAGTTATCCTTAATAATGATATTTGCATATAAAAAACCGCCAACAGCCAAAACTTGCATTTTGACGGTTGGCGGATTCTATGGTTTCTGACGAATTACAGCAGAGTGGAGAAGTGCTTAATGGTACGAACCATCTGAGAAACGTAGGAGTTCTCGTTGTCGTACCAGGAAACGACCTGAACCTGAGTCATGCCGCCGGGCAGCTTGTTGACCATGGTCTGGGTAGCGTCGAACAGAGAACCGAAGGTCATACCAACGATGTCGGAGGAAACGATCTCGTCCTCGGTGTAGCCGTAGGACTCAGTGGTAGCAGCCTTCATGGCAGCGTTGATCTCTTCCTTGGTGACTTCCTTAGCAACCACAGCGTTCAGGATGGTGGTGGAGCCGGTGGGAGTGGGGATACGCTGTGCAGCGCCGATCAGCTTGCCGTTGAGCTCGGGGATAACCAGGCCGATGGCCTTAGCAGCACCGGTGGAGTTGGGAACGATGTTGATCGCACCAGCGCGGGAGCGGCGCAGATCGCCCTTTCTCTGAGGACCGTCCAGGATCATCTGGTCGCCGGTGTAAGCGTGGATGGTGCACATAATACCGGACTCGATGGGAGCCAGGTCGTTCAAAGCCTTAGCCATGGGAGCCAGGCAGTTGGTGGTGCAGGAAGCAGCGGAGATGATGTGGTCATCGCGAGTCAGGGTCTCGTGGTTGACGTTATATACGATGGTGGGCAGATCGTTGCCTGCGGGAGCAGAGATAACGACCTTCTTAGCGCCGGCGTCGATATGTGCCTGAGCCTTCGCCTTAGAGGTGTAGAAACCGGTGCACTCCAGAACGACGTCTACATCCAGCTCGCCCCAGGGCAGCTCAGCAGCGTTCGCCTTGGCGTAGATGGTGATCTTCTTGCCATCAACAACAATGTGGTCCTCGCCAGCCTCAACAGTATGGGTACCAAAGGGAGCAGCGTAAGCGCCCTGAGTGGAGTCATACTTCAGCAGGTGGGCAAGCATCTTGGGAGAGGTCAGGTCGTTGATAGCAACAACTTCAAAGCCCTCAGCGCCGAACATCTGACGGAAAGCCAGACGGCCGATACGGCCAAAACCATTAATAGCAACTTTTACAGACATGATAAATTCCTCCGTTTTTATAATTGCTGCATAGCAGCTTTAGAGATATATTTGCGACAGCCCAAAGCCGTGCAGATAAATTATACACCAAGTGATGTCAATTGTAAAGTGTATAAAATGTAAAAATAAGTATTTTTTTAGCTGTTATTCTCGGTAATCCGTACAAAAAGCCGTAATTTCCGCCCGGTTTGCGTTCACGCTGCCTTGATAGAAGCCCGGCTTGCCGCCGCCACGGGCACCGAGGGCACAGGATAGGGCGCTGCCCAATGCCTTGACCCTTGCCGCATCTCCGGCGAGACAGAGGGAATACCCCTTGCCATCTTCTCCTGAAAAGACAGCCGCCACGGCGCCGCAGGTGTCATAAATGGTATTTGCCAGCTCCCGGACACCGGCGGGATTTAAGCCTTCCTCAAAGCAGAGGGCAAAGCCGGCACCCCGGTACTTTTCTGCCAGCAAGGAAAAATGTTTTCTCCGGGCGCAGACGGTATTGTATCGTTCCTGCTCCAATACCTCATTCATATGCCGGGCAGCCTCTCCGGTTTCCAGAAGCTTTGCGGAAAATGCCGCGGAGACCTGCTTGTTTTGGTTATAGATGGCATCCATAAGCCGTACTGCCCGCCCGCCGCAGACCATCTCGATGCGAACGCCCTGATGGAATTTGACGCAGGACAAAAGCTTTACAAAGCCTACTTCACCGGAAAACTTGGTGTGAACACCGCAGCAGGCGCAAAGGTCATAGCCTTTTACTTCCACGATCCGCACAGGCCAGGGCAGCGCCTTTTTGGTGCGATAAGGGACATTAGGCAGTTCTTCCGGTGAGGGAATAAAGCAGGTAACGGGTACATTCTCCCAAACTGCCTGATTGACTGCCCATTCAAGGGCGGGGAGCTCCTCTGCCGGGATCGGACCGTCAAAATCCACCGTCAGCACATCGGCACCCACATGGAAGCCGGAGTTGGTGTGCCCGTAGCGCTGGTAGATCACGCCGGAGAGAATATGCTCGCCGGTGTGCTGCTGCATCAGGTCAAACCGCCGCTCCCAGTCAATGCTGCCTTCTACCGTTTCGCCGACGGCAAGCGGCCCATCGCAAAGATGGTATACCTCCTCGCTTTTCTCCCGGACATCCAGCACCCGGACACCGCCCAGTGTGCCGAGATCGCAGGCCTGTCCGCCGCCCTCGGGATAAAAGGCGGTGGCATCCAGAGTAATCAGGTAGCCTTTTTCACTTTCCTCACAGCCGGTGACCCGGGCAGAAAAATGGCGGATATGGCTGTCTTCATAATATAGTTTTCTCATAAAGCTTCTCCTACGCAAATTTGCTTTATTGTATCACAAAGGGGGAGATAATGTCGAGTGTTTTTCAGGTTTGTTGCGCCTGATTCGTGGTTTTTCTAAGGATAAATGGAGTAAAATGGGCGTACACCTACGAAGGAGGATATGCTTATGCAGTGTCAGAAGCTAAGAACCTATATGGAGACCGGCAGGGTGGTCTTTGTCCCTGCAAAGGCGGTGCTGCCAAATCCCGCCCAGCCCCGGAAGCATTTTGAGGAGGGCGCATTGGCGGAGCTGACAGAAAGCATTCGCCGCCACGGCATTTTGCAGCCGCTGTCTGTCCGCCGCGTGGGGAAGAATTACGAGCTGATCGCCGGAGAACGTCGGCTGCGTGCAGGCATCCGGGCAGGACTGACGGAAATACCCTGTATTGTGATGTCTATGGAGGACGAGGAGTCCGGCTGGGTGGCGCTGGTGGAAAATCTGCAGCGGCAGGACCTGCATTTTTTGGAGGAGGCCCGGGGCATCAGCGTGCTGATGGAAAAAGGGGAGATGAGCCAGGAGCAGGCGGCACGGTTCTTGGGAAAAAGCCAAAGCGCGGTGGCAAACAAGCTGCGGATCCTGCGCCACAGCCCCGAGGTGCTGGAGCTGCTGCAAAAATCCGGACTTACGGAACGCCACGCCCGGGCGCTCCTGAAACTGACCGACGAAAATGAAAAAATAAACGCCATCGCAGAGATCCTTCGCCTGAATATGAGCGTTGCCCAAACGGAAAAGTACATAGAAAAGTGTCTCTCAGGGCAAAAGGAAGCGCCGCCCCAGAAAAGGCTGGGCACATTCTTAAACGGCATTACCCGCTACTTACAAAAAATGCAGTCCCAAGGCGTTCCCGCCATCACCGAACGCCGGGAAACCGACAGCCAGATCGTGCTCACCATCACCATACCAAAATAAAAAAGACCATCCAACCCGGATGGTCTTTTTTATTTAGCTTAATTAGCCCTCTGCACGCATCTGCGCGAAGCACTCGCTGCAGTATACGGGACGGTCGGACTTGGGCTCGAAGGGAACCTTTGCCTCGCCGCCGCAACGGGCGCAAGTAGCGGTGAAGAACTCACGGGGACCGCGAGCATTGTTCTTACGGGCATCCCGGCAGGCCTTGCAGCGCTGGGGCTCGTTCTGGAAGCCACGCTCTGCGTAGAATTCCTGCTCACCAGCGGTGAATACGAACTCGTTGCCGCATTCTTTGCAAACTAAAGTCTTGTCTTCGTACATTGGATTTTACCTCTCTTCGGTTAATTGTTGCCCAGTGAAAGCCTGCCTGATCGACCGGAAACGCCGGGTTAATTTCGTGGTTATAACATACCACATTCGTGATTATACACAAAATGTTCACATCTGTCAACGATTTTTTAACAGAAATTGAAAATTTTCGGTATTTTTGGCAATTACACATCAAAAGCGGTCTGTCCACCATAGGGTATGTGCAAATGTCCGTATGCGGAGGACGTAACGCAGCGTCCCCGGGGTGTCCGGGTTAAAAATCCAAGCTGCATCAGGTAGGGCTCGTACACATCCTCCAGCGTGATGGCCTCCTCACCGATGGTAGCCGCCAGAGTTTCCAAACCCACCGGACCGCCGCCGTAATGCTCGATGATGGCGCGGAGCATCCGCCGGTCAATGGCATCCAGACCCAGCTCGTCTACCTCCAGCCGTTTCAGCGCAAGGTCGGCAACCTCCCGGGTGATGACACCGTCTCCAATAACTTGGGCAAAATCCCGGACACGGCGTAAAAACCGGTTGGCGATTCGGGGTGTGCCCCGGCTGCGGGAAGCAATTTCGTGAGCGCCGGTGGGGTCGATCTCCATACCCAAAATGGTGGCGCTGCGGGTGACGATCTTGGAAAGCTCTTCCGGGGTATACAGCTCTAAACGCAGAGAGACACCAAAACGGTCCCGCAGCGGCGCGGAGAGCTGACCTGCCCGGGTGGTAGCGCCTACCAATGTGAATTTTGGCAGATCCAACCGGATGGAGTTGGCGCTGGGGCCCTTGCCCACAATAATATCAATGGCAAAATCCTCCATTGCCGGGTAGAGAATTTCTTCCACAGCCCGGTTCAGACGGTGAATTTCGTCAATAAAGAGAATATCACCGGGATTTAAGTTGGTCAGCAATGCGGCAAGATCACCGGGCTTTTCGATGGCAGGACCGGAGGTGATGCGAATATTGACCCCCATCTCATTGGCGATAACACCGGCAAGGGTGGTTTTGCCCAGACCGGGAGGGCCATATAGCAGAGTATGATCCAGCGGTTCATTTCTGCGCCGGGCAGCCTCGATATAGATCGACAGATTGCCCTTGGCCTTTTCCTGACCGGTGTAGTCGCTCAGCAGCTTGGGACGCAGACCCACCTCGCCTGCGTCTACCGGGGCATAGCCGGGCGAAATCAGCGGCGCCGATAATTCTTCAGAAAATTCAAGACTCATAATAATCCTCCAATGGGATGTGGTAGGGGGCGGCGCCTTCGACGCCCCGAAAATATTATTCTACAGGCACAATAACAAAGCGGCAGCTTGAACAATAATAGGCATCCGCACGATAGCCTTTCCAAAAGGATTCCTCACCAAGCAAAACGGCACCCTCTGCCACGCCGGTCTTCCAAATGGATGGCTTGCTGGTTTCCGGTATCCACTGAATAGGTTGGTCAGCATGACGAAAATACCCTTTCCGCATTTCTCTTTCACAGGATGGACATTTCATAATATCAATTCCTTTTTATTATTTTGTCATCATTGCCTTCAGGGCAAAACGGATCAGATCCTGGGCATCGGCATTGGGGTCTGCGCCCTTTAACGCCAGCGCGACCTCGGCGGGGGAATAACCCAGCTCTTGGAGCGCGGAGGTAGCCAGCGACAGATTGCTATTTTGCACGGGCGCAGATACGACAGCACCGGAGAAATCCGGAGTATCAAAGCCACCGCCGATCTTGTCCTTCAGCTCCAAAATAATTCTTTGTGCGATCTTCTTACCGATGCCCTGGGCGGCAGTCAGCAGCTTTTCGTCTCCGGTCATAACGGCGAGGGTGAAATTCTGCGGACCGGCAGAGAGGATCGCCATTGCCGCCTTGGGACCTACACCGTTCACGCTGGTCAGCAGCTCGTAGCACCGTTGCTCCTCCCGGGAAATAAAGCCGAACAGATCAAAGGCATCCTCCCGGATAGACTCGGTAATAAACAGCTTTGCGCTTTGATTTAGTTTTAATTGTGCAGCAGTATAAGCGGTGACACGGCAGCCGTAGCCAACACCGCCGCAATCGATCACGGCAAGCCCCGGCTCTAATACGGTCACCGTTCCGGAAACATAATATAGCATAGAAAAAACCTCCAGTGCGGAACAAATTGACAATGGACAATGGACAATGGACAGTTGACAATTATTCCTTTGTTGTTTTGATAATAGCAATAAGAAGTCGTTCTATCTCCTGGCAGTCAGCGAAAATGGACTGAAATTCCTTTTCTGTCAAAAGCTCAGTAGCGTGCAGCAAACGAAGCCAGTAATTTGTTTCGTAAGCTTCTTTCAGCGCGATATTGAGTTTGCTTACAAAATCAGGACGACTTTGCGCTTGCTGCGCCTCGGAAATATTGGCACCAATACTTGTGCCGCATTTCATCAATTGCTTGGTTAATATATATTCCTTGTGCTCTGTTTGTATATATCGGCAGAGCTTTACTGTTTGCACAGCAAAGAGAAAGCTCTTTTCTTGAATAGCTCTATCCATAAAATCTACCTCAATTGTCAATTCTCAATTATCAATTGTCAATTTTTACCTACTCTCGTCAGCAGACTGGTACTCGACCTTGCATGGCACAGCGCGATGGCAATGGCATCTGCCGCATCGTCGGGCTTGGGCATGGCATCCAAATGGAGCAGCCGCTTGGTCATATCCATCACCTGATGCTTGCTTGCGTTGCCATAGCCGACCACAGACTGCTTCACCTGAGAGGGCTTATAGGAATAGACCGGGATCCCCGCCTGCCGGATGGCAAGTAAAATGACGCCCCGGCTCTGGGCAACGCCGATGCCGGTGGTTACATTCTGTCCGAAAAACAGCTCCTCAATGGCGACTGCATCGGGCCGCGCCACACGCAGAAGCTCCTGCATATCGTTATAGATCATTTCCAGCCGGACGGAAAAATCCGTATGGGCGGGGGTGGTGATGGCGCCGCAGCGAAGAAGGACCTGCACGCCCCGGTTCGCTTCTACAAGCCCAAAACCGGTAATGCCGTAGCCCGGGTCGATGCCCAGTATTCGCATATGCCCACCCCCTGAAAACCATTCTCCGTCCATTATAGCACATATGTTTTCTTTTTCCTACCATTATTTTTTGAAAAGCCGGGATGATTTTTTAATTGTGGGAAATAATACCACCAAAGGCGGTGTGCATATGGAATTTTACTGTAAGACCCGGATCCTTGCCGGGCAAGGTGTATTAAACGAATTAAAAAAGCTCAATATCGGGCGGTTACTTTTGGTTTGTGATCCTTTTTTTGTTCAAAACGGCTGGGCGCAGAAGCTGAAAACATTCTCTGACGCTGCGCAGTTTGAAATATTTGATGAAATCAGCCCGGACCCTTCGGCTGCGCTGGCAGCAAAGGGTACAGCAAAAATGAATACCTTTCAGCCGGATACCGTGATCGCTCTGGGTGGCGGCAGCGCTATGGACTGCGCCAAGGCAATGGTCTATTTTGCAGAAAAGAAAGCAAAACTCATAGCAATTCCCACTACCTCCGGGTCCGGATCAGAGGTGACGGATTTTGCTATCCTGACCCATAACGGCGTTAAGCATCCCCTGATCGACGAAAAGATCTGCCCGGAGGTGGCGTTTTTAGACAGCGAGCTGTTGGAGACTCTGCCCCCAAAGCTGATCGCAGACTGCGGCTTTGATGTGCTGAGCCACGCGGCAGAGGGCTATGTGGCGACAAACAGCACACCCTTTACCGACGCCCTTGCAGAAAGGGCCTTTGCTACTGTTTTGCAAAAGCTGCCCGCCTCTTATGGAGGAGACCAAAGCTGCCGTTTGGACATCCATTGCTGCGCTACCATGGCAGGCATTGCCTTTACCCGGGCGGGACTGGGACTTGTCCACGCCCTCGCCCATAGCTTAGGCGGGGAATTTCACATTCCCCATGGACGGCTCAACGCCATTTTGCTGCCGGCGGTGATTGAAGCGAATAAAGCCGCCAAGCAGAAATATGCCGCCCTTGCCCGTCGGGCAGGACTTGCGGGCGTGTCGGACACGGTGGCGGTACGAAACTTAAAAAATGCGCTCAGCCGATTGCGACAGGAGCTGAATATGCCCGATACCCTGATCGCTGCCGGAATCTCCCCAGCAGCACTTTGGGATAAGCGGGAGAAGATCATTACTGCGGCGCTAAACGACCCTTGCTGCAGCTATAATCCCCAGCCGGTCACCGAAGAAACGGTGCGCGCAGTTTTGGAGGAGGTCACAGGCCGTGGCTGATACCCTTCTTTCTGTCGGCTTGGATGTGGGAACGACGACCACGCAGATGATCGTTTCCCGCCTGACGGTGGAAAATAAAGCTACCGGCTTTGCTGTCCCGGAAATGGAGATCGCAAAGCGGGAGATATTATATAAAGGAAAGGTGCATTTTACCCCTCTTTTCGGGGAGAAAAGGGTAGATAAAGCAGGACTGCAAGCCCTTGTAGAAAGGGAGTATGCGCTGGCGGGCATAAAGCGGGAGCAGGTGGATACCGGGGCGGTCATCATCACCGGTGAGACCTCCCGGAAGGAAAATGCAAAAACGGCATTGGAGGCGCTGTCTCAGTATGCCGGAGAATTTGTGGTGGCTACCGCAGGACCGGATTTGGAGAGTATCCTCGCTGCTCGGGGCGCGGGGGCGGTGGAGTATTCCGAGAGAACAGGAAAATTGGTGCTCCACATGGATATCGGCGGCGGGACAAGCAACCTTTGTCTCGTAAAGGCAGGAAAAATAATTGCTACCGGTTGCCTCAATGTGGGCGGCAGGCTGATAAAAAGGGACGAAAGCGGCAATGTCACTTATCGCTCCCCGGTGCTTGCCTATACAGCTGAGGAACTGCCGCTGAAGGATATGGTCTTTGCCCTCGAAATGGCGGCAGGTCTCCGTCCGGCAGATGAGCTGCTTTCCCGGTTTATGACGGAAGAAATCACCGCTCCTTGGGAAATCCCCACAGAACGACCGGTCATCTCCTTTTCCGGCGGTGTGGCGGACTGTATCGAAAAGGATCATCCGCCCCTTGCCTTTGGGGATATTGGTCCGGAATTGGGACAAGCCATCCGGGAAAGTAAGCTTTGCGATGGGGAATATATCTTAGGAACGGAAACCATCCGGGCAACGGTCATTGGTGCTGGGTGCTACAGCACCACCCTTTCCGGCAGTACGGTGTTCTACCGGGGCGTACAGTTTCCAATGAAAAATCTTCCGGTGGTGGAATTTGCCCCCGGCAAAGGCGCAGAAGAAACGGTGGTTTTTTCTATCCCCGGGGAGGAAAAGCTTTCCTATGCCCGTATCCGCAAATTGGCAGATGCCTTGGCAAATCAAATAAAAGGCCCCATTTTTGTGGCGCTGCAGGCAGATGCGGCAAAGGCGCTGGGGCATTGTCTATGTCTTCTTTTACCGGCTGATAGGCCGATCTGCTGTATCGACCGGGTGAAGCTGACAGAGGGCGGCTTTTTGGACATCGGTGCGCCGGTAGGCCCGGCATTGCCTGTGGTCATTAAAACATTAATATTATCGCAATAAGAGGTGCTTTATGAAGCTAAAAACCACGCTGTTGGGAAAAAGCTATACATTTGGCAGCATCAAAGAGGTGCTTGCCAAGGCAAATGAGGAAAAGACGGGAGATATCCTTGCGGGTCTTGCCGCGGAAAATGCCCGGGAGCGGGTAGCGGCAAAGGTGGTACTCTCCGCGCTTACCTTGCAGGACTTGCGGGAAAATCCCGTTGTTGCCTATGAGGAGGACGAGGTTACCCGGATCATTCAGGACGATTTGAATATTCCTCAGTATGAGAAGATCAAAAACTGGACGGTCTCCGAACTGCGGGAGTGGCTGCTCTCAGAAACCACCACCGGGGCGGATATTTCTAAGCTGAGCCGGGGCTTGACCAGCGAAATGGTAGCGGCGGTCTGCAAGCTGATGAGCAACTTGGATCTTATCTACTGTGCAAGTAAAATCACCGTCACAGCCCACTGCAATACCACCATCGGGCTTCCGGGTACGCTTTCTTGCCGTCTGCAACCCAATCATACGACGGACGACCCGGACGGCATCACCGCCTCCACCTTAGAGGGACTGACCTTTGGCGCAGGCGATGCGGTGATTGGCCTGAACCCGGTCACCGACTCTCCGGAGCAGGTGGGAAAGGTGCTCCGCCGTTTCAAGGAAATTCAGGAGCATTGGGAGATCCCGACCCAAATCTGTGTCCTTGCCCATGTGACAGCGCAGATGAAAGCCGTCCGCGACGGCGCACCGGCAGATCTGATCTTCCAGTCCATTGCCGGCAGTCAAAAAGGCAACGAGGCCTTTGGTTTTTCTGCAGCCACCCTGCAGGAGGCAAGAGAACTACTCCTTCGTGACGGCACAGCAGAAGGACCCAATGTAATGTATTTTGAAACCGGACAGGGCTCGGAACTTAGTAGTAACGCCCACCACGGCGCCGATCAGGTGACTATGGAAGCCCGGTGCTACGGCTTTGCCAAGCATTTTTCGCCTTTCTTAGTCAATACCGTTGTTGGCTTTATTGGTCCTGAGTATCTCTACGATGCCCGGCAGGTGACGAGAGCGGGTCTTGAAGACCACTTTATGGGGAAACTCACCGGCATTTCCATGGGCTGCGACTGCTGCTATACCAACCATATGAAGGCAGATCAAAACGATATCGAAAATCTTGCCACACTCCTAACCGTTGCCGGATGCAACTACTTTATGGGAATCCCCCACGGTGACGATATTATGCTAAACTACCAAACTACCGGCTTCCGGGAGACGGCAACGCTCCGGGAGCTGACAGGAAAAACGGCGATCCCGCCCTTCCAGAAATGGCTGGAGAAAATGGGCTTTGTGGAAGACGGCAGGCTGACCGCCAAAGCCGGTGACGGCTCATGTCTTTTGTTCTAAGGAGGCTTTATGAATAAAGAGGAATTACGCGCGCTGATTTCAGAGCTCCTGAAGGACGCAGAGCCAATGGTCAAGGGCAGTGACTATAAGCCTACCGACCCGGGGCCAACGCCAAAGGAGACCCATTATACGGACGGCGATTTTGTGCCCGATGTTTCGCAGTTAGACCTGAGAAAGCTATATTTGGTGGACAGCCCCAAAGATGGGGAGGCGTTCAAAAGATTAAAAGCAAGAACACCGGCAAGATTGGGAAGCGGCAGAGCAGGTCCCCGGTATAAGACCCTCACGATGCTCCGCTTCCGGGCAGACCATGCGGCAGCGCAGGATGCGGTATTCTCCCAAATGCCCGAGGATTACGGCGAGAAAAACGGCCTTGTTTCTGTCAAAACCAAGTGCGAAAGCAAAGATATGTACCTGACCCGCCCGGACTTTGGCAGATGCTTCGATGAAGAAAATGCGGCGATCATTCGGAAAGAATTGCCCCAAAAGCCAAAGGTGCAGATCGTCATCGGCGACGGGCTTTCCTCGGCTGCAATTCTTAGTAACGCGATGGATTGTATGCAGGCGATTCGGGACGGATTGAAGGTACAGGGTATCGAGATCGGAAAGACGCTTTTTGTCCGCTATTGCCGTGTGGGTGCGGGAGATGCGGTGGGAGATATTTGCGGGTGCGAGGTGGTCTGCGTACTTGTAGGCGAGCGCCCGGGACTTGTGACGGATAAGAGTATGTCTGCCTATATCACCTACAAGCCCCATACCGGTGTCAGCGAATCTGCCCGCACAGTAGTTTCCAATATCCACGACGGTGGCACTCCGGCGGCAGAGGCGGGCGCCCATGTGGCGGAGCTGATCGGCAAGATATTAAAGAAAAAGGTCTCCGGCGTGGGACTGCACTTGGAGGAAAAGGTATGATCCCGGTAAAAGTACTCTCTGTGCGGTATTTGGCAAATGTCCATCCGTCGCTGTGTAAAGCCCTTGGCGCGCCTGAAAACTGTCCGTCTTTGGGTCTGATCACCACAGACAGTGACGATGCCACCTATATTGCCTTGGACGAGGCAACAAAAGCCGCTGCGGTGCAGGTATGCTACAGCCGCAGCTTTTACGCGGGGGCGGCAAATGCGTCTACCCCCAACGCAGGCGAGGTTATCGGCGTTTTGGCAGGACCTACCCCCGGGGCGGTGCGCAGCGGGATGGAGGCGGCGCTCTCTGCGCTGGAGCGAGTCGGCTTTGATGCGGCAGGGGAAGTGCCTTTCCTTGCCCATACGGTCAGCCGTACCGGTGCATTTTTATCCAAAGAAGCAAATGTCCCGGAGGGGACAGCCATCGCCTATCTCATTGCGCCGCCGCTGGAGAGTATGTATGCGCTGGATGCGGCAATGAAAGCGGCAGATGTGAAGTTGCAAAAGCTCTATGCGCCCCCCAGCGAGACAAATTTTGGCGGCGGTTTGCTCAGCGGCAGCCAATCGGCCTGCGAAGCAGCCTGTGCTGCGTTTGCGCAGGCGGTGTCAGAGGTGGCGGCAAACCCGAAAGGAGTATAAATGGAACTGGATAAGGACTTAAAGGCCCGGCAGGAGGCAAGGGACCTTGCCCGGCAGGCAGAGGTTGCTCAAAAAATACTGACCCGGATGGATCAGCAGCAATTGGATAAGATCGTGCAGGCCATCGCTGATGCTTTTTATAAGCACAGCGGGGAATTGGCAGATATGGCAGTCCGGGAGACCGGCTTTGGGAATGTGGAGGATAAGACCCGGAAAAATGAATTTGCCTCCCGGAAGGTCTGGGAGGCGGTGCGGGATATGAAGACCGTGGGCGTATTAAACCGGCACCCACAGGAAAAGCTATGGGAGATCGGTGTTCCGGTCGGCGTGATTGCCGCCATTATTCCCAGTACCAATCCCACATCTACTGTCTGCTATAAAGCAATGATCGCATTAAAGGCAGGCAACAGCATTATTTTTTCGCCCCATCCCAAGGCGCTTTTCTGTACCCTTCGGGCTGCAGAGATCGTTCGGCAGGCGGCAGAAAAAGCAGGCGCGCCCAAGGGCAGTATTGGCTGTCTGGGTATTGCATCAATGGCAGGCTGTCAGGAGCTGATGGCAGCACCACAGGTACGGCTGATCTTAGCCACCGGCGGACCGGGAATGGTCCGTGCCGCCTATTCCTCCGGGAAACCGGCAATTGGTGTGGGTGCCGGCAACGGCCCGGCTTATATCCACCATACTGCCGATGTAAAACACGCCCTCTCCTGCATTTTGCGCTCCAAAACCTTTGATAACGGTACAGTCTGCGCTTCGGAGCAGAGCATCATCGTGGAAAAGGAAATGGAGCAGCAGGTAAAGACGGAAGCTGCCGCAATGGGTTTTTACTTTATGAATACGGAAGAGGCGGGGCGCCTTGCAAAGCACCTGTTCCGTCCGGACGGCTCGCTGAATCCGGAGATCGTAGGCAGAACAGCAAGGGAACTGGCGCAGAAAGCGGGCTTTTCCGTGCCGAACGGTACGAGGATCTTAGTGGCAAGAGAGCAGGAGGCAGGTCCGACCCGCCCCTACTCGATGGAAAAGCTCTGTCCGGTACTGGCGTTTTTCGTCATGGACAGCGAGGATGCGGTACTGGAAAAAGCCATCGAGGTGCTGACCCACGAGGGCAGCGGGCACACCTTTGCCATTCACGCGAGCGACGAAAAAGTAGTGGAAAAATTCGCGCTCCAAATCCCGGTTTCCCGGTTTTTGGTGAACACCCCGGCGGCGCTGGGCGGCATCGGGGAGACCACCGGGCTGTTTCCGGCGCTGACCCTTGGCTGCGGCGCAGTTGGTGGCAGCAGCTCGTCTAATAACATTTCTCCCCTGGATCTTATCAATATCCGCAGGGTAGCCTGGGACAAGGAAAATAAGGAAAAAACCCCCGTTATCACCACAGACGAGACCCTGGTAGAGCTTTTAGCGGCAAAAATACTGGAACGACTGAAATAAGAAAGGAAAAAAGCTATGAACACAAATTCTCTTGGTATGATCGAAACAAAAGGCCTGATCGGTGCCATTGAGGCGGCAGATGCTATGGTAAAATCCGCCAATGTCCAGCTGGTAGGCAAGGAGCAGGTAGGCGGCGGCTTGGTAACCGTAATGGTTCGGGGCGATGTGGGCGCTGTGAAGGCGGCTACCGATGCCGGCGCGGCGGCCGCAGAAAAGGTAGGGGAGCTGGTCTCCGTTCATGTGATCGCCCGTCCCCACACCGAGGTGGATGCCATCCTCCCCCACGGCAGACTGAGCAGTAACCCTGCAGATAAGGCAAAATAATGCTCTATACTGCGCAGCAAGTCCGGGATAACATCCGAAATAAGGACGGAAAACGGGTCTTTTATTTAGGAAAAGGGGATAGCCTGACCTCCGAAGCCAGAGACTATCTGCAGCGGGAGCGGATCGAGATCCTCCCCGGCGAAAAGGCAAGGCCGGAGGAATACCGCGTCCTTGGCGGCGGTTATTTCCACGAAAAACCGGAGGATATGACCCACTTAAACGGCGATTTTCTGGTGAAAAAGACCCATCCCCGTATTCTTTTCCGGGGCGCGGTGGATACCTTGGAGGCAGAGCTGCTCCTTGCCCAAGCAGAGACCGGTCTTATAGAGCCTTTGCAGGATGCACTTACCCTTGCCCGGGCATTGATCGCTGCCGATGTACTGGAAAAGGAAATGGCGGAGACGCGCCTTGGGGGAATGGATGCCGCCGAGCTGCGAAAGCGAAGCCATTTCCCACAGGAGTATTACGGTATTCCCCATTTTATGCCGGATGCAAGCGACGGCATCAAGGTTTTGCGTCTAAACCGCTGCCGGTGCGCTGCCCGGCAGGCGGAGCTGTACGCAGTCGCGGCATTTGCCGACCGGGAGGGAAATTGCACAAGACCGGACGTTATCCGGGCGATCAATCGGCTCAGCAGCTATCTATATCTTCTTATGATCGAGGAAAAGGCAAAAAGCAGGTGATAAATTGCAGGAGCATACAATCGAAAGGCTATGTGAGCAGGTACTGCGGCGGATCTGTGTGGAGCTGGAGGCGTCAGGTCGCCATGTCCACCTGACAGAAGATCAGGCCCGACAGCTCTTTGGGCACGGACTGACACCGGAAAGGCCTCTTTCCCAGCCGGGGCAGTATTTAAGCAAAGAGCGCGTGACAATTATCGGTCCAAAGGGAGAGTTTCGGAATGTGGCGGTCTTAGGCCCTGCCCGCAGCGAGGGACAGGTGGAAATTTCTCTCACCGATGGCAAGGTGCTGGGCATCAAGCCGCCGGTACGGCTGTCCGGGCAGATAAAGGACACCCCCGGTATCAAGATTCGCAGCGAAAAAGGAGAGATTACTTTAGCGCGGGGTGTGATCGCTGCCCAGCGGCACATCCATATGACCCCGGAGGATGCCGCCAGGTTTGGGGTGAAGGACAAACAGGTGGTGCGCCTGGAGACCTATACTGACCGCCCGACGGTATTTGGGGATACGGTGGTGCGGGTAAGCAAGGATTTTTCCACGCGGGTGCATTTGGATTATGACGAAGCCAATGCCTGTGGCTTTACCCCCGGAGACTTGGGGAGGATCTTATTATGAGGGCGCGGCTCATCGGACGCTGTCCGCCCCGGGATTTAGGCTATACCTACGGAGAAGCGCCCTATGACGCGGTGGTCATCGGCTCGCTCAGCTTAGGGCAGCTTCTTTGCTT
The DNA here is from genome assembly GCA_015067785.1 of Oscillospiraceae bacterium. GTDB lineage: Bacteria > Bacillota > Clostridia > Oscillospirales > Oscillospiraceae > Faecousia. The sequence goes on from SVLR01000003.1 coordinate 24,624, forward strand.
TCAGGATGAGGGTGTGCTGGAGGCGCTGGCAGAGGGAAAGCCGGTGATCCTATATACGCCCGGTCTTCCGGAAGCACCCAAAAACCGGGCGTTGGCGGCAGCCCTTGCATCGAAAAGGCGGGAGCTGAAAAATTGGGGCGTACTGTTTGTAGACGGCGCGCAAAAACGGCTGGTCACTGCCAAGGAAGCGGAAATGCTGCGGCAGTCCGGCAAACGACCGGGACCCGGTGCGGTGCTGACGCCCTTGGCCCGGGAAATTTTGGAGGGATCGGATTGACATTAGGAACAGTAACCGGGGCAGTATGGTCTACCCGTAAGGCAAATTGCCTGATGGGACAGACCTTTCTTGTGGTAAAGACGGATATGGGAGAGATCGTGGCGGCAGACCATGTGGGCGCGGGGGACGGAGACAGAGTGCTTCTTGTCACCGGCACGGTGGCATCCCGCTTCTGTATGGAAGCACCGGTGGATGCGGCGGTGGTGGCCATCATCGATCAGGAGGGGAAAAATGTCAGCCCATAGTATCCTGATCGCGGTTATGGCGGCATTTGCGGCGCTGGGTGCGCTGGATCGGATATTTGGCAATAAGTTGGGGCTTGGCAAGCAATTTGAAGAGGGTATTCTCGCTATGGGCTCTCTTGCGCTGGCGATGGTAGGTATTATCGCCTTTTCGCCTGTGCTTGCCACCCTCCTGCGCCCGGTGGTGGTGCCCGTATATACCTTTTTAGGCGCGGACCCGGCAATGTTTGCAGGCTCGATCTTAGCCTGCGATATGGGCGGCGGCGCGCTGGCGCGGGAAATGGCAAATGACCCTAAGATTGCGGATCTTGGCGGTGTCCTCTGCGGTTCGATGCTGGGCGCGACCATCGTATTTACCATCCCGGTGGCATTGGGGATACTCCGGGAGGAGGACAGACCCTATCTTGCAAAGGGCGCCCTTTGCGGTATCGTCACCATCCCTTTGGGTATTCTGATCGGCGGCTTGGCGGCAGGCTATCCACTTGTCACCGTACTGCGGAATTTAATCCCTATCGTCCTTTTGGCGCTGCTGATCGCATTGGGACTTTGGAAGGCGGAAAGGGCAATGATCAAGGGCTTCACGGTCTTTGGCAAAGGGGTGCTGGCAGTCATTACCGTAGGACTTGCGGCAGCCATCGTGGAGAAGCTGACAGGCTTTGTGCTGATTCCCGGTATGAACCCCATTGAGGACGGCTTCAGAACCGTAGGGGAGATTGCCATTATCCTTGCCGGCGCGTTTCCGCTGGTCTATGCAATCACAAAGGTACTGAGAAAGCCTCTTATGGGACTGGGAAGGCTGCTGCGGATCAATGAGACAGCGGCGGCAGGTCTCGTTGCCAGCCTTGCCAATTCCATTGCTACTTTCGGACTGGTGCGGGGTATGGATAATCGGGGCAAGGTGGTCAATATCGCTTTTGCCATATCAGCGGCCTTTGTGTTTGGTGATCATTTGGGCTTTGCCGCAGGCTTTGCACCCGATATGCTGCTGCCGCTGATCTTCGGCAAGCTCACAGCGGGTATTTGCGCTGTGGTTGTAGCCTTGCTGCTGACAAAGGAAAAACAATAATAATGGATAATGGACAATTGTCAATTGTCAACTGTCAATTCGCCACTTTGTGGCGGCAAGAAAATTATCGTTGACAAAAAGGCGTACTGCGGGATATAATGCTATATTATAATGAAAAGCGATGAACGGAAGAGTATGCCTGCGGAAGCGGTCAGAGAGCCCTATGCGGTGGAAATGGGCACGGGAAAGCGGCAGAACATGGTCCGGGAGCAAAAGTGTCGATAGGTAGGCATTTTTGGGTGCGCCCGTTAAAGCGCGAGATGAGGCGGCAAATGCCGCAAATCAAGGTGGTACCGCGGTAAATTCTATCGCCCTTGGCTTTCCCAAGGGCGATTTTTCATTTTTAGAGGAGGAAGATACAATGCAAGAAAAGAAACCCTATTATATTTCCACAGCCATCGCATACACCTCTGCAAAGCCCCACATCGGCAATACTTACGAGATCGTGCTTGCCGATGCCATTGCCCGTTATAAGCGGCAGGCAGGCTACGATGTGTATTTTCAGACTGGCACCGACGAGCACGGTCAGAAAATTCAGGAAAAGGCAGAGGCGGCAGGCGTGACTCCGCAGGAATATGTGGATAACGTGGCCGGCCAGATCAAGGACATTTGGGATCTGATGAACACCACCTACGACCGTTTTGTCCGCACCACAGACCCGGAGCATAAGAAGAAGGTCCAGCGTATCTTCGAGAAGATGTACGAAAAGGGCGATATTTATAAAGGTAAGTATGTAGGTAAGTACTGCACGCCCTGCGAATCCTTCTGGACAGAGAGCCAGCTGGTTGACGGTAAGTGCCCTGACTGCGGCCGGGAATGTGTGGATGCCGAGGAAGAGGCCTATTTCTTCAAAATGAGTAAGTATGCCGACCAGCTGATGCAGTATATTGAGGCACATCCCGACTTTATCCAGCCGGAGAGCCGGAAAAACGAGATGATCAACAATTTCTTAAAGCCCGGGCTGCAGGATCTGTGCGTATCCCGCAGCAGCTTTACCTGGGGCGTGCCCCTGACCTTTGCCCCGGGACATGTGAGCTATGTGTGGCTGGATGCGCTGAGCAACTATATCACCTTCTGCGGCTATGACCCCGACGGCAATCACGATGAGCACTATAAGAAGTTCTGGCCTGCAGATCTGCACCTGATCGGCAAGGACATCGTCCGTTTCCACACCATTTACTGGCCTATCTTCCTCATGAGTATGGGCGAGGAGCTTCCCAAGCAGGTGTTCGGTCATCCTTGGCTGCTGGTCAAGGGCGATAAGATGAGTAAGTCACTGGGCAATGTGATCTATGCCGACGATCTTGTAGAGCTGTTCGGTGTGGATGCAGTCCGCTATTTCGTGCTGCACGAAATGCCCTTTGCTGCTGATGGCATTATGACCTATGAGCTGATTATCGAGCGAATCAACTCCGAGCTGGCAAATATCCTCGGCAATTTGGTCAACCGTACAATCGCTATGAACAATAAGTACTTTGACGGCATCGTGCAGGCACCCACTGCCTCCGATGCGCTGGATGAGGAGCTGAAAGCCGTTGCACTGGGTATGCCCGGCAAGGTAGCGCAGAAGATGGACGAATTAAAGGTGGCAGATGCCATCGATGAGATCTTCGTGCTGCTGCGCCGCGCCAATAAGTATATCGACGAGACTGCCCCATGGGCACTGGCTAAGAGCGAGGAGAATAAGGCACGCCTCGGTACTGTGCTGTATAACCTGCTGGAATCCATCCGCTTTGCGGCAGTTTCCTTGGAGCCCTATCTGCCTGATACCTCCAAGAAGATCCTTACGCAGATCAAGTGCGAAAACGGCGGTCTTGAGAGTCTGCAGTCCTTTGGCACTCTGACACCCGGCACCAAGCTGGATGCCCCGGAGATCCTCTTTGCACGACTGGATATGGAGAAGAAAATGGCGGAAATCGATGCTTTTAATGCCGAAAAGGCAAAGGCAAAGCTGCCTCCCTTGGAAATTGAGCCCTACAGCGAAGAAACGGTGGACTTTGACACCTTCTGTAAATCCGATATGCGGGCTGTGAAAGTAAAAGACTGCCAGCCGGTAAAGAAGTCCGATAAGCTTTTGCAGTTTACCTTGGATGACGGCACAGGCGTTGACCGTCAAATTCTCTCCGGCATTGCCAAATTCTATAAGCCGGAGGAGCTGATCGGCAAGACCTTGGTGGCAATTACCAACCTGCCGCCCCGGAAGATGATGGGTCGGGAATCCTGCGGTATGCTGATCTCCGCAGTTCACACTGAAAAGGGTGAGGAAAAGCTGAATCTTCTGATGGTAGACGACGCTATCCCCGCCGGCGCAAAGCTTTGCTAAGAAACGCATAAAGCCTCCCCTGTGTAAGGGGAGGTGGGCCGCGAACAGCGGCTCGGAGGGGTTGTGCGGGAGAAAAAACAAATCTGCAGTGATTTGTTGGCACAATTACAATGCACTCTATCCCCTCAGTCAAAAATTAAAAATTTTTGCCAGCTCCCCTTGGGCACAAGGGGAGCCTTTTGACACTCTGTAATGGACGGAACACGATCGTTCCGTCCATTTTTGTGCATTATTCTACATTGCAATATGAAAATAGAGGGATTATAATCTAAATAGAACCCAAAAATAAATAAAAGGAAGGTTGCCACTATGAAAAAACGCATTGCCCTCGTTTTGTGTCTTGCGATGATTGCCGGAATGTTTGCCGGCTGTGACATCAGCATCGACAGCATCCTCTCTATGCTCCCCGGCTTTACTACCCCCACAGAGCCCACAAACCCTGTGGAGCCGCCTGAGCCCACAGTAGCACCCACCGAGCCCGCCGACCCCTGGGCGGACTACGAGTGCATCACCATCGAAGAAGCACTTGCCCTGTGTGAGCAGTTTGTGGAATCTCCTTCCGCAGAGCGCTACTACATCCGCGCTACCATTAAGTCTATCGACAATGCTACCTACGGCCAGATGACCATCGAAGATGCCACCGGCTCTATGATGGTTTACGGCAGCGCCAATGCGGACGGCACTGTGCGTTACGATGCAATGACCGAAAAGCCTGATGCCGGCGACGAGGTGCTGCTCTACGGCACTCTGCAGAACTATAAGGGCAACACCAAGGAGGTCCAGAGCGGCTGGATCATCGATTTTGTTTCTAAGGATCTGCCCGCGCCCGAGCTGCCTGAATTTGATACCACTTTAACCATTGCTGAGCTGCTGGCTCTGCCTGTGGCGGACGGTCAAGTCACCGAAGGCCGCTACTTTGTCCGCGGTACTGTCCAGTCTGTCACCAACGCCCAGTACGGCGCTATGCTCATTACCGACGGTAAGGACACCATCAGTGTTTACGGTTCCTACAGCAAGGACGGTGCTACCGGCTATGCGGCTATGACGGAGAAGCCTGTCAAGGGCGACGAAGTCCTGCTGTATGCCACCGTGAAGAATTTCAAGGGCACGATTGAGCTCAACAGCGCATGGATCCAGGAATTCACCACCCCTGTATTTGACGAATCTGCCTATACCGCCATGTCCGTTGAGGAAGCCCGCAAGACTGCGGAAGGTACCAAGGTCAAGGTTACCGGCGTGGTTGCACGGATCACCTATGCCAACGGTATGATCCCCAGCGGCGTGATCCTTGTGGATAACACCGGCTCCATCTATGTTTACGACGGCGATCTGGCTGCCCGCTGCGCCATCGGCAATACCATTACCCTGTGTGCTTCCAAGACCTACTGGATTTTGGAGACTGAGCAGACTAATGCCAATAAGTTCGGCTACAAGGGCTGCAATCAGCTGGAAAATGCCATGCTTATGAGCAATGACGAAGGCAACGCTGATTTCGACAAGAGCTGGATCCAGTCCACCACCGTTCAGAGCATTATGAACACCCCTGTCACCGAGGATATTACCACCAAGATCTTTAAGGTTACCGCGCAGGTCAAGAAGGTTGACGGCAATGGCTTCGTCAACTACTACATAAACGATCTGGACGGCAAGACCGGCAGCTATACCTATACCCAGTGCAGCGGCAGCGATTTTGCCTGGCTGGATGCTTTTGACGGCAAGATCTGCACCGTTTACTTAACTGCTCTGAATGCAAAATCCTCCGCTTCCGGCTGCATTTGGCGCTTCCTGCCCGTAGCCGTTGTGGATGAGGGCTTCGATGTAAGCTCCGTGAACTTTGCGGAAAATGCTGTAAAGTTCTACGGTATTCCCCAGTTCCTGACTAAGTACACCGGCAACCCTGCAATGGAGCTGCTGACTTCTTGCGACAACGAGCTGCTGGGCTATAACGGCATCGCTCTGAGCTATACCTCCAGCGATCCTTCTGTTATTTCCGTTGACGGAAATGTTATGAACTGCCTTGATAGCGGTACTGTTAAGATCACCGTCACCGCTACCTATAACGATGTGACTTACTCCGAGGATGTGACCGTTGAGGTAAAAATGGGTCAGGCAGATGTGGAGTATAGCACGGTTGACGATGCCATCAAGACCGAGCTTAACGAAAAAGTCACCGTTAAGGGCATCGTTGGTCCTTCTCTGGTCAATCAGGACGGCTTCTACCTGATCGACGACACCGGCATCATCGCTGTCCTGACCGACAAGGCAACGCTGGAAACCTTGGAGATCGGCTACGAGGTGGTGTTGGAAGGCAACCGCTACTATAAGGCAAAGAGCGGTACACTTGGCAACACTTGCATCTCCGATGCCAAGGTGGTCGTAAATAACTACGGCTCTCACGAGTATTCCACTGCCAGCTTTGACGGCACTCTGACGCTGGCTGAGTTTGCGGCATTGGATGTAAATACCGATTATACCACCAGTGTCTATACCGTGACTGCTACGATCGAGCTTGTGGAAACTTCCTTCTATACAAACCTGAAGATCGTAGACGGCAGTACTTCCATTAACCTCTATTGCTCCGGCGCCGGTCAGTACAAGTGGCTGTGGGATTATGACGGACAGACCATTACGATGGAGATCGCTCCCTGTAACTGGAGCAGTAAGAGCACATATCCCGGCTGTGTACTGTCTGTTATCAACGCCGATGGCACAAAGACAGTCAATTCCCTGAACTTCAACTAAAATAACCCATAAAATAACCGCCCGAAAAGGTACTTTTTCGGGCGGTTATCCTATGTTTATTGTACCGATTGACGGAATTCTCTGGGGGTCATACCGGTCTCTTTTTTGAAGAGCTTGGAGAAATAGTGGACATCCCCAAGACCGCAATGCTGAGCAACGGTCTGGATCTGCAGGCGGGTGTTCTCCAAAAGATGCTTTGCATAATTGATCCGCTGGCGAATAATATATGCGGTGACGGTGATGCCGGTCTCTTTCTTAAAGAGAGAGGACAGGTAGCTGCTGTTGATGTTCAGCTCGTCTGCTAAGTATCGCAGGCTCAGCGGGGCAGCGAGATCAGCATCTACGCAGATCATCGCCTTTTGGACGGCGGGGGAATAGCTCTTGGCGGAGTGGTTTTTCACCAGACGGCAATAGGACCGGGCCATACTGCCGATCATAGAGGGACAGGCGGCGGGGGAGTTCATCTGCTCAATCTTGGAAGCAAAGTCCGAGGAGACGCTGTCCAGGTAAACGGGATGGACACCGCCCTGCTCTGCGGCCTTGCGGAACAGAGTATTGGTGATGATGCAGTAATTTTTTAAGGTCCGCAGATGGTCGGGAAGCCGTTTATCGAAGACAGCGGCAGTGATCCTGCCCAAATGGGTGTCCACCTTCTTGAGATTGCCGGTGCGTATGGCATCCATCATGGCATTTTCGCCGGCATACCGCTTTTCAATCATATCAACATTCCATTGGGTGCCGGCATCCTCAGAGGAGAGGATCTTCTGCCGGAAAGCGGTGAAATCCGAGAGGGTATCCCGGTTGAAAGTAGCGTAGGTAAAGCCACCCGCACCCCAAAGCCGCTCGTAGAAAATGGTTAAAAGAAGCTGCAGCTGTCCTTCCGGATCGATGACCGGCAGGGAGGCGTAGTACTTCTGCAGGAATTTTTGCTGGGCAGGGGGGATGTCCAGAGATTCCGTCAGCTCCAGAATGGTCTGCTCAGAGGTTTCCTTTTCGAGATACGGACCGAAGACAAGCAAGGTTTCCGACGAAGTATCCGGCAAGAGCAGATATGTGTACTTCATAAACAGCCGGTCGGTGATGGAGTAGACGGTCTCCGGCTGCAGGTCCGGTAAATACTCCCGCAGCGCAGTAGAAAGGTCTTCTAAGTCCGTAAGACCGGGGACATATAGCTGAGATGTGAGAAATTGAGACATTGGACCGTTGGGGTCCACGGTCATCACACTGCTGCCGGTACGACGGAAAAGCTCGGCAATTAGCTGAAGCTCTGCACGATATTCCATAATATACCTCCTGAATTGACGAAACAGTCAAAAAAATTATATTCCGTAAGCATATTATAGTGCATATTTATCAAGCTGTCCAGCTTTTTTGTGTGGAAAAAACAAAAAATTTACAAAAAGAGCAAAAGATTATCTCTTACGAAAGAGTACATATCCTGTATAATGAAAGTGCTGTTTTGCATAAAACATAAACAGGAGGAATAAAAAGTGGAAAAAAGAAAGTTTGGTATGCGGGATAAGCTCGCATACGCAGCCGGTGACCTTGGCTGTAATATGAGCTTTGCCCTGAAGGGTACAGTTCAAACCTTCTGGCTGGTTTATATGATGCTGGAGACCGGCCTGCTGTCGATTCTGTTGCTGCTGGTGCAGATTTGGGATGCGGTCAACGATCCCTTGATCGGCTCTATGATCGACAGAGACAGAAGAAAGTACAAAATGGGCAAGTTTAAGACCTACATCTTCGTGGGTGCCTGCGGTCTGCTTTTGGGCGGCGCCGCTGTGTTCCTGCCCTTCCCTAATGCGCCTGTGGTTCTGAAAGCGGTTCTGTTCGTTCTGGGTTATATCATTTGGGATGCGTTCTACACTGTGGCAAACGTCCCCTACGGCTCTATGCTTTCCTTGGTTTCAGAAGATAACGCAGAGCGCGCACAACTGTCTACCTGGCGTTCCGTTGGCTCTATGATCGGCAATATTCTGCCTATGACCATCCTGCCTATGCTGATCTGGCAGAAGGTTACCTATGACGGAACCACCAATTTCTTAGATAAGATCGTTATCCCCGAAGGCTTTACACCTGAGCAGTTCCTGGTAAATCCTGAAACCGGTCTGCCTTATGAGATCGGCGACAAGATCCTCAGCCCCGAGACTGGCAAGCAGGTAGAGATACTGTTGGGCGACCGTGTATTTTGGGCTGCCCTCATTATGGGCGTTTTGGGCTTCCTGGCATTTATCTTTATGCTCAAAAATATTACCATCCGTGTGGACGAGAACACCGTCAAGACGAGTGAGGGCGGCGAGAAGCTCAATATCATCAGCTCCTTTGGCAAGTTTATGAAGAACCGTCCCGCTGTTGGCTGCACACTGGCCGCTATGGGTATGTTCCTGGGTATGAATGCTGCTTCCACAGCAAATACCATTATGTTTGCTACCTACTTTAATATGGCATCTATGTCCGGTCTTGTTCAGATGATCGGATTCCTGCCGATGTTCCTGTTTATGCCTTTTATTAAGAAGATCGTTGTTCGATTCGGCAAAAAGGAAGCTTCTGTTTTCGGTACCATCGTTTCTCTGGTGGGTGGCCTGTTTATGCTGATTTTCCCCACTGTTAAAGACGTTACTCTTTCTTTGGTCCTTTATTTGCTCGGCTTGGTGATCTACGGCCTTGGTATGGGTGTGTACACCTGCGTAAGTTGGGCGATGATGGGCGATGCTATTGACTATAACGAGTGGAAATTTGGCACCCGTGAGGAAGGCACGGTTTACGCACTGCACTCCTTCTTCCGGAAGCTGGCACAGGGTGTTGGCCCCTCTCTCGTTCTGCTGATTATGGGTGTACTGGGCTATGAGTCCAGCAAGGGCACCATCGGTCAGAGCCTTCAGACTTCTCACAATATGTGTTGGCTGGTGGCAGGCTTGTACCTGTTCAGCGCTGTAATGCAGTTCATCGGTCTGGCAGTTATCTATAACCTGGACAAGAAGACCACTGAGCAGATGAACACAGAGCTGTCTGCCCGCAAGGCTGCAAACTAATCGGAAAACACTGCCGCATCTGCATAGCGGGTGCGGCAGCTTTACGGGAATTATTTATTTGGAGGAAACCAAATTGAGAAATATCATTTGTATCAACGAGGGCTGGCAGTTTATCAGGAACTGCTCTGACCCCAAAGCCACTGAGGGCGCTGAAAAGGTAAACCTGCCCCACTGCTGGAACGCGGTGGACGGTCAGGACGGCGGTAACGACTATTTCCGCGGCAGCTGCCTGTATACCAAAACGCTTAAGAAGTCCGAGCTGGGCGAGGGATTGCATTATTTGGAGATCCGTGGCGCCAACTCCTCTGCGGATGTCTATGTTAACGGAAATGCCGTGGGTCATCACGACGGCGGTTACTCCACCTGGAGAGTGAATCTGACCGGTGCGCTTACCGAGGAAGAAAACCTGCTGTCCATCGTTGTGGACAATGCGGCAAACGAGACCGTCTATCCCCAGATGGCGGACTTTACCTTCTACGGCGGCATTTACCGGGATGTATACCTCATCACCGTAAACGAGACACACTTTGATCTTGACTATTACGGCGCACCCGGCATCAAGATCGCCCCCGCGGTAAACGGCAAGGATGCTACCGTCGAGGTAGAGGTTTATACCACCGAGCTCAAGGCCGGTCAGCAGATCGTTTATACGCTGTACGATCAGGAGGAGAATGAGCTGCAGAAGCTGTCCTCTGCCGACAAGAAGGTCACCTTTGAAATCAAGAATGTGCATCTGTGGCACGGCCGCAAGGATCCCTACCTCTACTGCTGTGAGGCAGAGATCGTGGAGGGCGACACCGTTGTGGACAATGTCTGCTCCCGCTTCGGCTGCCGTACCTTTAAGATCGATCCCGACAGTGGCTTTATCCTCAACGGGGAAGAATATCCCCTGCGGGGTGTTTCCCGCCATCAGGACCGCTGGGGCGTAGGCAATGCCCTGACCCGGGCGCACCACGAGGAGGATATCGACCTCATTTGCGAGGTGGGCTGCACCACCATCCGTCTTGCCCACTATCAGCACGATCAGTACTTCTACGATCTGTGTGACGAGAAGGGTCTTGTGATCTGGGCGGAGATCCCCTATATCTCCAAGCATATGCCCACCGGCCGCGCCAACACCGTCAGCCAGATGAAGGAGCTGATCTCCCAAAACTACAACCACCCTTCTATCGTGGTTTGGGGTCTTTCTAATGAGATCTCCATCGGCGGCAGCGACGAGGATCTGCTGGAGAACCACAGAATCCTCAATGACCTGTGCCACGAGATGGATAAGACCAGACTGACTACCATCGCAGCTGTTTCTATGTGCAAGATGGAGGATCCCTATCTGCAAATCCCGGATGTGGTCTCCTATAACCACTATTTCGGTTGGTACGGCGGCGATACCTCTATGAACGGTCCTTGGTTTGATAAGTTCCACGCAATGCACCCGAATATTCCCATCGGCTGCTCCGAGTACGGCTGTGAGGCACTGAACTGGCATACCTCCGATCCCCGTCAGGGCGACTACACCGAGGAATATCAGGCATACTACCACGAGGAGCTGATCCGTCAGCTCTACACCCGCAAGTATATGTGGGCAACCCATGTGTGGAATATGTTCGACTTCGGCGCCGATGCCCGGTCTGAGGGCGGCGAGAACGGACAGAACCACAAGGGTCTTGTGACCTTCGACCGGAAGTATAAGAAGGACTCCTTCTATGCCTATAAGGCTTGGCTGTCTGATGAGCCTTTCGTACACCTGTGCGGCAAGCGCTATATCGACCGTGTGGAGGATGTGACCAAGGTCACCGTTTACTCCAACCAGAAGACTGTGGAGCTGTTCGCAAACGGCAAGTCTCTGGGTGTAAAGGAAGCTGCTGACCACTTCTTCTATTTCGATGTTCCCAATGTGGGCGAGACCAAGCTGACTGCCGTTTCCGGCGAACTGAAGGACGAGAGCGTTATCCGCAAGGTGGATACCTTCAATGAAGACTATCGCCTGAAGGAAGAGGGCGCGATCCTCAACTGGTTTGACATCGAGGAGAAGCCGGGCAGACTGTCCCTGAACTCCAAGATGGGCGATGTGATCTCCACCTTCCGCGGCAAGCTGATCTTTATGAAGCTGATGGGCAAGATGCTGGGCGGCGGCAAGAAGGGCGAAAAGGCAAAGCCTATGGGCTTTGAGATGACCCCTGAGATGATGAGCATGATGAACGGCTTCACTGTCCTGCGGCTGCTGACTATGGCAGGCGGTATGATGAATGCGAAGTTCACCAAGGAAGACCTGCTGGCACTTAACAAGAAGCTCAGCCACATCCGCGCACCTAAGAAGAAATAATAAAAAACTGCGGGCCATTTGGCTCGCAGTTTTTGTTGTTATCGTAAGGATGGGCGATTCGTGAATCGCCCCTACAAGACATAAAGGAGAATGCAAAGAGCTTGCAGGATGCTGCCGGCTAAGACGAAGAGGTGGAAAACCGAGTGCATATACCGGCATTTAGTACCAATTCCGTAGAGAATTGCACCTATGGTGTATACGATGCCGCCGGAGAGCAAAAGGAGAAAGCCGGGCATTGCCATCACCTGTAAAAGCGGCTTCAATGCAATCAGGATACACCAACCCATGCCAATGTAGCAGATCATAGAAAGCACCCGATATTTCTTTAGGTCAATGGCGGTCAGCGTAGTGGCAAGGGCAGCGAGACCGTATTCTATCAGGAAAATACCCCATGCCCACATCGGAAAGGCCGGACGCAACGCACAAAGCAGAATCGGAGTATAGGTTCCGGCAATAAAGAAATAGATGGCGCAATGGTCGATAATTTGCAGCACCTTTTTGCCTGTTCCCGGTCGTAGGGCGTGATATACGCTGGAAATGGTGTACAGCAGAATGAAAGAAACGCCATAAACAAAGCTGCTTGCAAATTTCCAGCCGTTAAGTGAGACAAAGGCCTTCCAAAGACAAAGTATGAATACAAGGATACCAATACCACCGCCAACAATATGGGTAACGGTATTCATAATTTCCTCGCCCCGGGTGTAGTTTGGTAAAAGGCGGTCTTTCAGCTTCGTTCGTTTCATAAATATGCTCCTTTATCGGTTCTATAAGAACTTATGCAAAGATAATATATACCTTATGTTGGAATTATATACCGACTATATCCGTTTGTCAAGTTCTTAAAGAACTGATGAAAGGTTTTTGTTGACTTTTAGTGGCGGCTGCGATATAATAACTTCCGGGAAGGAGCGATAAAAATGGGGAATAATATAGAGGATATTCAGACTTTCCGACTGCCACGGTATCAGGAGATTCCCAATGTAGGACTGTATTTGGAGCAGGTCACCCGGTATATCGGCGAATGCTTTGCGCCCCTTATGGATGGGGGGATCACCGCGTCTATGATCTCCAACTATGTGAAGCGGGGGTTGGTTTCCAATCCGGTTAAGAAGCAATACAGTCGGGAGCAAATTGCTTGCCTGATTTATATTACGGCGGTGAAAACGGTGCTGACGATGGAGAATATCCGCCTGATGTTCCGGATCCAAAAGGATGTTTGCGAGATGCAAATCGCCTATGATTATTTTTGCGACGGACTGGAAACAATGCTTTTCTGCGTCTCGTCCGGCGAGGAAATCCCCGCGCTGGCTGCCGGTGCAACTGAGGAAATGCTTATGCTTCACAATACCGTTGTTGCGGTGGCACACACTATCTGCTTGCGCAAAAGATTTGCGGTGATGCAGCAATTGCAAAGTGAAGAAAAGGAAGATGTACAGAAATAAAATCTGCGGGCCAATCGGCTCGCAGATTTTTTGTTTCGGGTCGTCAGAGGACGCCGACCCCTACGGCGCACAATCGTAGGGAATGCATTTATGCATTCCACAAATGGAACGGATAAACCGTTCCCTACGACGGGAAATGTGTAATTATAAATTATGGTGTCTGCTTTGCAGACACCATAATTGTCAACTCTCAATTGTCAATTAACAAGGCGCGATACGGACAAGCAATGCTCGCCCCTACTGAGCGGCTTGGAGTTTTGCCAGTTCTTCCTCCTCCAGGACACGGTAGGCTACCTTGCCGACCAAGGTCTTGGGCATTTCGTCCTTGAAGACGATGTCGCAGGGCATTGCGTACTTTGCCACGTGCTTGCGACAGTGGGCGAGGAGGATCTGCTTGGTTTCCTCGTTTGCCTGTGCGTCTGGCACTAACTTTACGAAAGCCTTGACCTTCTGCATTTTGTAGGAATCGGGGATGCCAATGACACAGCTCATCTGCACCAGCTCGTGGGCGTCTAAAATGTTTTCGATCTGGGCGGGGTAGACATTATAGCCGGAGGTAATGATCATCCGCTTGGCGCGGCCCTTAAAGTAGACAAAGCCCTGCTCATCCATAATGCCCAGGTCACCGGTGTAGACCCAGGTGAGCCCGTCCTCGTGGGTGCGCAGTGTCTGGGCGGTCTCCTCGGGGTGATGCATATATTCCTTCATCACCGTGGGACCTGCCAGCAAAATCTCGCCTTCCGTGCCGTAGGGCAGCTCGTTGGCGGTGCCAGGCTCGACGATCTTAATATAGGTATCGGGGAAGGGAAGACCGATGGAGCCTTCCTTATAAATATGGGTGGGGGTCAGGCAGCAGGCGGTAACGGTCTCAGTGGTGCCGTAGCCTTCCCGGACCTGAATGGTGGCCTTGTGGTCATAGAGGAATTTGTCGAATTTCTTCTTCAGCTCGATGGATAGACTGTCACCGCCGGAGAAGACACCCTTCAAACAGCTCAGATCTGCGCCGTCCATATCGGGCAGCCGCAGAAGGGCTTCGTAGAGGGTGGGTACACCGGCAATGAAGTTGCAGCGGTGCTTTACAAGGTCCTTGGCGTAGGACTTGGGTGTGAACCGGGGCACAAGGATACAGCGGCCGCCGTTAAAGAGCATACTGTGGATGCAGACACCCAGACCGAAGCCGTGGAAGATAGGCATGGCTGCCAGCATCTTATCACCGGGGCGGAACATAGGGTTAGTGGCGACGATCTGGGCGCCCAGTGCGTTAAAGTTCCGGTTGGTCAGCACGATGCCCTTGGTGGTGCCTGTAGTGCCGCCGGAGTAGAGGATGACAGCCGGGTCTTCGCTCTGCCGGGCGACCCGATATTCGCCGTTGGTGATAGCGCCCAGCTTCAGAAAATCCTTCCAGCGGACGATCGGCGCATCGGCGGGGAGCTTCTTGATCTTCCGACCTTGGGTCAAGGCATAGCCCACCTTCATCACGGGGGAGAGGGCGTCCTGAATGCTGGCAATGACCAAATGCTGCAGCTTGGTGCCTGCCCGTACCCGGGCGAACTTCCCGTAGAACTGATCGAGGGTGATGGCAAGGACGCTTTCGGATTCGTTTAAGTAAAATTCGATCTCCTTTTCCGCGGACAGCGGGTGGATCATATTACAGATGCCGCCGATGGCATTGATGGCGTAGAAGAAATAAATGGACTGGGGACAGTTGGGCATGGCGATGGTGACCTTGTCGTTCTCCCGGATGCCCATAGCCTTCAGGGCCTTGGCACACTTATGGATATTCTCTACAAGCTCTTTATATGTAGTAGACTTGCCCATAAAATCGAAGGCTACATAATCAGGGTAGGCTTCGGCGGTTTTTTCGATGGCCTCACACATAGTGCCGTCAAAATAGTCTAAATGCATAGGCACATCGCCTAAGTAATCCTTCCAAGGGGTTTTTGCGGTGATCATCAGTAGTCTACCTCCTCGCTAAGCGGCTTTTCGAGCAGCTCAGGATTTTCGATCAGGGTTTTAAGAAGTTTAACGGTGCGGGAATAATAGTAGCCGTCGGCAATGCGCTCGTCGATGGTAAGACCCAGGTCTACGCACTCCTTGATCTCGCTGGTGCCGTCTTCGTTATAGAAGGGACGCTTTTTCTTTTCACCGATGGTGCAGAAGACGGAGCAGGTACCCCAGTTGGTCAGGTGGTGGTAGCCGGCCTGCAATTTAATGGAGCCGAGGTTGGATAAGTAAACAGAGCCGTAGAAGGGGTCGCCCTCGGTAACGCCCTTCGGCATCCAGCCGTGGCGGTCCAGCAGTCTTGCGCCCCAGCCTACAAACCGGGTCAGAAAACCGGGAAGGCTGGCAACGGCGTTGAGGCTCTCTGTGCCACCGTCAATTTTGTCGCTGCGACAGAAGGATACCTGACGAAAGATCTCGTTGTGAATGTCATCGATGGTCTCGTCGCCCTTTACCTTCACCTGCGCCAACGCTTCTGCGCCGTCATCGGAAAATACCTTCTTAACGGTGAAGGAGGCGGAGGTCTCTTTGTGCATATACATAGTGTTATTGGCAATAAAACGGTTCATTTTCGGCCGCAAAACCATAGTTTTCAGCACTGCAGTGACGATGACCTGAAAGAGATTATAGTGGTATTCGGGGTTTTCTGCATTCTTTTCTGCCAAGTAAGCGTTGACCTTCGTTAAATCAATGCGCTGGCTGATAAAGGCCTCGTTGTCACAGCGGTTGGGGAACATCAGGGGCATAATGACATGCATGGAATGGATCTTTTTCAGCTTGTAGCCGTCTTTTCTGTCTCCGAAATTTTTACCCATTGTTTCTTTCTCTCCTTTTTGGTGGGGCGGTTTTTACCCCATATCTACATAATTGTAACATAGGTGGGGAAAACAATCAAGAAAAAACTGTAAATCGTGACTGCTTAGACGCGAGATGGGAAAAAACTTGCTTTCTTGGCGTGTCTTGTGTATAATAAAAAAAACTGGTCCTGTAAGGGGGAGACAATTATGTCCTATACTGTATTTACCGACGGTTGCTCAAATCTGCCGAATGACCTGTTGAAGAATTTAGATATCCGCGTTTTGCCATGCAGCTATACGCTCGATGGCGTTCCGGGTGTGTTTGACGGTGATTTGGATGCCTTTGATATTTGCGGCTATTATGATAAGCTCCGCGCCGGCGCAGAGATGAAGACAAGTCTTCTGAATTCTCAGCTTTTTATGGATCACTTCCGTCCGGAACTGGAAAAAGGGAACGATGTGGTCTATGTAGGGCTTTCCTCCGGTGTCAGCGGTACGCTGCAGGCAGCGAAAATCGCTGCAGAAGAGCTAAGCGAGGAGTTTCCGGAGCGGACTGTCCGGGTGGTGGACTCCTTGGGCGCGGGCTTTGGCCCGGGTCTGCTGGCCTGCCGGGCGGCAGATCTTAGAAATGAGGGGAAAACTGCCGCAGAAGCCGGAGAAATTTTGGATGATGCAGTGAAGCATCTGCTGCAGATCTTCACGGTGGATGATCTGAACTTCCTGAAGCGGTCCGGACGCGTCAGCGGTGCTACAGCCGCCATCGGTACGATCCTGAACATCAAGCCTCTTTTGTGGGGCGATCCCACCGGCCATATTGTAGCGCTGAGCAAGTGCCGGGGCAGAAAAAAGGCAATCGAGGCGATCGTGGACATTTACCGCAAACGCGCCATCGATGCCCAGAATCAGCGCGTTGCCATTTCTCACGGCGATTGCTTAGAGGAAGCACAGCTTCTGGCAGATAAGGTTTGCAAAATTTGCAAGCCCAAGGAGCTGATCATCTGCCCCCATGAGCCCTTTACCGGCTCCCATGTGGGACCGGGAATGCTGGCGCTGTTCTTCTTCGGCGAGGAAAGATAAAAAATAACCGGGTGTCGGAAATCCGACACCCGGTTTTGTCTATTCTTAGTCGAAGAAGAATACCTGCTTCATCAGGGGCTGGGCACCGGTGACCGGATCCATTTCCATAAGCATAACATCCTTCATATATTCGTTCCAGCGGTCTACTACGGGGCTTTCTGCCTGCACTCTGGCGGCAAATTCTACGCTGTCGCACTCATAGTAGCCAAAAAGCTCATCGCCCACATTCCAAATGGTGTAGTTGCGGATGCCGGCTGCGTGGAGCACCTCCTGCAGCTCGGGCCAAATGTTGTTGTGCCGGTGGATGTACTCCTCTAATTTACCGGGGAGCACCGTTGCCTTCCATGCGTATCGTTCCATAAAATGACCTCCTGATAATGTGATTTGTTTCGCTATCTGCCGATAAATATTATACATACGCACCGGCAAAATTCATAGAGCAATTTATCAAAAGCGTAAAAATGGGCGTTTTCGACAAAGAAGGCACATTCTTTTTGTTGAAATAAACGGATAGCAATGCTGTTTTTCTCCGAGAAAATGGGCACCGCTTCGGCGGTGCCCGTTGTGCGTTTTAGAACTGTTCGGGGGTAACTTCTGCGTAGACGGTTTCCTGAGGCTTAATTTCGTTGTAGAAATTTGCCAGCGTTGCGTTCATATAGGGGATGGTCCAAATACCGGCAATACCGAGAGTGATGACCGTCAGCAGAGCCCAGCCGTAGAGGCTGAGATAGAGGACAAAGAGTTCCATTTTGTGACCGTCCATCATTTTTTTGGAACGGTCAATGGCATCAAGCGCACTGATGCCGGGGTTTTCTGCGACGATGTACATTGCCATAGAGTAGGAGTAGCCCTTAATGATACCGGGAATGATGAACAGCAGGCTCCAGAGGAAGGTAAAAAGACCTGTCAGGAAAGTGGTCTTAAAGGCGGTCCAAAAATCGTCAAAGCCGGAGAAGGCATCCTTAGCTTCGGGCGTTTGTCTGTTGTTTACCAATGCCAGGTAGATGCGGAGTGTACTTAATGAGAACGCGGGAATAACGACTAAGCTGAGGATCAGACTGCCAAAGGGGATCATACCCAGTACAAGACCTGCCAAAAAGGAAATGCCGCCGATGACAAGGGTCACGATAAATAGCGGGCCGATATTGCCCTTGATCTGTTCCTTTGCCATTGCTTTGAGTTCTGCGCGTGTTTTCATAAAGAAACCTCCTTAAAAATTTTTTAGGTCGCTAAGTGCAGTATAGCATAAATCTGCGAATTTGTAAACACTTTGTAAAATTTTGTAATAAAATTCTATTCGGAACGAAATTGTCTGTAAGTTCCTATGGAAAAATCCTCCGATTTATGATATAATTATATAGAAGAGGTGAAGGATATGATCTATGTTACATCCGATCTGCACGGATATCCATTAAAGGATTTTTTGGCATGCTTGCAGAAGGTGAATTTCTCTGAGGAGGATTTTCTGTTCGTCTTGGGGGATGTAATTGACCGGGGAACAGACGGCGCGGCGCTGCTGCGCTGGATGGTACAGCAGCCTAACGTGGAGCTGATTTTGGGTAATCACGAGGCGATGCTGCTGTCCTGTTCTTTCTTGTTCGCCTCCTTGTCGGAGGAGAGTGCCGCAGATATTGATGAGCAAAAGCTAAAGCGGCTCAGCGCGTGGCTGGGAAACGGAGCTGCGCCTACGTTGGAAGGTCTTCGACCGATCTTGAAGGAAGAGCCGGATGTGTTTATGGGCATCTTAGAATACCTTCAGGAGGCACCCCTTTATGATACAGTAGAGGTTGGAGGTCGTAAATTCGTTTTGGTTCACGCAGGTTTGGGCAATTTCAGCCCCGACAAACCCTTGGAGGACTATACACCTGAGGAGCTGTACTGGACCCGACCGACGATGGAGACCCGGTATTTTGAGGATGCCACCGTTGTTTTTGGACATACACCCACCCAGTTCCTGGTCGGTTGGGAAGAGGGCGGAAAAATGGTACAGACCGATACCTGGATCTGCATCGATGTAGGCGTGATCGCCGGCAATAAGCCGGTGCTTCTCCGCTTGGATGATATGCAGGTGTTTCAGGAATGATGCAGAAAAAGCAGTTGTCTTGCGGCAACTGCTTTTTGCCCTATTGTAATATTTTGTCGAATGTGGTATGATACGCCCGAGAAAACAGAGAAATGGGGAACGGATATGGGCGTTATCGGAACATTGCTGCTGACCACCGCCATTGCAGGTGTGGCAGGCACCGGCTTGGGCGGTCTCATCGGTGCACTGCTACAAAAGGACTCCAAGCGGGCGGTCAGTTTGCTGCTTAGCTTTGCCGGCGGCGTGATGCTGAGCGTGGTGTGCTTCGATCTGGTGACGGAGGCTATTGAGACAAATGCAGGGATCTTCACGGTGATCGGCGCCATCGCCATCGGCGTGGCGGTCACCTATCTGCTGAACTACTGGATCGACCGAAAAACAGAGCCGGAGCTTCCCCATATTGATGAAAATCATCCCAAGACCGCGGACGATCTGGACGAGCTGATCCACAGCGACCATCTGAAGCATCACTATGCCAAAAAAGACGACAAGCTGTCTCTTTTTGTGGCAGGAATCGTAATGGCTTGCGCCATTGCGCTGCACAATGTGCCGGAGGGTATGACCATCGGCGCATCTTACGCCAGCAATGATGGCGTGATGGGCAGCGCGGCGCTTATTTTGGCGGTGCTCATCGGTCTGCATAATATCCCGGAGGGTATGGCGGTGTCTGTTCCCTTGATTAGTGGTGGTATGGGAAAGGTCAAGGCGGTGCTTATTACGGCGGCATCCGGTATTCCTACAGTTCTGGGTGCGCTTTTGGGTTATGTACTGGGCGAGATCGGGCCTTTGGGACTGACGCTGAGTCTTGGTTTTGCCAGTGGCGCGATGCTGTATGTGGTGTTCGGTGAGATCTTGCCACAGTCCATTTTGATGTACCACAGCAAAGCCCCTGCTTTTTCCGCCATCGTTGGCATCTTGGTTGGTATATTCATTATTTTTGTGTGAGAGAAAGGGAAGACAGTTATGGCAAAAGTTGCAGTCGAAAAAGAGATCCACTCCAGAAAGATCACCCCGCCCAATGGGATTTATGGTATTTTGGGAACGGTATGGCGCCTTTTTATGTACAAGCAGTACAATGTCCATTACACTTTTAAGAAGGATTTCCGGAAGGAAAAGGGACCGTACTTCTTTATCAGTAATCACGCCTCCCGGTTGGACTACATCTTTACCGGCGTGCCCCTGTTGCCGGTGCGGCTAAACTATGTGGCAGGCTATAATGAGTTCCACCGCAGTCACCTGTCACTGGTATTTAAGCTGCTGCATGTGATCCCCAAGAAGAATTTCACCCCTGACCTTTATACCATCAAGGAGATCAGCCGGGTCATTAAGGCCGGTGGCAGAGTGTGCATTTTCCCGGAGGGTATGAGTTCCATTTCCGGCGCCAATCAGCCGGTCGCTTTGGGTACCGGCAAGCTCTTTAAGCATCATAAGGTGCCGGTCTACTACAGCGTCATCCGCGGCGGTTATCTCACCAGTCCGAAATATAACCTGAAGGACCGTTGTGGCAGAGTGGAAGTGGAATTTGATCAGCTGTTTACGGTGGAGGACTTGGAGAGAATGTCTCCGGAGGAGATCGAGGCGGCTATTAACAAGGCAATCTATCACGACGATTATGCCTGGAACAAGATCCATAAGTACCGTTACGATATCGGCGCGAACGGCGCGGAGGATTTGGAGGATCTGCTGTTCTGGTGCCCCAAGTGCGGAAAGCAGCACACTATGGCAACCAAGGGCAATAAGATATTCTGCACGGAGTGTGGCAACGGTGCGACGCTCAAGGATACCTATGAGCTTGTTCCCTTTGACGATACCTGTGTGATCCCCGAGACCCAGACCAAGTGGTTCGAGATGGAGCGGGAGGTCATCCGTCAGGAAGTGATGAATGAGGACTTTGTTTTGGAAGAGAAGGTCTCTTTGGGCATCCTGCCGGAATTTGAACTGCTCAAGAATCAGGCGACCTCGGAGATCGTGGGCGAGGGTGTCCTGCGACTGGATAGAAGCGGTCTTTCTTACACCGGCACGAAAAACGGAGAGGAATTTTCTTTCCATTTGGACAGTCAGGAAGTGCCGACCTACGGTATGTGTACCGACCTGAGCCGCTTCTATACCTTCCTGAACGGTGAGTTCCTGGAATTTTACCCGGAGCATAGGGTGGTGGAAAAATTCTTCTTGGCTACGGAGGAGATCCACCGCTTGAACGGCGGCAAATGGCAAGCCTTTGATCCGGAAAAAGAAACCGTAACCGTATAAAAAGAGAAGGCTTTGCCTCCTCTTTTTATACGAATATAGGCGGCTCTTTTGAGCCGCCCAACATAATCATCATATCATAGGAAAAGCGGCAAGTCAATGAAAATATGCTTCCCAGAAACAGATTCTCCCTTTTGCATTATTTTCGGTGTTTCGGCAGGCTTTCTGGGCCTGAAATCTTGTGGAACATCCCATCTTGCAAAATAGCCATTCTTCGGCTACAATGAAGGTACAGAAAGGGTGATACCAATGATCTGAAAAACCCTTAGGTCCTACACAAAAAGAGGATCGGAAGACGGACTTCTCCCTTCTCCCGAAAATATAAATTTGTTGGAAGTAAGAAGTGGTAAGTAACAAACAAGGAATTGACCGGGAGCAATTCAAAGAAGAATGATCAGAAGGACCGTCTAATCAAAGAAAGAGAGGTTAACCAATGATTGAACCCAAGAATTCAGCGAAATAACCCTCAACCGTTGCAGTGAAGTAGGCGACGTGTTGAGGGTTATTTCGTTATATGGAGGTCGTGTCCGTTCCGAAAGGAGCGGCTTTTCTTTTATTGGTCGCGCAAGGGATGCATCCGCAAAAGATGGAAATCTGAGCAATGTAAATGGAAATTCTGACAATTCCCATAGGCGGCGCTTTGTGATAGTGTTATATTGGAACAAAAAAATATAAAGGAAATACACATTTCGCTGAAGAACGCGGCGGCAGGGAATAGGTGTTGTTTGCGGCTGGGGATATTGTGTGGTTTCCTTTCTGTGGGGGACTGGAGAAAACAACCCTGCCATATTTATTTCTTGTCTATTGATGCTATAATAAAGAAAAACAACCGGGAGGTCAATGCTATGACAAATATTGAACGCGCAATGAATATTTTGCACTATAAAGAGGTAGACCGTTTGCCTGCGGTGCATTTTGGCTATTGGCCGGAGCTCCTTGTGGAGTGGGCGCAGCAGGGTAAAATTCCCCAGGAGCTGGCTGTGGGGAATTGGGACGGCAGCCCCAAGGATCAGGAGCTGGACAAGCTGATCGGCTGGGATTTCAACTGGTACAGTACAAAAGGCAGCAATAACGGTCTGTATCCCTGCTTCGAAAAGAAGGTTTTGGAAGTTTTCCCTGACGGAACACAGAGAGTACAGAGCAATCTTGGCCTCATTGAACGGGTAAAGCCGGGTGTGACATCGATCCCCTCTGAGGATGACTATTTACTGAAAGATAGAGAGGCTTTTGAGACGCTCTATAAACCGAAGATGCAATTTACTCCGGAGCGTGTAAATCTGGATTACTATAGAAGCTTTAACGAGACTCGTCCCAAGGACAGACCGGTCGGCCTGTGCCTGGGTAGTGTGCTGGGTCAGATCCGGGATATGGTATCTGTTGTGGGTCTGAGCTATTTGATGTATGACGATGACGAGGAGCTGCTGGCGGACATTATCGATACCTATGGCGAAATGCAGTACCAATGCGTGAAGACCATTTTGGAAACCGGCGCAAAGTTCGATTTTGCCCACTACTGGGAGGACATTTGCTTTAAGAACGGTCCGCTGATTTCCCCGGATAGATTCGAGGAGCTTTGTGCCAAGCACTACAAAAAGAGAAATGACTTGTGCCACGAATATGGCATTGACATTATTTCCCTGGACTGCGACGGTGTGACGGAAAAGCTGTTGCCCGTTTGGTTCGAAAACGGTGTCAACACCATGTTCCCCATTGAGATCGGTGTCTGGGGCGACCAGTTCGAACCCGCCCGAAAAAAGTTCGGCAAGGGCATGCTGGGCGTTGGCGCAATGGACAAGACCGCGCTGCGGAAGGACAAGGCGGCTGTGGATGCGGAAATCGAGCGGATCACACGCCTTGCAGCTATGGGTGGCTTCATTCCCTGTCCTGATCACCGCCTGATGCCCGGAACGAAATTTGAGCTTGTGCAGTACTACGCCGAGCAGATCAAGAAGATCCGGCTGTAAGCTTTTATTTGGGTACATAAAGGGGGACACCCAATATGCGCGATTTCCCGGAAGAAAACCTGATCATACAAACGATAGCTACATATGAAGATATATATAATCCAGATCTGCACTTTTCGCAGTTAGATGTCAGCGAAGGGGTACAGCTCAGCGTGGTGGTAGAGGGCTATGGCATTCACAAGGTCCTAAATGAAGCGGCGGAATGCCGCCCAGGGGATATGTATCTGATTGGAAGTGGTGTCCATCACGGTTATTTTGCGAAAAGCAAGGCGGAAAAGCCTACGGTTTACACCCTTCGCTTTTATCCTGCGCAGCTTTTTTCGGGACAGTGGGCAGATTCGGAAAGCCTGCATTTTTGCTACGGTGTCTTTCGGAATCACGCGCCGGTATCCTATGCGCTGCTTA
Organism: Oscillospiraceae bacterium; assembly: GCA_015067785.1. Lineage (GTDB taxonomy): Bacteria > Bacillota > Clostridia > Oscillospirales > Oscillospiraceae > Faecousia. The sequence goes on from SVLR01000003.1 coordinate 48,642, forward strand.
ATTCCAATGCAATGGGGGAGTTTACGGCATCCTTCCAAGCAATTGAGGAAGAATTGGCGCAAAAGGATGTGCAGTGGCAAACAGCAGCAATTTCGCAATTAAAGCTGCTGCTGATCCGCATCGCCAGATACATCAATATGGCAGATACTGCCCCAAATGAACACCCCGAGGAATGGGCGCTTGTATCTGCGGCTATGCGTATGGTGTTAGAGCGCTGCGGTGACAGCAATATGACGCTGGAAGCGATCGCTTCTTCCCTTTATGTCAGCAAGTCCCATTTAAGCAGAATGTTTTCTAAGGTGACCGGCGAATCCTTTGCTGAATATGTTCGCAAAACGAGGATCTCTCTGGCTTGCCGGCTTTTAAGCACAACGGCGCTGACAAATGAGCAGATCGTGGCCAAATGCGGTCTGAAGGACATTCCGTCATTTTACCGCGGTTTCAAAACCTATATGGGTATGACACCGTATCAATACAGAATGACACAGCAATCCTGTGATGGAAATGTGATGATGGATATTTACCTGCAAATTTCTGAAAACTTGCAAAGGGGTAAAGTGAAGGCTGTGGAACAGTTCGTTCAAAAAGCCATCGATGCGGGCTGTTCTGCCACCGAGATCCTCGACGAAGGCCTTATGGCAGGCATGAATATTGTGGGCGAAAAATTTAAGAATAATGAGGTTTATGTCCCGGAGGTGCTGGTGGCTGCCAGATGTATGAATGCGGGTGTGCAGCTGTTAAAGCCGCTGCTGGCAGCTGACAGAGCGGAAGCGGCCGGCAAGGTCTGCATCGGCACGGTACAAGGTGACCTTCACGATATTGGAAAGAATATCGTGAAGCTGATGATGGAAGGAAAAGGCTTGGAGGTTATTGACCTTGGCACAGATGTAGCACCGGAAGCCTTTGTGCGTACTGCCATTGAGCAGAAATGCCAGGTGATCTGCTGTTCTGCGCTCCTGACGACCACAATGGATGTGATTGGGGATGTGGTTAAGGCGGCAGATGCTGCCGGCATCCGTCCAGGTATAAAAATAATGGTCGGCGGCGCGCCTATAACCCAGGCTTTCTGCGATCGAATTGGTGCGGATGTATACACATCCGATGCTGCCAGCGCGGCAGATGCAGCGGTGGCGCTTTGTGTGCAATAAGCAATTTATAAATAAAGGAGTAAATAGTATGAGCATTTATTTGGAAATTTCTGAGAATTTGCAAAAGGGAAAAAACAAGATCGTTAAGGAGCTGGTGCAGCAGGCCATCGATCAGGGCTGCCCTGCGGGGGAGATCCTCAACGATGCCTTGATGGCAGGCATGAACATCATCGGTGAAAAGTTTAAGAATAACGAAGTCTATGTTCCGGAAGTGCTGGTGGCTGCCAGATGTATGAACACCGGTGTGCAGCTCCTGAAGCCTCTTTTGGTAGCAGACGGTGTGCAGGCAACAGGCAAGGTGTGTATCGGTACCGTTCAGGGTGATCTTCACGATATCGGCAAGAACATCGTCAAGCTGATGATGGAAGGTAAAGGCCTTGAGGTCGTTGACCTGGGCACCGATGTGGCGCCCGAAACCTTTGTGCAGGCTGCTATCGAGCAGAATTGTCAAGTCATTTGCTGCTCTGCGCTGCTGACCACTACTATGGATGTAATGGCAGAGGTTGTGAAGGCGGCAGATGCTGCCGGTATCCGCCCCGGTGTTAAAATTATGGTGGGCGGCGCACCTATTACGCAGGATTTCTGCAATCAGATCGGCGCAGATGTGTACACCTCTGACGCTGCCAGCGCAGCGGACGCGGCGGTAGCCCTTTGTCAGTAAAATGGAAAAGTATTTTTACCATCCCGACATTTTTGAATGTAAGGTAATTCCGGCCAAGGACATTCCCTTTGACCAGTCTGTGGCAGATGCCTGCAAGTCGAACCAGTGCGGAAAATACGGCACTTGCTGGACTTGCCCGCCAGGGGCAGGGCAGTTCCAGGAGCTGGAAAAGAAGATAAAGACCTACGAAACCGCGGTGGTCTTTACCTGTAAGTATGACCTGGAGGATGCCTTTGATTTTGAAGGTATGATCGACGGTCAGCAGAAAACGATGCAGGTGCTCCACAGCATTATGGATGCTCTGCAGGCAGACGGAAAGAAATTCTTGGCGCTGGGGTGTGAGGGCTGCAGCTTGTGCAAGAAATGCACCTATCCCGATGCACCCTGCCGGTTCCCGGAAAAGGCGGTTGTTTCTGTGGAGGCATGCGGCATCCACGTGGTGAACCTTTCCAAAAATATCGGGATCAAGTATAATAACGGTGCAAATACCGTCACCTACTTTTGTGTTGTTTTGTTTTCGGAGGCAGTATGAAAGAGATCACAAAAGCTTTATTGCAAAACAAAAATAAAACCGTACCGATTTTGACCTTTCCCTCTGCCCAGCTGCTGGACATCAGCGTAAAAGAACTGATTAGCTCTGCCCAAATGCAGGCTGAGGGGATGGAAGCGATCTATAAGCGCTGTCCCATCGGTGCGGCACTCAATATGATGGATCTTTCCGTAGAAGCAGAAGCCTTTGGCGCAAGGATCCGCATCTATGAGGATGAGATCCCTGCTGTTGAAAGTGGCATCATCGATGACATCTGCGATGCAGAGGATATCGTCGTGCCCCAAGTAGGCGCAGGCAGAACGGGGATCTATATCGACGGCATCCGCAAAGCAAAGGAAAGAATTACCGATGTTCCCGTGTTTTGCGGGGTGATCGGTCCGTACTCTCTGGCAGGCAGACTGTTTGATATGAGCGAGCTGATGCTGGAATGCTACGACAGCCCTGATGAGGTGAAGGTGCTGCTGGAAAAATGCGCCGAATTTATTGTGGCTTACATCAAAGCCTACAAGGAAGCAGGTGCAGACGGCGTGGTAATGGCAGAGCCGGCAGCGGGCCTTTTGTCTCCGGCGCTGGCGGAAGAATTTTCCACAGTCTATGTGCAGAAAATTATCGAGCAGGTAAACGACCCGGATTTTGTGTTCTGCTATCATAACTGCGGCAGCGCTGCCAGCGATATGATGGATGCCTTTGCCAAGCTGGATGCAGATATTTTCCATTTCGGCAATGTGGTGGACATCGAAAAAGCCTGCCGGTGCTTACCGAAAGACAAGATCATCATGGGCAATGTGGACCCGGTGCTGCTGCGTACCGGCACACCGGAGACGGTGGCATCGGATACCCAGCGTGTATACGACCTTTGCAACAAATACGAAAACTTTATGATCTCCACGGGCTGCGATGTCCCTGCGGCATCTTCCTGGGAGAATATTGACGCTTATTTCAGCAAGGTAACAGAGCTTTATGCATAAAGTGATCATTGATGATAAGCTGTTTTTAGCTGCTAACGGACAGCGATTATCAGAGCTTCTTATGGGCACAGAAAATTCTGTGCCCCATCCCTGCGGTGGCCGTGGTGTTTGCGGGAAATGCACCGTGGAGGTAAACGGCGTGATGCAGCTTGCCTGTCAGTATGAGATCCGTGGGGATATTACGGTACATATTCCTGTTCATACGGAAATTCTGTCTGAGACCGGCGCGTTGGAAACCGGTATAAAGACAGAAAATATGTGCTATGCCTTAGACATTGGAACAACTACCTTGGCACTGTCGCTGGTTTCCTTGGATCGGGGAGAGATCGTAAAGGTGCTGACCCGCAGCAATCCCCAAACCGCCTTTGGCGCAGATGTGATGTCCCGTATCGACTATTGCGGCAGAAACGGTGTACAAAAGCTGCAAAGTACAGTTGCTGAAAGAATCAATGAGATGATCGCAGCGTTTAGGCTGCCGATCATCGATAAGATGTATGTAGCAGGTAATGCTACAATGCTCCATCTGCTTTTTGGTGTTGACCCGTCGCCTATGGGTAGAGCACCCTATATACCGGCTTTTTTGGAAAGCAAGGCTTGCGCGGGGGAAAAGCTTGGTATTCACGGGGTAAAAAATGTAATTTCTCTGCCTTCTATTTCTGCCTTTGTGGGTGCAGACTTGGTGGCAGGTCTGAATTTCGTAGGTATGCCCCAAAAGGGAAAATATAATTTGCTGATCGACCTGGGAACAAACGCAGAAATCGTGCTTTATTCCCGGGATAGCGCCATTTGTACCGCTGCTGCCGCAGGCCCTTGCTTTGAGGGCGCCAATATTCGCTGCGGTATGAGCGCAGAAGAGGGCGCGATATGGGCATATGAAAACGGTACACCGAAAACCGTCGGTGATGCACCTGCAAAAGGTATCTGTGGGACAGGTCTTATTGACATTGTGGCAGAGCTTTTAGAAAAAGGAATCATTGAAGAAAGCGGCTATATGGAAGAAGACTTTTCCATAGCAGAAAATGTCCATCTCTGTCAGGCAGATGTGCGTCAGTTCCAGGTGGCGAAATCCGCGGTCTGCTCTGCGGTGCTGACGCTTATGGAGAAACACAAGGTCTGCTTTGCAGATTTGGAAAAAGTATACCTTTCCGGCGGTTTTTCCGGCAAAATCAATATTTGCAATGCCGGAAAAGTAGGACTGCTCCCAGCCCAGCTGCTGGAGAAATGCGTTGCCGTAAAAAACAGCAGCCTGCTGGGCACCGCAAAATATGCTTATGAAAAGAATGATCTGTCCGGGTATTTAATTGCGCAGTATGTGGATCTCTCTGCAGATCCCCATTTTTCGGACAGATTTGTGGATAATATGCTTTTTCAATGAAGGAGGCAAGGGTATGGAAAAGGAAAGCTTACTGCAGGCAGTAAAGGATTGCTTACAGGGTCAAGAGAAAAAAGACCGGATCTTTCCCTTCCTTTGGGTACACGGCGCGCCTCACGACCGTCTGAAGGAAGAGTTGGATGCCATTTATAACTGTGGACTTCGTGCCTTCTGCGTAGAAAGCCGTCCGCACCCGCACTTTTGTGAAGAGGCTTGGTGGGAGGACCTTGGTTTTATCTTGGAATACGCCAAGGTGCGGGATATGCAGGTTTGGGTACTGGATGATAAGCATTTCCCTACGGGCTATGCCAATGCTGCCATTGAAAAGAAATATCCCCATTTGCGCAGAAAATGTGTCCGGGTGGCTTGTATCGATGTTGCCGGGCCTATGAAGGATGGGTGCTGCCTGCTGCCCCAAATGGACGAGGATGAAACCGTTGTGTCTGTGTCTGCCTTCCGTCGCACCGGTGAGGGAGAAGCGGTGGATGGCAGCAGCGGTATGCTGCTGACGGATATCCGAGATAGTCTTGTGTTTTGGGATGCGCCGGAGGGTGTTTGGCGGGTATATTTTGTGATCAATACCCGTCGGGGACCTGCGCACTTTAGAAACTACATCGATATGTGCGACCCGGAGTCCTGCCGCGTGATGGTAGATGAGATCTATCAGCCTCATTATGACCAGTTTGGACAATATTTTGGGAATACCTTCCGGGGTTTTTTCTCCGATGAGCCTTGCTTTGCCAACAATATCGGCTCGTTTACAGATAAGCTGGGAACACCGATGCTGAATATTCCTTGGCGGGAGGATATGGTAGCGCTTTTGGCACAGGAATGCGGCATTTCTGAAGAGGAAGTGACCTGCTTGCTGCCTGCCCTATGGCATACGGTTACGGAACGGATGGAAAAGCTTCGTCTTGCCTATATGAATATCATCACGAAGTGCTATCGGGATAATTTCAGTAATATGCTTGGCACTTGGTGTGAGGACCACGGTGTGGAATATATCGGCCATGTTATTGAGGATGGCGGTGCCCATATGCGCCTTGGCTATGGCAGCGGTCATTTCTTCCGGGCGCTGGAGGGTCAGCATATGGCCGGTATGGATATTGTGCTGAAACAAATTGCGCCCGGCATTACCAAGATGGTACATTCCTATGCCAGCGCCTCCGGCAAGCAGGCAAGCCCTGATAGCTACGAGTATACCATCCCGAAGCTTGCTACCTCTGCTGCTCATTTGGACGAGAAAAAGCAGGGCAGAGTTATGTGCGAGCTATACGGTGCTTTCGGCTGGGCAGAGGGTATTCCGGAGATGAAATATTTGACCGACTGTATGCTAAGCGCCGGTGTGAACAACTTGGTTCCCCACGCCTTTTCTGATAAGGTGGAGGATCCGGATTGCCCGCCTCATTTCTTTAACGGCGGCAAAAATCCCCAATACCCGGTCTTCGGCAAGCTGATGGACTATACGGCAAAATGTTTCCACATCCTCAGCGCAGGTGCGCCCCAAGTTTCCGTAGCAGTATACTATAACGCAGAGAGTGAATGGTGCGGCGGTGAGGCGGGCGCATTGGAAACCGTCGCCGGTATTTTGGGGCGTAATCATACGGATTTTGATTTCGTACCTATGGATGCCTTGATGAATGCCGCGGAAGAAAATGGCAGCCTGCGTCTTGGCGAAAACCGCTATCGTGCGCTGGTCGTGCCCTATTGCGAGGTGATTCCGGCTGCCTTGGCAGAAAAACTGGAAGAATTGACTATTTCCGGTATTTCTGTTCTTTATTTGGACGGCAAGCCACAGCGGACAGAGGATGGAAATGCGCCGGCATTGACCGGCAAGGTGATCCCAAAGGAACGACTTTCTGCCATTGCCAAAAGGCAGAAATGGTCTGCTTTGGAAACAATAACCCCTGAGCCGGATTTGCGTGTGCTTCACCGGGCAGAGGGAAATACGCATATATATTTCCTCTTCAATGCCAGCCTGGAGAAAACGATAAGGACCAAGGTCATGCTTCGCGCCCCCGGACAGGCAATTGCCTATGACCCTTGGCAAAATATTTGCTATCCGTTAAGGGGGAGGAGACTTATCCTTGCTCCGGGACAGGCGATACTTTGGTGCGTTACCGAGGAAATACTCCCTACGATTTCCGCATACAAGCCATGGGAGGAGCTGCCGGTGGAGCGGGTGACAGTCACCCTCTGCCAGCAGGATGAGACGATCTTGCAGGAAACTTATGATGCGCTACCGAATAAGAATTATGCAAAGGACTACCCGACTTTCAGCGGCGTGATTTCCTATGATTTGGTAGGCTGGGCAGAAAAGGTAGGATGGCTGAAGCTGGATCGGGTCGGTGAAACAGCAAGGCTGTGGGTAAATGGCATCGATTGTGGCTTTGCTGTCCGTGCGCCCTATACATTCCGGGTAAAAGATGCATGGAAGATGGGAGAAAACCGGATCCACATCGAGGTGGCGGTCAATCAGGGCTATGGCAGACGGGATCGGTTTTCTACTTATGCGCTGCTCCCACCAATGGGCCTGCTTGGTGAGATCGAAATTTGTTAATATGAGGGATAAAATATGAACATCGTTGATTTTACACCGGCGAAGTGGATATGGACGCAAGATAATCTTGCAAAAGACCAAAAGGTGGTTTTTCGGAAGAAGTTCTGCGTCCAATGTGTGCCGGAGAAGGCAGAAGCCTATATCGCCTGCGATACCAAGTTTTGGCTGTGGCTGAACGGCAAAATGGTAGTCTTTGAAGGCGGCGTGTTCCGGGAGAGCAGACCGGGCTGTGGCTATGCGGAAAAAGTGGATCTTGCGCCCTATCTGCAGGCGGGAGAAAATACGCTGGCGGTTTTGGTGTGGTTCTTCGGCAACGGCGGTCGGAACAATACCAATTCCGGCGAGGCGGGCTTTATTCTCAAATGCGATGCGTTGTCACTTTACTCCGATGAAGGCTTCTTGGCAGTTAATCACCCTGCCTATGTACCTACCGATGCGCCCCATCCTGCCCACCTGTTCGGCGGTGAGAATGTTGGCTTTGATGCCAACCTAGATTTCGGTGACTTTACAGCCTCCGATTTTGATGACTCTGCATTCCTTTCGGCTGTGGTTTTTCCCAATCAGGTTTGGGGTGACAGCATCGAATCCGAATTGCCTCTTTTGAAGGTATTTCCTAAGACAGAGCTTGCATTTGTGCCCACAGAAGCCGGCGCAAAGGGAAAGCTTCCTCACGCAATGGCGCTGACCGTCTCTTTCGAATTGGAAGCGAAGGGCGGGGAAAAGGTGGATGTCCGCACCGACCGATACGCAGTCAACGGCGGTCCCGGTGACGAAGCCTATTTCTTTAATTGCCACCGGATCGAATATACCTGCAAGCCGGGCAAAAATGTTTTTGACTGCCTGATGTACTTATATGGCGAAGAGGTGCTTGCGACCTTCCCGGAGACGGTAAAGCTTCAAAAGCTTTCCTTCACCGAAAGCGGCTACAATACAGAGCAGGTAGGCAGCTTTGTGACCGAAGATCCGCTGTTTAATACCTTGATGGAAAAATCCATCCGTACACTGTATGTGTGTATGCGCAATAACTTTATGGACTGCCCGGACAGAGAGCGGGGTCAGTGGATCGGTGACGTTTCTGTACAGGTGCCTCAGGTGTTCTTTGTCTTCGATGATGAAGCGAAAAAACTGCTGAAAAAGGCGGTTTATGATTTTATTTACCTGCGAAAAGGAGATGTATTGGTAGGCAATGTGCCGGGACAGCACGCAAGCGAGCTGCCGGGACAGAGCTTAGTTGCCATCAGCCAGTACGGTCTCATCGGTGAATATTACCATTATTCCAAGGACCCCAAAATACCGGCTCTGGTATTGGAGCCTTCGGTGAACTACCTGAAACTGTGGGAACTGGACGAAGAAGGCTTGCTTGTTCCACGGAAAGGCAACTGGTACTGGTTCGATCACCGCTGGAATGTGGATGCTCCGGTGCTGGAAAACTGTATGTATGTGGCAGCGGCAAAGTATGCCCTCAAAATGGCAGACATTTGCGGCGATCACCGCTTTGATGATTTCCTTAATGAACGCATTGCTATCTTAACAGAGAATATCGAGAAGAAGTTCTGGAAGGGTAAGTACTACGCCTCCGGCGGCTTCGTGGATGACAGAGCCAATGCTATAGCAGTTTTAAGTGGCGTATGTCCCGAAGAACGCTATGGGCTGATTATGAAAGTGCTTATGTCCTGCTTTAATTCCACACCCTATTTTGAACGGTTCGTACTGACAGCACTGTGTGAAATGGGTTATGTGAAGGATGCTTACCGCCGTATGATGGCCCGGTATTATCCGCTGATCACCAACGAGAACTCTACGCTTTGGGAAGATTTCTATTTGCTTGGCACACGGAACCACGCATGGTCCGGTGGACCTCTGGAAATTGCCTATAAGTATTTCTTGGGTCTGCGGACAGGGGATGGCTTCAAGTCCTATACGATCGCTCCCGTTTCAGGTATCTTTAAGGAGATGCATGTGACCTTCCCGGTGGACGGCAAGACCGTTGAAAAGCATATTGTAGAATAAAGGGAAAATGACAAGGGGCACGGGCAAATTTATTTCTACCGAGAGGATAAAAGACGACACGACTTGACTTAATCAAGGCTCCACTATGTCCGGCAACGCTCGTCCGCGTTGCATTTAGATGGGTTCAAGACCCGTTTTTTTCACAACAAAAACAAATAAGGGAGAGGCCGAGCCTCTCCCTTATTTGTTTGGTGCGGGTGTTCATAACGGACTTATGTTAGATAAAACAATTCTCTTTGATACGAATCAGCATTTGCAGCCGGTCCAATCGGGATTGGATTTCTTCTTTTGTCAGATTGTAAGAAGCATTCCATTTGGCCCAATCCTCGATATGCGCCGAAATATCTTCATGCAATGTTTTGCAAAAATGAAAGCTATACCGGCTTGCTTATTAACCATCAGATGGAAACCTGTGGGGGCGTTGTTGCCTCGGTGCCGGAGGATGAGCAATTCCACCATGAGCACTTCTTCCCCGCGATTGTAGATAGGAAGGAATGGGAGCAGGTGCAGGAAATGCTGAAAGCCAATGCACGACCGTTCTGCGGCAACACGGCGTGCCATCGCTACGCGGGGTTGTTAGTCTGCGGTGATTGTGGCAACGCTTTTACACCGAGGACTCGGTGCTGGAACGGCAGCCGCCGGGTAGAGTATCTCTGTAAGAGCTATATGCACCACGGCAAGGAGTTCTGTCCATCCCACCGTATTCGGGAATCCGAACTGGACGATAGGGTGCAGCAGTACGCAGGGGAACTGTACCACACGCTATTGGCAGAGCAAGCGGAGCTGAAGCGTATTAAGCGTCTGCGGGAACAGAAAAGTCCGGCGATCAATGCTGCACCATGCCAACTCCGTCAGGAAGTGCAGACACTGGAGGACGAAATTGAGGAGCTTCTGCTCCTGCGTATCCAAGCGGATAAATAATTTGGCTTTGTAGCCAACAGCGTAAGTGCGGACGACTAACGCATCGTCCGCACTTTTTCTGTTGGGAAAATGGATCACTTTCTCGGCTGTAGAGCCGAAATAATTTCAAAAAATATAGGAGGTTTTATGAAAACAGGACTAACTAAAAAGCAAAAGGTCACCGAGTTCTACTTTAACGAACGCGATGACCTTGCTGAAATTTATACCCATAACACGGATCTCAAAAAGCGCCTGCTGGCATATGCTCAGGCCTATCCAGAACTGTGTCAGCTCACCGAAGACGATGAACACGGCGGCCTGCGGTTCGAGATCGATAAACACCGCATCGGCCTTCGCCTTACTGCACCTTACTCCCCGGAGCGGAAGGCGGCGTCAAGCCAAAGGGCGAAGAGAATTGGTGTTTCTAATAAAAAGCTGTTGCTATGAGCTGTGATAGCGTTTTGCTTAATTAAAACCTTGGTTTTAAAAAGCTTCTTTGGCAGATTCGTATTTGCGAAATTTTTCATCCCATTTGCCACGGATTTTTCCCGCTGGAGAACTGTTTATATGGAGAGGGCGTCAAAAGGACGATTTCCTTGAAAAATATGTCGATGTGTGATATTATTAATAAAAATAGTTGTTGGAGGTGTTTTCTTTGGAAAAGAATCCAGTTATTTCACTAGATAGGCCACAGATCCGCGTCTCTAAACAAAAAAACCATACTCCCTCAACAATACAGGCAGATACACTTTTTACCTTTATACCCAAACTGGAATTTCTCATTCCCTATATAAAAAGTAAAATGATTTCTCCACGGTACTGTGTAGAGGATATTAGCTATTTGAAGATACGGAAACTCAAGAAGGTAGCTTTTCCAATGAAATGCTTTTGCGATATCAATATGCATCGCCTGGGAGTACATTTAGACTGGTATGGATACTATGGATTAGCCTTTAGCAAGGAATGGGGTATGAATAGAGGAATTCAACCCATACAGTATTTAAACCAAAAATCTGCATTGCGGGTTGATTTTACCACCGCTTTCTCCGCAGCATTAACTGCCCCGGAAACAAGAAAAGGTTCTGCTCAAGAAAAAATGAAAAACTTTCTATTGCACGAACTTATGTATTATAAGCCATACGACGGGAAGATGGAAAATCGCAACACCGGAAAGACCGAGATTAAGTGTTTTACTGATGAGTGCGAGTGGCGATTCGTCCCCGATGTTACTGCTGCTGGATTTGAGCAAGCGTTGCATGGGGATATGATCGTTAATGCAGGTGTGCTGGAGGAAATCAGTAACTCAATGGCCGGGATTCCGGAGATATCGTTACAGTTTGATTATGATGATCTGAAGTATATTATCGTAAAAACACGCGCTGACTTTGAAAAGTTAGTTTCTGAATTATCGGATCTTGAAGATTCCGTTCAGCACGAACTGATTTCCAAAGTGTTAGTGTGGGATGTATCGGGGAGGGATTTTTGATGTTTGTGGACTTTAATAGAGTGTTCAAAGGAAAACCTCAAACTGAGTTGAAGATTCCTGATGCAATGATAGAGCATTTAAGTGCAAAACTTCCCCAAGGCCTGCGGTATAGAGCTACTGAGGACGGAAACTGTGAAATTATTTCCGAAGGCGAAAGTGTCACTGTTGGTGGTCTGCTATTTACACCCACGGAAGAACAACGGAAGGTTTTGGGCAAGAAGTATACTCGTGCTGATGTCCTGAAATACTCATATAATGCGCAAAAACCCATACCTTTAAAATTGAAAAAAGATGGTATTATTACACTCAATGGGGAGAACTTTCCCGTTGACCGCATTCGGTATAATCCATATTGCCCCATATCGATTGTTTCAGGGGAAATATATATGTATCCGCATCCATTCCCGAAACCGTTCCCCTTAACTCTTGGAAGCAAAAAGTACACCAAGCAATTGATGTTCCAACGAATACCAAACGAAAGTGTCAACACTGCGGCTTTTGAATCTCAAGCGGGACAAGCATTAACAGTACGCTATTTTGTGAACGAGCTTGATCAGACAATCTCTTTTAATATTTCCTTTAATCTATCCTATGTAAAAACAATACAGGATATTGTTGAAACAACCTCAATATATAACGCATTCGTAGACGGTGAGGGTTTGTTTTGCGGAACACCGCTATTAGCAAATATTGACACATCAAAAGTAAAAAAATATGATCTGGAAAGCTTAGCTTTCTGGGAAAAGGTATTACTTATCGAAAGAGCTCTTGGCTTAACATTTGAGCCTCCTCAGGAAGATGTTGATTTCACCACAATAAGCACGATAGAAACACTGTACCAGAATTTGATCAACAGCAACCCTATACGGGAAAACAAAAAAATCGATAGCTTAGATGGCGAGTGGGATATGGTAGGCGACAAGCATGTCCAGGATTCTATCGGTAAAGCAATATATTTTGAATTCCAAGCAACCTCACACTTATCGTTATTCGGTGTCGATATGGCTTTGCCCTGTGTTGTTGGCATATTTGATTCCGTGCTTTCCAATTACACAGTCAAGGGCAAAAAATACAAACTTATTTTGGAGCACCTTAGTGAGGATAAGCATATGTACACATCCACCCTACGCTTTAAAACAGAACAGGAATTGGCAGATTACATGAACGGCAACCGAGACCAACGCATCTCTGCTTTGCATGATGCAAAAACGGCTCAGAACTATTTGAGCGCACAAGGCTCCAACTAATATTATTACACAAAAAGGAACTAGACCCAAGAAAAAGGGGATAGTTCCTTTTTGTGAAGTATAAGTTTTGGCGTATTTCGTGCATTAGTAAATTTGGGTTTGGGGAGGCTTTAATTGTGTAGTTGTCAATCCACTATTAATAAGTGGTTATAATTTGTCATACGAGTGCAAATTTCCACTTCCATTTGAGTGCTATATTAGTTTAACATTTTGCTATCAATAAACTCATCTATCTTTTTAGCATCAAGATATTCGGGATTATGAATAACAAAGAGCAAAGTATAGCGAAGAAAATCTACAGCAACTTTATCTATTTCAACATCAATCCCATCAATAGTATAGACTTTATCTACTGGCTTTAATGTCCCTCCATGAACCATAGTAGATCTATATTTATAAATTTTCTTCATTATTGCTCTGCATTCATTCAACTTATAGATTGTACTAGGTTCATGCTTAAAAACAACCGGAATTCTGTTCGAAATTGTATATGTAATCTCTCCCTTTGTTCCACCTGACAAAAGGGCTTCCAGTCCAATCGTTGCATCTATTGCCATATCGTCATTCTCATCTCTCAGCATACAACGATTGAGTCTTTTTATTGCGAAAAATAGTTTTTCGTTTGTTTTGTTCGCATCAAAAGATTTAACCGTACTATACAGGTTTTGTATATCCTGCGCCTGTTCAGAATTAACATATCCAACAGGCAACTGCAACCAGTTTTTGTCATACTCCTTTGCGTTTACACAATGTATTTTTGCACCATACAAAGGGATAAGGTCGGCACAAAAATCATCAATCCAGCCTATTGGCTTTGAAAGGATTTGCTCGTATCCAATAGAATATCCGGTTACGATTCGGATCATTGCCATAATGATATCAATATCATATAATGGATAGGCATTGTAATTCCGAGTGGCAGCATTAATTGAGAAATATTCTTCGTTTTTAAAACTATAACCATGAAGTGCAATCATATGGGTTGCACAGGCCGCAACATTTTCTTGGCTATATGCCTCGTATTGGCAAGCTTCCCTACGCGCCTTTTGGATCGCATCTGGAATGCGGATAATTTCAATATTATCAGATAATTTGATTATTTCATCTTGAAAAGTGGCTAAACATATTGGAACATAAATATCAATTTCTAGCGAATCATAAATATACCTAATAAGTTTCTCCGCTACATAAGGACGGATCTTTTCTTCTAAATTGGCGGGTACATCTTTTGTTGCTTGCGTGCAAAACAGATACCTTTCAACGATTTCTGTGATCATTATTTTGATTCTGAATTCTGAATCTGTATTGGCGTTATCTCCCCAAAAAGCCCTTGTTAATTCGTCAGATCCAACTACGAATTGACACAGTACATTAAATCCGTCTATGTCAGCAACATTTATTCTATCATTACCATATCCGTTAAAAATCGCACCATATTGGATTGAGTCTTCTGGATAATCCTTTAGCTCGTACCGGGGAATATCATATATCAAAAATGGCACACTCTTATTTATTTCATCAAATTCGGGATCATCCTTTGAAAAGGTATTAGATAATACAGGATACTTTCGATACCCACGAATCCTGTCGTGATTGCCTATATATTCGTGTGCTTTGATTGCTACTTTTTTTACTAAGGTTAAAACCAGATCAACTAATCTTTCAGCTTGCTCTTGTGGTACTAACATTATTTCACCTCATTCATTTGGTTCGGCTGTTTCTATATTATATCATAAAACCACATAAAAACCTATAATTTGCCCCCAATTTATATATTCCATTTTTGCGCGATTCGTTAATTAAAGGTAGTATAACGAATTGAAAGCACAATATGTAGGGGTTGGGCGATCCCAGGAGCGGGTAAAAAACACAACATCGTGGCAACGGAAAGAAAAATGCGTTGCAAAGTTTAGGAAATCACCCTGTTTTTGGGTAAAGATGGGCATAAAAATACCTGCCATTGCTGATACGATTGTATCAACTTACGGCAGGTATTATGGTGCGGATGACAGGACTCGAACCTGCACGGCGATGCCAGAGGAACCTAAATCCACCGAGTCTACCATTTCCACCACATCCGCATATTCTGTTACACCTCTGATTTTTACACGGGGAGGCACCCGAGGTGGAGCGTTACGCTTAGTCCACAATTTATAAAAACAGGCAAGCCTGCTTTTAGCAAATTAGCGTTGTGGAATAAAAAACCTTCTCTGAGGTGACAGTACCTAAATCCACCGAGTCTACCATTTCCACCACATCCGCATATTCTGTTACACCTCTCATTTTTACACGGGGAGGAATCCGAGGCGGGGCACTTGGCCTGATCCGCAATTTATAAAAACAGGCAAGCCTGCTTTTGGCAAAATTAGCGTTGCGGAATAAAAACCTTCTCTGAGGTGACAGCACCTAAATCCACCGAGTCTACCATTTCCACCACATCCGCATATTCTGTTACACCTCTGATTTTTACACGGAGAGGAATCCGAGGCGGGGCACTTGGCCTGATCCGCAATTTATAAAAACAGGCAAGCCTGCTTTTAGCAAAATTAGCGTTGTGGAATAAAAACCTTCACAGAGGTGACAACACCTAAATCCAACGTGTCTGCCAATTCCACCACATCCGCATATTCTGTTACACCTCTAATTTTTACACGGAGAGGGATCCGAGGTGGAGCGGTTCGCTTAATCCACATTTACAGATTATAAATTACAAATTACAAAATGGCAAGCATTTTTTGATAGTTTTCAAAACGAAAATCGCAGGAAAGGGTTTCCGGCACCATGGCGCATACATAATGGGCGGTGCTGATACCCGCATTCCGGGCGCTACCCAGGTCGCAGTCCCGATCACCAACCATTACTGCATCCTCGGTGGTCATACCGTACTTGTCCATTAAATACAGCAGCGCATCCGGGGCGGGCTTGTAGGCAAAATGTGCCGCTTCCGGGCCAACGATCTCAGTGAAATAGTGGGAAAGACCGTATTTATCTAAGTACTGGGCGGTGGTGCTGCATTTGCGGTGGGTAAATATGTAATTCTTCCGCCCAGTCTCACAGATCCGGGCAAGCACCTTTTCTACATCCGCCATCGGTTTTGCTAAAAGCTGCGGATTCTGTGCCTCGTGATGACCGGCATAGACCTTCAGCAATTCTTCCATAGGGATACCAAATTTTTCGGCATAGTGCTTTTGGGCAACGGTGATGTTCTGCAGCATCAGCTGCATCGCCTCTGACGGGTCGCAATCATAGCCGCAGTCCTGCAGTGTAGAGCGTAGTGTGCCAATAATAATGGGATAGGAGTCAAAAAGGGTGCCATCAAAGTCCCAAATAAAGTGATTTATATGGTACATATCGTTCTTTTTCTGCATAATAACACCTCTTTTTGCATCCGTTACAAAAATTATATCACAGAAAATCGGGCGCTGTCAACAAAATGGGCAAGTATAAATTTCCGCAGGAGACTTGCAAATGTCCGCATACCGTGTTATCATTAAGGGGATTTTGAAAAAGGAGAGAAAGCATATGATTTCAAGAGAACTTTGCTCCCGTGTTCTGCAGGTGGCGGTATCTACCGGCGCAGATTACGCGGAGATTTTTGCAGAGCATACCACCAACCGCGCAGTCAGTATGATCGCCAGCCGTGTGGAAGCGATCAATGACACAGTGGTTGCCGGCGCAGCTGTCCGTGTATACAAGGGCCTTCGCAGCGTTATGGCATCGACTGTGGACACTTCTGAGTCGGGGCTTGTTGCCTGCGCGCAAAAGGCGGCAGACGCTTTGGGGCAGGGGACAGCGCAGATCGACATTGTCCTGCGTGAGCGGATCTTCGGGGATATTCATCCCATCGGAATCGTCCCTTCCTCTGTGGAAAATGCCCGGAAGGTGGAAATTTTGAAGGAAGGCTATTTTGCCGCCAAGGAATACCACGAAGGCATTACCCAGGTCACCGGTAATCTGCTGGATGTAGATCATAATATTTTGATCGCCAATACAGACGGCATCTATACCCAGGACCGGCAGGTCCGTACCCGCATTGCCATCTCTGCGGTGGCAGATCTGGGCAATGGTACCCAAACCGGATCCTGCTCTCCCGGACGCCGTATGGGTCTTGAGATGTTTGATTCCGAGATATGCGCCAAGGAGGTGGGCCTCCACGCAGCCAAGCAGGCCATCACTATGGCAGGCGCAGGCTACTGCCCTGCAGGCGTGATGCCGGTTGCGATCGGCAATGGTTTTGGCGGTGTTATTTTCCACGAGGCCTGCGGACACGGTCTGGAAGCTTCTTCTGTCGCCTACGGACAGAGTGTTTTTGCCGGAAAGCTGGGTCAGCAGATCGCAAATCCCAAGGTTACTGCCATTGATGACGGCACCATTCCCAACGCTTGGGGCTCTATCAATGTGGATGACGAGGGTACGCCTGCGCGCAGGAATGTGCTTATTGAAAACGGCATCCTCAAGTCCTATATGATCGATAAATTTAACGGTCGTCGTATGGGCATGGAGTCTACCGGCAACGCTCGCCGGCAGAGCTTCGCTTACACCACCACCAGCCGTATGACCAATACTTATATTGCGGAGGGTGAGGATAATAACGACGACATCATCGCCTCTATGGAGTACGGCCTTTTTGCCAAGGAAATGGGTGGCGGCTCTGTCAATCCCCTTACCGGTGAATTTAACTTCGCGGTCAATGAGGGGTATATGGTCCGCAACGGTAAGATCTGTGAGCCCGTTCGTGGCGCGTCCCTGGTAGGCAAGGGCAATCAGGTGATTATGGATATTGATATGGTGGGTAAGAATCTGGATATGGGTCAGGGCATGTGCGGATCTTCCAGCGGCTCCATCCCTACCAATGTAGGTCAGCCTATGATCCGTGTCTCCAGCATTACCGTTGGCGGCAGATAAGGAGGGTGTATTATGGATTTTAACGGATTTAAGCAGGCGGTCATCGCCAAGTGTGAAGAAATGAATATTGCCGAATACGAGCTTTATTATCAGGTAGGCGGTAGCACAGAGGTCGGTGTGTTTATGCACGAGGTCAATGAGTTTACCTCCTCACTGGACGGCGGTGTCTGCTTCCGTTGTATCGTAGACGGCAAAATGGGCTACGCCTCCACCCAAGCGCTCAGCGCCCAGGAGGCGGCTGCGGTTGTTATGCGGGCGGTGGATAACGCAAAGACACTGGAAGCGGAGGATGAGGTATTTCTTGGTGAAGGCGGTCAAGCTTATGAGCCGCTGGAGCTGACACCCTATGCGCTGCCTGCTACTGAGGAGCTGATCGCAGCCACACTCAAGACTCAGGAGACCCTTTACACCAAGGAAGGCGTTGTGGACGGTTGCCAGAGTCAGGGTATTATGCAAGAGAGCAGGATTGCTATTTTTAACTCCAAGGGCTTGGATCTTTCCTATGAGAACAGCGCTGCGGGACTGATTACAGTTGCAGTCGTTTCTAACGGCGAAGAGATGGAAGATGCTTTTAAGTTTAAGCTTGGAAAATTAGAGGAGATCGACATTGACGAGCTGACAGAAAAAGCTGCAGAGGAAGCTCGCCGTCAGCTTGGCGGTGATGTGGCACCTACCGGTCAGTATCCCGTTCTCTTTAGCCCTAAGGCTATGGCGAGCCTTTTGCAGGTGTTCAGCGGGATCTTCTCCTCTGAGGCGGCACAGAAGGGCCTTAGCAAGCTCGCCGGGCAGGAGGGCGAGAAGATAGCCTCTGATTTGGTAACGCTGGTGGATGATCCCTTCCACAAGGAAAATCCGGAGCCTATGAACTTTGACGCAGAGGGCAGCCCTGCGTATTGCAAGAATGTGATCGAAAAGGGTGTGCTGACCACCCTGCTGTATAACCTGAAAACGGCCCATAAAGCGGGCAAGAAGACCACCGGCAACGGCTCTAAGGGCAGCTATACTGCCCCTGTGGGCATCAGCCCCTATACGATGTATTTGGCAGGCGGTGATCTGACAGAGGAGGCGCTTCTGAAGAAAGCAGACAGCGGTGTCTATATTACCGACCTGAGCGGTCTCCACGCAGGCGCAAACGCGATTTCCGGTGACTTCTCTCTCCAAAGCGCAGGCTTTATGATCGAAAACGGTGAAAAGACCACCTATGTGAAGTCTTTTACCGTAGCCGGTAATTTCTACGAGCTGCTGAAAAATGTAGTGGCGGTGGCGGACAATGTGACCCTGCCTATGCCCATGGGCAAGACTACCTTCGGCTCTCCCACCGTATGGGTCGACGGCCTGTCTGTGGCCGGCAAATAAGCAACAAAAAAGAACCCCACCCGGGGTTCTTTTTTTGTTATTCGACCTCAGAGAGTTCGAGCTTCAGGGCCTTTTTGGAGATCAGGTAGCGGCGGGTGGCAAAGAGACCGGCAATGCAGATAATGCTGGCTAAGTTGCTCAGGGGGTCGTTGTGGGTAAGTATTACCTGCCGGGCGATGGCCACGATCAGCACCTCCAAGGTGTTGGCCGGGGTCATATCGATGAGCATACGCACAAACTCCAAACCGACAACAATGGTCAGAATGTTGTGCAAATAGGTATCCATAGAGGCGAAATAATCGCCTACAGTAAACATCTTATAGATCTCCATGTCCAACATTCCTAAAAGAACAATGAGTGTCAGAACGGCGATGATAAACTCCATGGCGTGGAGAATTTTGCGGAATATTTTTTTCTATTTTGGTGTGCATAATGGTCTCCGGTGCATTAAGATTTTTGTGCGCGGGGGTCGTTTTTTGGCTTTTTCTGCTGATTCATCCAAACCTTCATAACGATGCTGTGGGGTACCAGCTTTACAAGCAGACGCTGGAATTTTGCCACAAAGCTGTGGACAGAGACCTGCTTTTTGGTTTTATACAGGTCGTGAAGACCGGTAGCGACCACATCTTTCGCTTCGTGGAAGCAGACATAGTTTTGCACTTCCCGGTCATTGGTGGCAAAGGCGTGGTCGAAAAATTCTGTTTTTACCCAGAAGGGGTTCATTGCCATAATGCGGATACCCTTCTTGCGTAGCTCCGGGAGAATAGCCCGTGTGTGGCTGAGAACAAAGGCCTTGGTGGCGCCGTAAGTCGCGATATAGGGCACCGGCTGGAAGGCGGACATACTGTCCAGCTGCAGAATATGGCTTCCCTCCTTCATATAAGGCAGGCAAAGCCGGGTCATATAAATGAGCGCTTTGCAGTTGAGATCGATCATCCGCAGATCGTCCTCCAAGGTGACCTTCATAAAGGAGCCGAATCTGCCGAAACCGGCAGCGTTGACAAGCAGCCGGATATCCGGCTTTATTTCTTCCAAAAGGGCGGATAAGCGGGCAAAGCTTTCCGGGTCACAAAGGTCCAGCGCCAAGGGGCGGACGGGGTAAGGACACTCCTCTTTTAATTCATTCAGGGCATTTTCCCGACGGGCAATGACCCAAACCTCATCGACCTTTACATAGCCGGAAAGCTGGCGCACAAATTCCCGTCCCATACCGGAGCTTGCACCGGTCACGATTGCGATTTTCATTCTATACTTGTCCTTTCTTGTAAATAATCTGCAGCAGCGCGCAGGAGAGAGGCTCGCTCGTTGGGAAGCTTTTCGTCCAACACGCAGTCAAGAAGATAGGCGAGACCTTCGCCCAAAAGCTTGCTTTCCGGAAAACCCAGATTCATCAGGTCGTTGCCGTTGACAGCCAGATCCCGAATGTGCAGACAGTGGGCTTCGGTCAAAATGTTGCGAATAATTGACTCCACCATCACGAAGGGAGGCATCGCGTCTGTCACGCCCTTGCCGGCGTAATCGGCTTTTTGGAGCTGGATCAGGGCTTTCAAATTATCCTCCCCGTGCTGGCTGAGTCTGCGGCGCAGCACCGCAGGATCGGCAGGAAGGGAGAGCATATGGTTTTTAATGAGAAATACTACCTTTTCCCGCAGAGCGGTAGGCGCCTTCAACCGCAGAAGAATGGCATCTGCCTTTTCTGCACTGATGTCCGCGTGACCGTAGAAATGACCTCTGCCGTCCTCGTCTTGGGTAAAGGCGTCCGGCTTGCCAATGTCGTGGAGCAGGGCAGCCCAGCGGAGCGCCAGCTCCTCCGGGGTGTTTTCCACTACATAGGCGGTGTGGGTGAACACATCGTAAGCGTGGTGGTGGGTCCTTTGCTGGAAGTCTACAGACGGCTTCAGCTCCGGGATGACTTGTAAAAATATGGGGCGGAAACGAAGCAGATCTCTTGCTGTGCACAGCTTTAGGATCTTGCACAGCTCATCAAAGACCCGCTCCCGTGCCAGATGATCCATAAGCGGAGCAAACTGCACCATTGCTTTGCTGGTTTTGGCGTCGGGCGTCAGACCGTAACGAATGGAGAAGCGAACACCCCGCAGGATCCGAAGAGCATCCTCCTCAAAGCGCTGCTCGGGGTCGCCAACTGTCCGCAGGATCCGCTTTTTCAGGTCCTCGGTGCCGCCCCAAGGGTCTTGCAGACCGGTGACCGGGGAATAGGCCATTGCGTTGACCGTAAAATCACGGCGGGCAAGGTCGGTTTCCAAGTCGTCTACAAAGGAGACCCAGTCCGGATGCCGATTGTCTTTATACTCCCCTTCAGAGCGGAAGGTAGTAATTTCATAGACAGTACCGTCGATTACCACACCTACGGTGCCGTGCTTCTCACCGGCGCGGATCAGGTGGTATTGGGAGAAGATCTCTGCGATCTGATCAGGGGTGGCGGAGGTGCACAGATCGTAATCCTGAACCGGCTCACCAAGCTGCGTGTCCCGGACACAGCCGCCTACGGCATAGGCGGGATAGCCGGCATCGGAGAGGGTGCGGATGCACTTGGCCACGGTCTCCGGAAGGGGGAGACGGATGTGGACCACCGATTGCAGACGCAGAAGGTCGGCAGCGCACCATAGCGCCATGCCGGCAGTCAGGAAGCCCAGCTCGGTAGAAGCACAGGTGATGCCAAAGTAAATGGCAAGGCTGTGAAAAAAGACAAGCCGCTTGCTGTGAGGAACACCCAGCTCTCCCTCGGCCCGATGATAGGCGGCCAGCAGGATCGCCAGCGTTGCAAGCAAAGGATAGGCGTAGCGCGGCATTTGGGTCTCTACGCACCATTTGGGGTATTGGCTCAAGGGGACGAGCAACATGAATACGGTGACTGCACAGCTTGCCCAAAAGCGAAGGGACTTGTCCCGCTGTACATAGGTCTGCCACAGCAGAAGCACGATGCCTGCGATGCACAGGTAGGTAAAGCTGGGAGAAAAAGAGCCAAGCAGCAGCGTAGCGGCAATGCCGACTGCGCCCGAAATGCTGCCGATCATAGAATAATTCCGATTTTGCGCAAGATCGTTATACCGAATATCCTGTGGGATCCCGGTGGTAAGATAGTAGAGGATCATCAGTACAAAAACGGTAAGACCAAGCAAAAGATAGGTGGCCGGATGCTCCGGCATCAGCAGACCCTCTGCATCGATGCCGGTGATGTTCTGCCAAAGCTGCAGACCCAAGCCAAGAAAACCGGACAGTGCAGAAAACAGAAGGATAGGGATGGAGTTAAAACGCTGTTTCATAAAAAGCTCCTAAACAAAGAGAGATACAATAAAGACGCCGGCGGCGATAATGGGCTGATGGACCAAATAAATAAGAAGGGAGTGACGCCCCAGGAAGCCCAGTGCGTTAAAGGGGAAGAACTTGGGCTCGGGAATCAGGCTCTTTTTGTTCTTATAAAGCAGCTGCCCCAGTCCGCTGCCGATGACAAAATAACCGAGACAGGGGATCAGCGGGAAATAGTCAGAGGTGGCAAATCCGGTGGGATAAATGCCGAAAGGAATGAGGAGAAAACTCTCCGCCTGCACACCGTGCAGCAGGCTCTTCATAAAGACGATCGCCAAGCCTACAGGGGGCAGCACCCACCAGGGAAGCTTCCGGAACAGAGGGGATAGCAGCATACAAATGCTAATGCAGTGCAAAACGCCGAAGTAGATAATAATGCCTTCGTTTGCGAAACCAAGCAAATACATACCGCAGGTGACGACTGTGACCAGCATTCCGCAGCCGAGCACCAAGAGCCCCCGTTTGATGGGGTGCTTACCTAAATTGGAACAGATACCGGAAAGAATGATAAAGGTAGGACCGATGTGCAGCACCGCCCAATCAAAAATACCGCCGTCGTTCAGGGGCGCAAGGGCGAAAAGATAAACCACATCATACACAATATGTCCATAGATCATAAAAAGCAGACAGATGCCCCGAATCGCATCCAATTCCCAAATTCTTTTCTTCATAGGTTGATCCTCCACAATTTTGAAGCTATTATACCAGCATATATTTACAATTTCCAGTACTTTTAGAAAAAATACACTTGTTAACTGCTCAACTTGGGAGTATAATAGGAGGAAATATATCCTACGGATATCTCACGGAGGAGAATTTATGCTGATTATTTTGTGCCTGCTGGCAGGTGCAGGCTTTTCTTTAGGTGTTTGTTTGGGAGCGGATGCGTTTTTAAGTCTTTCATGGCTGTACCTTCTGCCACTCGGTTTTTTGGGCGGGACGGTGCTGGCGGTTATTTTGGCAGCTGCGTTTTTGATCATTGCCTGCGCAGTGGTGGACATGAAGGTGCTGCCGGATAAAGACAGTAAGTTCTACCGCAAAATGACCTATTTGTACATAGATGCCGTTAAAACCGTTCTCGGATTAAAAATCGAGACGGAGGGTCTTGAAAAGACACCTACCGATACGCGCTTTTTGCTGGTATGCAACCATATTTCTGATCTGGACCCGGTGGTTTTGCTCTACACCTTTCATAAAAGCACGATGGCGTTTATCTCCAAACGGGAAAATGATCAAAAGCCCATTGTGGGGCAGATCCAGCGCAAAATTTTGTGCCAGCCCATCAATCGGGAAAATGACCGGGAGGCGCTGAAGACCATACTGCGCTGCATTCAGCTAATTAAAGAGGATCAAGTGTCCATCGGCGTGTTCCCGGAGGGTTATACCAGCTTGGACGGCAAGCTTCGCCATTTCCGCAACGGTGTTTTTAAGATCGCTCAAAAGGCAAATGTGCCGGTGGCGGTCTGTACCGTTCAGGGTACACAGCAGTCTATGAAGAGCCTGTTTAAGCTGAAAGGCGGCTATGTAAAGCTGAAGCTGCTGGAGGTTATTCCGGCAGAAGAAGTGAAGACGATGAGCACCGCCGATCTTGGTGAGCATGTTTATGAAATGATGGCGAAGGATTTAGGACCGGAAAATGTCTATGATTCCGGGGAAAATTCTTGATTTTGGAAAGAAAACTCGGTATAATACCTTTTATAATTTGTTCGGAGGAATCAAAAGATGAAAAACAGCGAAAAAACATTGGATATGATCGTGAATCTCTGCAAAAACCGTGGCTATGTCTATGCCGGATCCGAGATCTACGGTGGTCTTGCAAACTCCTGGGACTACGGCCCGCTCGGTGTAGAGTTTAAGAATAATGTTAAGAAGGCTTGGCTTAAGAAGTTTGTGCAGGAGTCTCCCTATAATGTAGGCTTGGACGCTGCCATTTTGATGAACCCCCAAACCTGGATCACCACCGGTCACGTAGGTTCATTCTCCGATCCGCTGGTGGACTGCAAGGGCTGCGGTGCCCGTCACCGTGCCGATAAGCTCATTGAGGAGAGCGAGTCCGGCAAGGGTGTCAATGTAGACGCTATGAAGCCTGCGGAAATGAACGATTTCATTGCAGAGCATGAGGATGTGGTCTGCCCCAACTGCGGCAAGCATCATTTCACCTCTATCCGCAACTTTAACCTGATGTTCCAGACCAAGATCGGCGTTACCGAGGACTCCTCCTCTACCTGCTATCTGCGTCCTGAGACTGCTCAGGGTATTTTTGTAAACTTTGCAAACATCCAGCGCACCACCCGTAAGAAGCTGCCCTTCGGTGTCTGTCAGGTAGGTAAGGCCTTCCGCAACGAGATCACCCCCGGCAACTTTACCTTCCGCACCCGTGAGTTCGAGCAGATGGAGTGTGAATTCTTCTGCCAGCCCGGTACTGACCTTGAATGGTTCGCTTACTGGAAAGATTTTTGCAAGAATTGGCTGATTTCTCTGGGCATCAAGGAGGATTCTCTCCGGCTCCGTGACCATGAGCCTGCAGAGCTGGCCTTCTATTCCCGCGCTACCACAGACATCGAGTATCAGTTCCCCTTTGGTGGCGGCTGGGGCGAGCTGTGGGGCATTGCTGACCGTACCGACTATGACCTCGGCCGCCATCAGGAGGCTTCCGGCAAGAGCTTGGAGTACTACGATCAGGAAAAGAACGAGCATTATATTCCCTATGTGATCGAGCCTTCTCTGGGCTGCGACCGCGTAGCGCTGGCATTCCTTTGCGAAGCTTACGACGAGGAAGTGGTCGGTCAGGACAAGAACGGCAAGGACGATATCCGTACTGTTCTGCGGCTGCACCCTGCGCTGGCACCCTTCAAGGCTGCTGTGCTGCCTCTTTCCAAGAAGCTCTCTCCTAAGGCAGAGGAGATCTATGCGGAGCTGCGGAAGTACTTTATGGTGGACTTTGACGATGCCGGCTCTATCGGTAAGCGTTACCGCCGTGAGGACGAGATCGGCACGCCTCTGTGTATCACTGTGGACTTCCAGACCGTGGGCGATGACAATACGCCGGCCGACAACTGCGTTACTGTCCGCGACCGTGATACGATGGAGCAGGTGCGTGTCCCTATCAGCGAGCTGAGAAGCTACATCGAAAAGAAATGTGAGTTTTAAGGAGATGACTTTGTGAGAACCTTTGGAAAGGCAGATAAGCTGGAGAATGTGCTCTACGATGTGCGCGGTCCTGTACTGGAGGAAGCCACACGGATGGAAGAGCGTGGTATGCGGATCCTGAAACTGAATATCGGCAATCCTGCGCCCTTTGGCTTCAATGCGCCGGAGGAAGTCATTCAGGATATGCGGGACAATATCGTCCATTCTCAGGGGTATTCCGATTCGCGCGGTATCTTTGCGGCCCGCAAGGCAATCATGCAGTATGCCCAGATCAAGAAGATCCCGAATGTAACAATGAAGGATATCTACACCGGCAACGGTGCCAGCGAGCTGATCCAGCTTTCCCTCAATGCGCTGCTCAACAACGGTGACGAGGTTTTGGTGCCCTCTCCGGACTATCCCTTGTGGACAGCATGTACAAATCTTGCCGGTGGCAAGGCAGTGCATTACATTTGCGACGAGCAGTCGGAGTGGTATCCGGATATTAAGGACATTGAAAGCAAAGTCACCCCCAAAACAAAGGCACTTGTTATTATCAACCCCAATAACCCTACCGGTGCACTGTATCCTAAGGAGATTCTGGAGCAGCTGGTGGATATTGCCCGTCGGCACGAGTTGGTACTATTCTCTGACGAGATGTATGACCGTCTTGTTATGGACGGTTTGGAACATATTTCTACCGCATCCCTTGCGCCGGATCTGTTCTGCGTTACTTTCAGCGGCCTCAGCAAGTCCCATATGGCTTGCGGCTTCCGGGTGGGTTGGATGATCCTCTCCGGCAATAAGGAGATTGCCAAGGACTATATGGCGGGTATCAATATGCTCTCCAATATGCGCCTTTGCTCCAATGTGCCCGGACAATCTATTATTCAGACGGCGCTTGGCGGCTACCAGAGCGTCAATGAGTATATCGTTCCGGGCGGACGGATCTATGAGCAGAGAGAGTTCGTTTATAAGGCGCTTAATGATATCCCCGGCGTTTCGGTTGTAAAACCGAAGGCTACCTTCTATGCATTTCCGAAATTGGATATCAAGAAGTTTAATATCGTGGACGATCAACAGTTTGCACTGGATTTCCTCCGGGAAAAGCGGGTGCTCATCGTGCCGGGCAGCGGCTTCAACTGGAAGCAGCCTGACCATTTCCGGGTGGTCTATCTGCCTCGAATCGAAGTGTTGGAAGACGCCTGCGCGAGCTTGCAGGATTTTCTCAAAACCTACAAACAGAGATGACCATTACCGTGCCTGTTCTCGCAGGCACGGTAATTATATTAATATATAATGTATAAAAGGCTTGCATCCTGCCCATAATATGGGAAAAGGAGGCAAGAATATGAAAGTAAGGGAACTTATGACAGCGTCTGTTGTCGGCATTCACCCGGAGGAAAGTGTGGAGGTGGCGGCAAGAAAGCTGACAAATCATAATGTAGGTGTGCTGCCGGTGTGCAATGACCGGGGGCAACTGTGCGGTATGGTCACAGACCGGGATCTGGTAACACGTTGCCTCGCGGCAAACAAACTGCCTAAGGAAACGAAGGTCCGGGAAGTGATGACCGGACAGGTGCTGACAGTAGGCCCAGATATGGAAGCCGGTGTTGCGGCGCACCTGATGGGTCGCCAGCAGGTGCGCAGGCTTCCGGTAGTGGAAGATGGGAAATTGTGCGGTATGTTTTCTCTTGGAGATCTTGCCCGCACGGAGGACGGTATTATGGATGCTGCTGACGCGTTGGGGGATATTTCACAGAACATCTCGTCCCGATAAAGAGAGCGGGAAAACCCCATTTTGTGGTCGTTTATAAGGGAAAACACAAGATTTTGATTGACTAAAAAAATAATAAAAAAACCTTGAAATTTTTCAAAAAAAGCTATTGACAAATAGAGTTTCAAGTGTTATCATATGCAAGCTGTCCGATGAACGGAGCCGCGAGGCTGCGGGAGGCGGCAAGATGTACCTTGTAAATTGAATAACGCAAAGACGAACAAACACCTTGAACAACAAAAAAATGGATTGTTTAAGCGAAAGCGAAAGAAACAGCCAACGAAATTCTTGAGTAATAAATTGCTAAGAGCAAATTATTCAAAAAACTGATTTGAGGCACATAGGTGCTTTAGATAACATTTTTTGAGAGTTTGATCCTGGCTCAGGACGAACGCTGGCGGCGTGCCTAACACATGCAAGTCGAACGGGACTTAATGGAACGAAGCTTCGGCAGA